>NZ_VIUK01000004.1:0-354154 GCF_007828295.1 Pseudomonas sp. SJZ080
TTTGAATTCTTCGGGATAACGCTGGTTGCTCATGGCACCTCCTAATGGGCCTCATTTTAAGGCTTGGAGGTGTCTACGAAACTAGGGGCGATTCAACATATTGATACATTTTTTGCTTAATATTTTGTTCTGGCGCTTTGTGATTTCACCGTCGTGGATGTTTGGGGTGGGTCGTATTGCTGCTAATTTTATAGCTGTTGTTTGTGCTAGTTCAATAGTGTCTGCCTCTACTTCAATTGTTGATCCATCTGGAGTTGAATGTGTTTTGGATAACCCGAAGCGCTCAAGTGAAGCGAGTCTGTATACATATGATAGTTTTCCGCAAGTTATGAGGTATGTGAATGCGAATTTGCTGGTTTCTGGCGAGGAGGGCATCCACGGAATCGGCCCAGGTAGATCCTTTATTTTTGCCAAGAATGGTTTTAATGCCGTTGTTGCCCCATATCCGGCATAAAGTCGGTCTTCGTTCATTAATGAATATTCACACTGGCCGACCCCAGCTGCAATTTCAAGTGCCCGAACAATAGCAATCACTGCGTGTTGCTCATGATCTACCCATTGAGCTGCGGCTTTTTCCTGTATTTCGGTAAGTTGTGTTCGTATTAATATTTGTGTTGCGCTTTCCATGCGGACAATCCCTTGTGGTGATTCTACTGTTTAAATAGTATCTCAATTTTTTTGATAAAAAAAAGGCCACCTAACGGCAGCCTTTATGAGTTTATGTTGAAATCAATCCCAGCTAAGCGCACCACCGGTTTGGTATTCAATAACCCGAGTCTCAAAGAAATTCTTCTCTTTCTTCAAGTCCATAATCTCGCTCATCCAAGGGAACGGGTTAGTCGTCCCTGGATACTCTTCCTTCAACCCAATCTGCGACAGACGACGGTTAGCAATAAACTTGAGGTAGTCCTCCATCATCGCCGCATTCATGCCCAGCACGCCGCGAGGCATGGTGTCCCGCGCGTATTCGATTTCCAGCTGAGTGCCCTGCAGAATCATCTGCGAAGCTTCTTCCTTCATCTCGGCATCCCACAGGTGCGGGTTTTCGATTTTGATCTGGTTGATCACGTCGATGCCGAAGTTCAGGTGCATGGATTCGTCGCGCAGGATGTACTGGAACTGCTCGGCGACGCCGGTCATTTTGTTGCGGCGGCCCATGGAGAGGATCTGGGTGAAGCCGCAGTAGAAGAAGATGCCTTCCAGAACGCAGTAGTAGGCGATCAGGTTGCGCAGCAGTTCTTTATCGGTTTCGACGGTGCCGGTTTCGAACTTCGGATCGGAGATCGAACGGGTGTACTTCAGGCCCCAGGTGGCTTTTTTCGCGACCGATGGGATCTCGTGGTACATGTTGAAGATCTCGCCTTCATCCATGGCCAACGATTCGATACAGTACTGGTAGGCGTGGGTGTGGATCGCTTCTTCGAAAGCCTGGCGCAGGATGTACTGGCGGCATTCCGGGTTGGTGATCAGGCGGTACACGGCCAGGACCAGGTTGTTGGCAACCAGGGAGTCGGCGGTGGAGAAGAAGCCGAGGTTGCGCATGACGATGCGGCGCTCGTCGTCGGTCAGGCCTTCCGGGTCTTTCCAGAGGGCGATGTCGGCGGTCATGTTGACTTCTTGCGGCATCCAGTGGTTTGCGCAACCGTCCAGATACTTCTGCCAGGCCCAGTCGTACTTGAAAGGCACGAGTTGGTTGAGGTCGGCGCGGCAGTTGATCATGCGCTTTTCGTCAACGGCGACGCGGGCGGAGGCGCCTTCGAGTTCGGCGAGGCCTTCAGCGATGTCGAGGTTGTCCAGGGCTGCTTTGGCACGGGCGATAGCGGCAGAGTCGGTCGCGGTTACGGCGCGAGCTTCTTGAGCGGCGACACCACCAGCGGTGTCGAGTCGGTCCATGTTGGCTTCAGTCGCGTGGCCGGCGTTGGCGCCTTTTACCACGGTCTCGCCGCTGTCTTCTTTGTCGAATTCGTCCCAGCTCAGCATGACGTGTCGTCTCCTGCGTGAGGGCCAGATGCCCGTGTGAAAACTGATCGGTTGGTTTTTCACACGGCCGTACTGGCCGCGTTGGATAGCGTTTTTTGCAGCGGTACACGCAGGCAAATAAACATAATTTTGTACGGGGTCCGAGAGCCTCTGACGGGCGCAGAAATCGGTGAGGACTTCGGCGTGGGCTTCAGACTGGCTGTTATCCCTGTAAGGGAATATTGCAGGCCCGTTTAAGCCGGCATTATAGGGAAATTTTTGCGGCCGTGGTGGGGCGAATCCGCGCATGGAGCGGTCGAGAAGGCGGGTTTTTCGGTCGGAGCGAGGGTTTACAGGGCTTTGGCTGGAGATCGCGGGCGCAGATTTTTTTTTCTAAATTTTGACGCACTACTTTTTTGTTCAAAAAATAGCCAGAAAAACGGGTTTTTCACTACATGTTGTGTTTTGAGCCGATTTTCGGTGACCCCAGACACAACTAAGCCCGACCGAAGCCGGGCTGTAAAGTCACGCTCGATGATCAGCTCAGGCGAGCTGCACCGACGTGGTCTGCGCCATCGGCGGCGAACCTGGCGGCGCCAACGTGATCGGCACCGTCGGCAGCGACTTTGGCGGCGCCGGTGTGATCAAAACCATCGGAAGCCAGTTTGCCTGCACCGACGTGATCGGCACCATCAGCGGCGACTTTGGCCGAGCCGGTGTGGTCGTAACCGTCAGAAGCGACAGCTGCTTCGGTGGTGAAAGTGGCCGAACCCGTGCGGTCATAACCGTCGGCGGCGAAGGTGTTGGCGGCCAGTACAGACAGGGTCAGGGCGAGGATCAGTTTGGTTTTCATGTCGTTGCTCCAGGTTCGTTGGCGTTGTGTGCCTTGGTGTGGAATTCATACTACGCCGATTAATTCGATTAAAAAGCGCAAATTAGTGCTTAAAATTATCGAATAAATCGATTTGTACGGTTCGGCGCTTCAATAGCTCAAACATCGTGTCGACTGCTATCGCCAGCAAGCCGGCTCCTACAGGGTGGTGTGATGATCGGGCATTGGGTCGAACCGTTTAGGGACGTGCGGGTGATCAGCCGTTGGTGCAGCCGTTACCCATGACGCTGTAGCGCAGAATGTGGCGTTGGCCTTTGGAGTCGTCGTATTCCATTTTCATGGGGACCACTTCGCACACATTGGGGATTTCACTCATGGAGACAACTTTGGCGATGTCCAGGTGAGTGGAGTAAGTGTATTCCTCGATGATCGGTTGTTGCTGTGCGACATCAGTCGGGACCTCGTCTGCCATGGCGGTTGCGCACAGGCTGGAGAGGGCCAGAACTAATAAAGCTTTCATTTCGTTTTTACCTTTTAGAGGTCGAGTGGGGTCACGCAACCTTTTTGGGGTTGCGTGTGGAACTTGATGACTGGTGTTTTTTGATTAACTGCCTTCGTGGGGGCTGCAACTTGGTTAATCAGGTTTGCCTTGTTGGCGAGGCTGATTTTAGGCGTGAGGGTTGCGTTCATATAGGTGGGGTTTTGATAAACACCTTTGACAGATTTCGTAACAATCACCGAATAACCTGTTGGCGGAACGACCATCACCTTGTAGGAGCCGGCTTGCTGGCGATTAATCCGAGAGCGCCACGGGGTGTCAGGATGGGTGCGTTATCGTTGACGACCATCGCCAGCAAGCCGGCTCCTACAGGGGGCGCGTGTATCTGAGCGGGCTTATCACGATAATTTGTAGGGGCTTGTTACTACCATCGTCGAATGGTTCTATAGGCCCGGCCCGGCTACAACGGAGTCATACAAAAACAACTATTTCACCGAGGTAAGAAAGATGAGTGCGGCTTCCCTGTATCCCGTTCGTCCCGAGGTTCTGGCCAACACGCTAACTGACGAGGCGACCTACAAGGCGATGTACCAGCAGTCGGTCGTCAACCCGGATGGTTTCTGGCGCGAGCAAGCCAAGCGTCTCGACTGGATCAAGCCATTCACCACGGTGAAGCAGACTTCCTTCGACGATCACCATGTCGATATCAAATGGTTCGCCGACGGCACCCTGAACGTTTCCTACAACTGCCTCGACCGTCATCTGGCCGAGCGCGGCGATCAAGTCGCGATCATTTGGGAAGGGGATGACCCTTCCGAAAGCCGCAACATCACCTACCGCGAGCTGCACGAACAAGTCTGCAAGTTCGCCAACGCCTTGCGCGGCCAGGATGTGCACCGCGGCGACGTGGTGACTATCTATATGCCGATGATTCCCGAAGCCGTGGTCGCCATGTTGGCCTGCACCCGGATCGGCGCGATTCACTCGGTGGTGTTCGGTGGTTTCTCGCCGGAAGCCCTGGCCGGTCGCATCATCGACTGCAAATCCAAGGTGGTGATCACCGCTGACGAAGGCATTCGTGCCGGCAAGAAAATCCCGCTCAAGTCCAACGTCGACGACGCGCTGACCAACCCGGAAACCAGCAGCATTCAGAAAGTCATCGTGTGCAAGCGCACCGGTGGCAGCATCAAGTGGAACCAGCATCGCGACATCTGGTTTGAAGACCTGATGAAAGTGGCGGGCAGTGTCTGCGCGCCGAAAGAGATGGGCGCCGAAGAAGCGCTGTTCATCCTTTACACCTCCGGTTCCACCGGCAAGCCTAAAGGCGTGCAGCACACCACCGGCGGCTACCTGCTTTACGCGGCCATGACCCACGAGCGCGTGTTCGACTACCGCCCGGGCGAAATCTACTGGTGCACCGCCGACGTCGGCTGGGTCACCGGCCACAGCTATATCGTCTACGGCCCATTGGCCAACGGCGCGACCACGCTGCTGTTCGAAGGCGTGCCGAACTACCCGGACATCACCCGGGTGGCGAAGATCGTCGACAAGCACAAGGTCAACATCCTCTACACGGCGCCAACCGCCATTCGCGCGATGATGGCCTCGGGGCAAGCCGCGGTCGAAGGTGCTGATGGCAGCAGTTTGCGCCTGCTCGGTTCTGTGGGTGAGCCGATCAACCCGGAAGCGTGGGACTGGTACTACAAGAATGTGGGCAAGTCCCGTTGCCCGATCGTCGATACCTGGTGGCAGACCGAAACCGGCGGCAACATGATGAGCCCGCTGCCGGGCGCTCACGCGCTGAAACCTGGTTCAGCAGCCCGTCCGTTCTTCGGCGTGGTGCCGGCGCTGGTCGACAACCTGGGCAACATCATCGAAGGCGTCGCCGAGGGCAACCTGGTGATTCTCGATTCGTGGCCAGGCCAGGCGCGCACGCTGTATGGCGACCATGATCGTTTTGTCGATACCTACTTCAAGACCTTCCGTGGCATGTACTTCACCGGTGACGGTGCGCGTCGTGACGAAGACGGTTACTACTGGATCACCGGTCGCGTGGATGACGTGCTCAACGTATCCGGCCACCGTATGGGTACCGCCGAAATCGAAAGCGCGATGGTCGCTCACCCGAAAGTCGCCGAGGCGGCCGTGGTCGGCGTTCCGCACGACATCAAGGGGCAGGGCATTTATGTCTACGTCACCCTGAACGCTGGCGAGGAGACGAGCGAGCAACTGCGTCTGGAATTGAAGAACTGGGTGCGCAAAGAGATCGGCCCGATTGCTTCGCCGGATGTGATTCAGTGGGCGCCGGGCCTGCCGAAGACTCGCTCGGGCAAGATCATGCGGCGGATTCTGCGCAAGATTGCGACCGCTGAATATGATGGCTTGGGGGATATCTCGACCCTGGCGGATCCGGGTGTGGTGCAGCATTTGATTGATACGCATAAGACGATGAACGTTGCATAAGTAGCGTTCGGCGTCATCGAAGCCCTGCCAGGTGTTGAGCCTGGTGGGGTTTTTTTATGCCTGAGGGGTTTGTGTTGGTCGTTCGGGCCTCTTCGCGAGCAAGCCCGCTCCCACAGTGGGTTTGAGTCGGGCACAAATCCCGTATTCGGCGGAGATCCACAGTGGGAGCGGGCTTGCTCGCGAAGGCGATCTGTCAGACACCCCATAAACACCAGCCAATAATTATCGGCTTCCCCCGTAGTCCATTTCCCACTGTTACCCATCCCCCTTCAAGTAACTGAATGTGTAACCGCCCGCGCCGATACGGGGCATTGCGAAACGCCTTAACCCCGCATCAATGCATTTCAGCCCGGCAAAAAAATAAGAACCCACGCTAGGCTTGCCGGATTAGAAGGCTTTGCCAATAATAGGCCCGCAATTTGCAATATAGATCGGTTCACTGTCTTTTGCTCTTGCATGAAATTGCAAGGCTGTCAACGTGCCTAAACGGCTTTCTCGGTGCTTCTGTAATTTGTTGTCGCATTGAAGAAATATCGGCTTCGGGCCTGTCGTTAGAATGCCGATCACTCGCTCGTCGTTGCTCGCGTTGAAAACAACGCCGGTTTCCCAGGACGCAGCAACCGCTTTCCGGTTTTACTCATTCGCATATTGGGCTGTCGCTCACTCTGCCGTTTTAGCCCTTTACCGATGGAGTCCCAAGATGAAGAAACTCGTGCTGCTTGGCGCCCTGGCACTGTCCGTGCTGTCCCTGCCAACCTTCGCCGATGAAAAGCCTCTGAAAATTGGCATCGAAGCGGCTTACCCTCCGTTCGCTTCCAAAGCACCGGACGGCAGCATCGTTGGTTTCGACTACGACATCGGCAACGCTCTGTGCGAAGAGATGAAGGTCAAGTGCACGTGGGTCGAGCAAGAGTTCGACGGTCTGATCCCGGCACTCAAAGTGCGCAAGATCGACGCGATCCTGTCGTCCATGTCGATCACTGAAGACCGCAAGAAGTCCGTGGACTTCACCAACAAGTACTACAACACCCCGGCTCGCCTGGTCATGAAGGAAGGTACTCAAGTCAGCGAAGGCCTGACCGAGCTGAAGGGCAAGAACATCGGCGTGCAACGTGGTTCGATCCACGAGCGTTTCGCCCGCGAAGTCCTGGCCCCGCTGGGTGCCGAGGTCAAGCCGTACGGTTCGCAGAACGAAATCTACCTCGACGTGGCTGCCGGTCGCCTCGACGGCACCGTGGCAGACGCTACGCTGCTCAATGACGGTTTCCTGAAAACCGACGCTGGCAAGGGCTTTGCTTTCGTGGGCCCGGCCTTCACCGACGTCAAATACTTCGGCGACGGCGTAGGCATCGCGGTTCGCAAGGGTGACGCGCTGAAAGACAAGATCAACACCGCGATCACCGCCATTCGCGAGAACGGCAAATACAAGCAAATCCAGGACAAGTACTTCGCCTTCGATATCTACGGCAAGTAACACGTCCCGGCGACAAGTCCGAAATGGCGCAAGCAGCAGGATCTCTGAGGTTTGCGCCATTTTTTCATCCCAACTTTCGAGGACCTGAATCATGTTGAAAGGCTACGGGGCTGTCATCCTCGATGGCGCATGGCTGACGCTTCAGCTCGCCTTGTCGTCCATGGCCCTGGCCATCCTTCTGGGGCTGATCGGCGTTGCGCTGCGTCTTTCCCCGGTGCGCTGGCTGGCCTGGCTGGGCGACCTGTATTCCACGGTGATCCGCGGGATTCCCGACCTGGTGCTGATCCTGCTGATTTTCTACGGTGGTCAGGACCTGCTCAACCGCGTCGCACCGATGCTGGGCTATGACGATTACATCGACCTGAACCCGTTGGCCGCCGGTATCGGCACCCTGGGCTTCATCTTCGGTGCGTACCTGTCGGAAACCTTCCGTGGTGCCTTCATGGCGATTCCGAAGGGGCAGGCCGAAGCCGGCATGGCGTACGGCATGAGCAGTTTTCAGGTGTTCTTCCGGGTGTTGGTGCCGCAGATGATTCGTCTGGCGATTCCGGGCTTCACCAACAACTGGCTGGTACTGACCAAGGCTACCGCGCTGATTTCGGTGGTGGGTCTGCAAGACATGATGTTCAAGGCCAAGCAGGCGGCAGATGCCACCCGCGAGCCTTTCACCTTCTTCCTCGCAGTGGCGGCGATGTACCTGGTGATCACCAGTGTCTCGTTGCTGGCATTGCGTCACCTTGAGAAGCGCTACTCGGTAGGCGTAAGGGCGGCTGATCTATGATCTTCGACTACAACGTCATTTGGGAGGCCTTGCCGCTGTACTTCGGCGGCCTGGTAACCACCCTCAAATTGCTCGCGCTGTCGCTGTTTTTCGGTCTGCTGGCGGCCTTGCCGCTGGGGCTGATGCGCGTCTCGAAGAACGCAGTCGTCAACATGACGGCCTGGCTCTTCACCTACGTGATCCGCGGCACGCCGATGCTGGTGCAGCTGTTTTTGATCTACTACGGGCTGGCGCAATTCGAAGCGGTACGTGAAAGCTTCCTGTGGCCGTGGCTGTCCAGCGCGACGTTCTGTGCGTGCCTGGCCTTCGCGATCAACACCAGCGCCTACACCGCGGAAATCATCGCCGGCAGCCTGCGCGCTACGCCGAACGGTGAGATCGAAGCGGCCAAGGCGATGGGCATGTCGCGCTTCAAGATGTACAAGCGGATTCTGCTGCCATCGGCCCTGCGCCGCGCGCTGCCGCAGTACAGCAACGAAGTGATCATGATGTTGCAGACCACCAGTCTGGCGTCCATCGTGACCCTGATCGACATCACCGGCGCCGCGCGCACGGTCAACGCTCAGTTCTACCTGCCGTTCGAAGCCTACATCACCGCCGGCGTGTTCTACCTGTGCCTGACCTTCATTCTGGTGAAGCTGTTCAAACTGGCCGAGCGCCGCTGGCTGGGCTACCTGGCCCCGCGGAAGCACTGATATGGAACGTATCGATCATGCATTGCCGTGGAGCCACCTGGGCAGCGAACGCCAGATTTCGGTGTTCTGTTTTGGCAACAGGGAGCGCAGTGGCGGGCGCAAGGCCTATATCCAGGCCAGCCTGCACGCCGATGAATTGCCGGGGATGCGCACGGCCTGGGAGCTGAAAAAGCGCCTGACCGAGCTCGAAGCCCAAGGCTTGCTCAACGGTGTGATCGAGCTGGTGCCGGTGGCCAATCCACTGGGCCTCGGTCAACTGCTTCAAGGCAATCACCAAGGTCGTTTCGAAGCCGGTAGCGGCAAGAACTTCAACCGGGACTTCGTCGAGCTGAGCGCACCAGTGGCCGCCGAGCTGGAAGGGCACCTGGGCGATGATCCGCACGCCAATATCCGCTTGATCCGTCAGGCCATGAGCGATCACCTGGCGGCATTGCCGGAGGCCAGCAGCCAGTTGCAAGGCATGCAGCGCGTACTGCTCAGCCATGCCTGCACCGCCGACGTCGTGCTTGATCTGCATTGCGACGCCGAAGCAGCGCTGCACATGTACGCCTTGCCGCAACACTGGCCGCAATGGCGTTCGCTCGCTGCGCACCTGAATGTGAAGGTGGGTTTGCTGGCGGAAGATTCCGGCGGCAGCTCTTTCGACGAAGCGTGCTCGCTGCCGTGGCTGCGTTTGTCGCGTCAGTTCCCGGAAGCGCAGATTCCACTGGCGTGTCTGGCGACTACCATTGAATTAGGGGGGCAGGCCGACACCGGTCGCGCTGACGCCTGCGCTTACGCTGAAGGCATTCTCGCGTTTCTTGCCGAGCAAGGCCTGATCAGTGGCGAATGGCCCAAGCCTGCGCAAGAAGCTTGCGAAGGCATGCCGTTCGAAGGCACCGAATTGCTGTTTGCGCCGCATCCGGGCGTGATCAGTTTCTTGCGTAAACCCGGCGAGTGGATCGAAGCCGGCGATGAGATTTTCGAAGTGATCGATCCGTTATCGGATCGGGTCAGCACGGTGTGTGCTGGTACGTCCGGGGTGCTGTTTGCCATTGAACGGCTGCGTTATGCCCAACCCGGTTTCTGGCTGGCCAAGGTGGCGGGGCGCGAAGCGCTGCGTCACGGGCGCTTGCTCAACGACTGACTGACTGTTTTTGTGAGAACCGACCGCATGTACAAACTTGAAGTCCAAGACCTGCATAAACGCTATGGCAGTCACGAAGTGCTCAAGGGCGTGTCCCTGAAAGCGGCGGCTGGCGATGTGATCAGCATCATCGGCTCCAGTGGCTCCGGCAAAAGTACCTTTCTGCGCTGCATCAACCTGCTGGAGCAGCCGCACGCCGGCAGGATTCTGCTCAACAACGAAGAGTTGAAGCTGGTGGCGAACAAGGACGGTGCGCTGAAGGCCGCCGACCCGAAACAGCTGCAACGCATGCGTTCGCGCCTGTCGATGGTGTTCCAGCATTTCAACCTGTGGTCGCACATGACTGCGCTGGAAAACATCATGGAAGCGCCGGTCCACGTGCTCGGCATGTCCAAGGCTGAAGCCCGCGAGAAGGCCGAGCACTACCTGAACAAAGTCGGCGTGGCGCATCGTAAAGATGCTTACCCGGGCCACATGTCCGGCGGTGAGCAGCAGCGCGTGGCGATTGCCCGTGCGCTGGCGATGGAACCTGAGGTGATGCTGTTCGACGAACCGACCTCGGCCCTCGACCCGGAACTGGTCGGCGACGTGCTGAAGGTGATGCAGGCCCTGGCGCTGGAAGGCCGGACCATGGTGGTGGTCACGCACGAAATGGGCTTCGCCCGTGAAGTGTCGAACCAGCTGGTGTTCCTACACAAAGGTGTCGTCGAAGAAAGCGGCAACCCGCGTGAAGTGCTGGTCAATCCGCAGTCCGAGCGTTTGCAACAATTCCTCTCGGGCAGCCTCAAGTAAAACCGAACTCCCGTTGCGCACCGGGATAGTGCATGCTTCGCAACCTAAAGGCTGGCCCCTATCCCTGTAGGAGCCGGCTTGCTGGCGATGACGGTATGTCTGTGCCGGATATGCAAACTGGCCCGCCGCTATCGCCAGCAAGCCGGCTCCTACAGGTTTTGAGATTTGTGTTCGTTTCCGGGCTAGCATTGGCCCATGCCTTCATCACTGTTCTTCGCTTCGGATCGCTCGCCCATGACTGCCCATCGAATTGGTTTCCTGATTTGGCCCAGCACTAAAGCACTGACGCTTACGCTGGCTGAGGAGGCCTTGCGTGTTGCCCAGCGTGTGCATCCGGACGTGGTCTACGAACTGTCGTTCTTGCAGGCCGAACCGCCGGCCGAAGGCGCCTGGCAATTGCCGGGTGAACCCTGGGCCGGCAAGCTCGAAAACTTCCAGAAACTGTTCCTGCTCGCCGATGAGCCGCCGACCACGCTCGCGCCGGCGCTCAGCAGTGCGTTGAAACAACTGGTGCGTGCCGGTTGCGTGATTGGCGGTCTGTCGGCCGGTGTCTACCCGTTGGCGCAGCTCGGTTTGCTCGATGGTTATCGCGCCGCCGTGCATTGGCGCTGGCAGGACGATTTCGCCGAGCGTTTCCCGAAAGTCATCGCCACCAGTCATCTGTTCGATTGGGATCGCGATCGCCTGACCGCGTGCGGCGGCTTGTCGGTACTCGATCTGTTGCTGGCCGTGCTGGCCCGTGATCACGGTGCTGAACTCGCCGGCGCCGTGTCCGAAGAACTGGTGGTCGAACGCATCCGTGAAGGCGGTGAACGCCAGCGCATTCCGCTGCAGAATCGCCTCGGTTCCAGCCATCCGAAGCTCACCCAGGCGGTGTTGCTGATGGAAGCCAACATCGAAGAGCCGCTGACCACCGACGAAATCGCCCAACATGTGTGCGTGTCCCGTCGGCAGCTGGAGCGCATCTTCAAGCAATACCTCAACCGCGTGCCGAGCCAGTACTACCTGGAACTGCGCCTGAACAAGGCCCGGCAGATGTTGATGCAAACCAGCAAGTCGATCATCCAGATCGGCCTGTCGTGTGGCTTCTCTTCGGGGCCGCATTTCTCCAGCGCCTATCGCAACTTCTTCGGCGCCACGCCGCGGGAAGATCGCAACCAGCGGCGCAGCAGCAGTCCGTTCGAGTTGTCGTCGGTGCCGTCCGAGCGTGGGTGAATAAGCCTTCCACGCCCGCAACCAAACACTGATTTATGCCTCGATCTCGGAGCTTTCAGAGGTGGAAAGCTCCATTTGACCCTGGTTGATCACCTCTTCCACGCTAAAGTCCACGCGCGAGCGTTCGTAGTAGCTGATCAGCCTCGACAGGCTTTCCTCCGAGAGCGGGTTGTTTCTCAGCGTGATGTTTTCTGCTACCTCCACGGGTAACTCCATCAGGTCGCTGGGCACTTCGGTGATTGCATTGGTGCTCAGGTCAGCCCAGTCCAGGTCCGTCAGTTGCAGCAGGCCATTGGGTATTTCTGTGAGACCGGTGTCATTGAGCAGAACCGTGGCCAGGCCCGGCATCTGACTCAGATCGGGCGTGTATCCGAGAGCGTTGTACCCCAGGTCGAGATAGTCGAGCAGTTCCATTCCGGCCAGCGCGCTGACCGATTCTGCTGACAAACTGACGCGGCAGTTGGGAAGCGACAGAGACCTCAGTCGACCCATCTTGAACACCGCTTGCGGAATATTGCCGAGGTAGTAGTCACGCAGCCTCAGGCTCTTCAGGTTGGGGAAGGACTCCAGGAAACGCCCGATGCGCGTAACGCCACCAACACTTTGCAGCTCTAGCGCTGACACATGACTGAAGTCGGCGCTGATTGTCGGCAGTTCCCCATTGATGGGGTAATTGATGGCCAGTTCAAACGTTGGCTCAAGTGCATCATTGAAATCATCCAGTTCGGTCTCGTGTCGCCAGCACCGCTCCAGCGCATCCTTGAACGCGTCGCGGTTTGCTTGCTCGGCAAACAATTGGAAAGCATTGAACGGTTCGCCCGTCACCGGATGAAGCGGCGGCAAATCGGCTGTCCAGGCAGACAGATCATTGCTCAACCGGGCAAGTTCTGCTTCCAGCAAGGTCAGCTCTGCCCGGCCATTTTCCAGAGTGCCAGGCAGTTCGTAGACGAACTCGCTGGCCTGCTCGATTTCCATATGCGGATAGAGCGCCCTGACTCGCTCGATATCCGCCTCGGGGGCATAGACGCCCAAATCGTAGGAGGTTTCGAGGTAGTGAAGTTTGACGAGTTGCCGTGCGCTTGCGGTCAGCGGGTTGTGCGAAAGGTGCACGCCTCGTTTGTCACATATCGGACTCTCGAACAGCTCGGGAGACAGTTCGGTGATGTTGTTGTTTGTCAGCATGAGGGTGTCGAGCGTCGGGTGGTGCAGGGCGGTACCGGGAATTCCCGTCAGGCCGGTTTCGCTCAAATCCAGGTGCACGAGCTCAGGGAGTGAGTCGATATCGGGGGCTGTTTCGAAAGGATTGCGAAACAGGTCCAGCATCACCAGTTTTTTCAATGAGGACAGTTTTGACCAGGCGACGGCGTCAAACCTGATGCGGCATTCGTTGAGCACCAATGCATCCAGGTTTGTCATTGTCGGGATGGCGTCGGGCAGTGTGGTCAGGGAGAAACGGCGCAAGTCGAGGCGACGCAGATGCGTGAAGCGTGACAGAAAACCGTGAATGCCTTGTTCCGCATGATGGCCTTCGAGGGCAAGCATTGAGACGTGGCTGAAGTCGGCGCTCAGAACGGGCAGCTCGCCGAGAATCGGCTCCTCGAACCTCAGTACATAACGTTCATTGCTTCCAGGAAAGTCCAGGTCCCGGGGGGATTGACGACGCCAGCTGCGCTGGATTTCCTGAGCCAACAGGCGACGATTGTGCTGTTGGGCCTGGCGTTGCAGGTCGCTCAGTGGAAGCCCGGTCTCGGGGTGCAGTTGGGGGGAGGCATTTACCCAGGCTTCCAGCTCTACATGCAGGCGCTCGAGTTCCCGGCTGAGACGGGAAAGCTCTACGCGAGCGCCATCTGGGTGGCGTTGCAAATGCGCGACGACGGACTGGAGTTCCTCGGTGTTCAGGCTCGGATACACCTCGCGAACCCTGTCATTGAGGGTCGGCATCGGGCCGGCATTGCGACTGTACCCCTGCGTACCTCCGGGCAGGCGCATGGTCGTCGGATCATAGAACGGTTTCCGATGGGGATGTTTTACAAGCAGTGTGCGCAACTCCGGTTTGCTCAGCGCGTGCTCGGCAATCCGTTGTTTGAATGTCGGGCCGTCGTCGATTGAAAGACCCAGCGCGTTCCGTTCGGCGTCCGGTAACGCCGTGAGGATGGCTCGATAAAAGTCGCCAGCCAATGCCGCATTCTCGTAGACCTGATAAGTGCCGTCCTGCGCGTGCACCACTGTCCTGAGAGTGGGCGCGTCGGTCTGGCCAATGCTGTCGCGCAAGGTCCCGTCATGGGAATACTCCCTGACCTCGATGCGCAAATCAGCAGGCCAGCCGGGCAGCGACTCTAGGCTGTGCAGTGCCAGACGATGGGTGTCTGTCGTGTCCATGTCCTCGATGTAAAACCCTTCGTAAGCTCTGGCGACGCGTACCGCCTCCATGGCTTTGAGTGCCACGTCCTTGAGACGCTGAGGCACGCGGCCGTCGTGCAGTTGCATCAGCTCGGTGCCGGTGGTGTTGCTCACCAGTTCTTGCGCAATGTCTGTCGGTAAGCCGGGTGCTTCGCCGAGCAGGAGTTGAACCTGCGGATCATCGGTTTTTTCCTGTTCGCGGTAGCGCGATTCGAACAGCGACTTGCGCTGGTTCAAGGCTTGATAGCGTTCGGGATGGTCGCTGCCGGTTTGCTCGACCAGGGCCTGAATGTCCCGGTCGATTTTGAAACGTTTGATCGTGTCGGTCAGCAGCGAGGGCGGGCGGAGGTTCTCGACGTGCATTTCGCGCAACACATTGTCGTGGAAGCCACTGATCTGCAGGATTTGCTCGCGCTCGGCACCGCTGAATGATTCGACGCTGTAGCCGAGGCGGCGCAGCACGGTTTCCCGGTCCCACATCAGGGGCTGGTCCAATGCGGTCTGCCAGGCGCCATGCTGGTTGTGTCGCAGGGGAGGCTGGTAAGCATCATCGCGCTTCGGATGCTCGATCTGGAATTGACCGGTCTCGCTATCCGGTTTGACGCGATAGAGCGTGTCTTCGAGGCGCAGCAGCGTTTTGCCCTCATGTTGATACAGGCCCAGATGATCGGGTCTGGCTTGCGGAGGCAACGCGACGGATTGCTCGTAAGGCGCGAGATCCGGTCTCCAGTATCGGGTTTTGCCCACGGTTGGCTGGATGGCTTTCAATGGCGCGATCAACTCCAGCGTTTCGCGCGACAGGAGGCGGTTGAACGCACCGGCCGCCATGGCACCGCCCACGGCGAAGGTTCCGAGCTGAACCACGGTCTCGACGATCGACATCAGCTGTTCGAAGGCTTCTGTTTTCAGGCCTTCGGCCCAATCGATGATGCCTTCGAAGGTTTCGTCGAGCACTTGGTAGGCCATGTAGGCCAGCATCAATTCACCCAGGAACGGAACAAAAGGCAGGGCCACGAACGACGCCACTTCAAGAATCGTTTTGGCGACACGACTGAAGGCGTCCCACGCCGCCCATCGCGCGGTTCGGTCGGCACTGGCGGTCGAGACCGCGACGGAGCGCGCGTCATTGAGGATCTTGTTCAGTTGCTGTTGATAGAGGTAAGTCCACAGGCCGGCTTTTATCGGAGTCACCGCGAACTGCAGGTTGGGCTTGTCGATGGGCGTGTCGCGCCAGCTCGGCAGTGGATCGCCATGCTGGTGTTCATGCCAGGTCACGGTACTGAGCCGGCGGTTGAGGTCGGCGAAAAAGTAACCCCTTTGCGGGTGGTCGACGAAGCGGCTGAAGAATGTCTGGTAGGCGGGCGAGCGCAGTTTGCGGGTCAGGTCTGTCATGAACGACAGGGTGTCGGGGTACTGTTTGAGCGGATGTTCCGGATCGTCGGGAATGTAAACAATGATCCGCGATGCTTGCGATCTGAGTTCAAGCTTCGGCGCGAAAATGACGATGCCGGTCAGCAATGAGGACATCATGCTCAAGTCATTACAGTGCAGCCGCCAGTTGTCCAGCCACACGTTTTCGTGGCCCTCGACGATGTCGAGAATCGAGCGATACGCATCGATCGGCACATCTTTGCGGGCAAGAGCCAGTTGCAGTGCGGATCGAAGGGCAGCCTTGTGCGTCGCAATGACGCCCGCCTTCAACACCGCGCCTGCGACCGGATTGGTAAACCCCAGATTGTCTTTGAGGTAAGTCTCGTACTGAGCGCCGATATCCAGTTCCCTGCACAACCTTGTGAAGCCCTGAATGGAGAGTCGGCGCTTGATCGCCGGCAATGTATCGAACTGTCCCGTGGGCGAAGGTTGGGTGATGAACGTCGAGGCTGACTCATAAGCATTCGCCTCGGTCTCCGAATCCTGAAAATTGTGCAGCGCCGCGTCGAGCAGTGAAACCGTCCAGGTGCGCGCAGCACCGGTTTTGATCGGGAACCATGGGATCGTTTGCGGGATGTACAGGCGCAGGAAGGTCGTCTTGACGTCCAGGTCCAGGCCGAAGCGGGTTTTCAGCGCGTCACGCAGAAGCGGTTCGGCAAACTCCTGGGCGTTCTGCAGGTTATCCAGCATTGATTCCAGTCGATTGCGCTGGACAAGGTGTGTCGCGCTGGCGGTTTTTAGTGCCAGGTGTTGCTGGCGGGTCGCCGTAGCGTGCCAGTCAGGTACTTCAATGCGGGCGCTTTTCAGTGCCATGCGTGTTGCGGGTGATGCTTTCAAGACCCAATCGGGCAGATTGTTGAACGCATGCTGGAAATGCGCGTCTGGCTGAGCAATAAGCTCGGGTTCATGCTGAATCATTGCGCTAGTCCCTTAGCGTCTGGATGGAAGCCAAGGAAAACAGACGATGACGCATGACGTGCGGTACATATTTACCGCACCGGTCGACAAGCCTGCCTGTAACCTGTGCCGCCGGTTTAAACTGCGCCTTTGCGACGGTATATGTCGCATTGCCGTAAACCCGGGAAAATCCGGGGTTTGCGCTATAAGAAGTTGTCGCTTGGCGGCAAGGCCGGGCTGAAAACTGTCCTTACAATCCTCACCAAGCTCGCCAGTTTCAGGCGAGTGTTCCTCTTCAGGAGACTCCGATGTCCGTTGAGCACGCTGCGGTAGAACGCGCCGATTTCGACCAGGTAATGGTTCCCAACTATTCGCCAGCCGCTTTCATTCCTGTGCGTGGCGCCGGTTCCCGCGTTTGGGACCAGTCTGGTCGCGAGCTGATCGACTTCGCCGGCGGGATTGCCGTAAACGTATTGGGTCATGCACACCCTGCGCTGGTCGCTGCCTTGACCGAACAGGCAAACAAGCTGTGGCACGTTTCCAACGTGTTCACCAATGAGCCGGCCCTGCGCCTGGCGCATAAGCTGATCAACGCGACCTTTGCCGAGCGTGCGTTCTTCTGCAACTCCGGCGCCGAAGCCAACGAGGCCGCTTTCAAGCTGGCCCGTCGTGTCGGTTTCGATCGGTTCGGCAGCGAGAAGTATGAAATCATCGCCGCGCTCAACAGCTTCCACGGCCGTACCCTGTTCACCGTGAACGTCGGTGGCCAGTCGAAGTATTCCGACGGTTTCGGTCCGAAAATCACTGGCATCACCCATGTGCCCTACAACGATCTGGCCGCGCTCAAAGCCGCCATTTCCGACAAGACCTGCGCTGTGGTCCTGGAACCGATCCAGGGCGAGAGCGGTGTGATCCCGGCCGAGCTCCAATACCTGCAAGGCGCCCGTGACCTCTGCACCGCGCACAACGCGCTGCTGATCTTCGACGAAGTGCAGACTGGCATGGGCCGTACCGGCAAGTTGTTCGCCTACCAGCAATACGGCGTGGTCCCGGACATCCTGACCAGCGCGAAGAGCCTGGGCGGCGGTTTCCCGATCGCGGCGATGCTGACCACCGAAGACCTGGCCAAGCACTTGGTCGTCGGCACCCACGGCACCACGTACGGCGGCAACCCGCTGGCGTGTGCAGTCGCCGAAGCGGTAATTGACGTGATCAACACCCCTGAAGTGCTGGCTGGCGTCAAGGCCAAGCACGACAAGTTCAAGGCGCGCCTGGAACAGATCGGCGAAAAATACGGCCTGTTCACCAAGGTCCGCGGCATGGGCCTGTTGATCGGTTGTGTGCTGAGCGATGCCTGGAAAGGCAAGGCCAAGGACATCTTCAACGCTGCCGAACGTGAAGGCCTGATGGTGCTGCAAGCCGGCCCGGACGTGGTGCGTTTTGCGCCAAGCCTGGTGGTGGAAGATGCGGACATCGACGAAGGTCTGGACCGTTTCGAACGCGCTGCGGCGAAACTGACACAAGCCTGATAGACCCTTCGACGCCTGATGATTTCAGGCGTCGAACCCAATTTTTATGCCGGGTTCGCCCTGACGCATTCCCCCTGTAGGAGCCGGCTTGCTGGCGATGAGGCCCGAAAGCCTTGCGGCGATCAACCGGTCGCATCGCCAGCAAGCCGGCTCCTACAAAGGTGTTTCAGCGCCAACCCGGTTTTTTTCCCACGTCGACCAAACGGGTCGACTTGTTTCTGATTAAGGAGTGACACCATGCTGGTGATGCGCCCCGCGCAAATGGCTGATCTGGGCGAGGTACAGCGTCTGGCTGCGGACAGCCCGATTGGTGTCACTTCCTTGCCGGATGACGTTGAACGCCTGAGCGACAAGATTGCCGCGAGCGAAGCCTCGTTCGCCGCTGAAGTGAGCTTCAACGGTGAGGAGAGTTATTTCTTCGTCCTCGAAGACACCGCCACCGGAAAACTGGTGGGCTGTTCGGCCATCGTGGCGTCGGCCGGTTATTCGGAGCCGTTCTACAGTTTCCGCAATGAAACCTTCGTGCACGCTTCCCGTGAACTGAAGATTCATAACAAGATTCACGTGCTCTCCCAGTGCCACGACCTGACCGGCAACAGCTTGCTGACCAGTTTCTACGTGCAGCGCGAGCTGGTGGGATCGCCTTGGGCCGAGCTCAATTCCCGTGGCCGCTTGCTGTTCGTGGCCAGCCATCCGGAGCGCTTTGCCGATTCCGTGGTGACCGAGATCGTCGGTTACAGCGACGAAAATGGCGACTCGCCGTTCTGGGACGCCATTGGTCGCAACTTCTTCGACCTTAACTACGCTGAAGCCGAGCGCCTGTGCGGTCTGAAGAGCCGGACGTTTCTCGCCGAGCTGATGCCGCATTACCCGATCTACGTGCCGCTGCTGCCGGACTCCGCGCAAGAGGCGATGGGCCAGGTGCACCCTCGGGCGCAGATCACTTTCGACATACTGATGCGCGAAGGCTTCGAGACCGATCACTACATCGACATTTTCGACGGTGGCCCGACCCTGCATGCGCGTGTTTCGGGGATCCGTTCGATCGCCCAGAGCCGTGTAGTCCCGGTGAAAATCGGCGAGCCGGTCAAGGGCGCCGGTCGTCAGTACTTGGTGGCCAACGCCCAGTTGCAGGATTACCGCGCCGTGTTGCTCGAGCTCGATTACGCGCCGGGCAAACCCGTGACCCTGGACCTGGAAGCAGCCGAAGCCCTGGGCGTCGGTGAAGGTGCGAGCGTGCGCCTGGTGGCGGTTTAACGACTGCTTTTAATGCTTGAAAAGCAGAGAGTTTCGCGGGTGGCGCAAGCGGCCCGTTTGAGGAGATAGCATGATCGTTCGTCCCGTACGCAGCAGCGATTTACCCGCTCTGATCGACCTGGCCCGCAGCACCGGCACCGGCCTGACCACCTTGCCGGCCAACGAAGAACGTCTGGCCCATCGGGTCGGCTGGGCCGAGAAGACCTTTCGCGGCGAAGCCGGGCGGGGCGACGCGGATTACCTGTTCGTGCTCGAAGACGACGACGGCCGCGTGGTGGGGATTTCCGCCATTGCCGGCGCCGTTGGCTTGCGTGAGCCTTGGTACAACTTCCGGGTCGGCCTCACGGTCAGCGCTTCGCAAGAGCTGAACATCTATCGCGAAATCCCGACGCTGTTCCTGGCCAACGACCTGACCGGCAACTCTGAATTGTGCTCGCTGTTCCTGCACGCCGATTACCGCACGGGCCTCAACGGCCGCATGTTGTCCAAGGCGCGAATGCTGTTCATCGCCGAGTTCCCGCAATTGTTCGGCAACAAGATCATTGCCGAAATGCGCGGTGTCTCCGACGAAGCAGGGCGTTCGCCGTTCTGGGAAAGCCTGGGCCGACACTTTTTCAAAATGGAATTCAGCCAGGCCGATTACCTGACGGGCGTGGGCAACAAGGCGTTCATCGCCGAACTGATGCCGAAATTTCCGCTGTACACCTGCTTCCTGTCGCCGGATGCGCGTAACGTGATCGGTCAGGTTCACCCGGACACCGAGCCGGCGCTGGCCATGCTCAAGAGCGAAGGTTTCAGCTATCAGGGCTACGTCGACATTTTCGACGCCGGCCCGGCCATCGAATGCGAAACCGGCAAGATCCGCGCTGTGCGAGACAGTCAGGCGCTGGTGTTGGCCGTTGGCACGCCGGGTGACGACGCCACGCCATTCATCATTCACAACCGCAAGCGCGAAGACTGCCGGATCACTGCCGCTCCCGCACGTCTTGCCGCCGGTACGCTGGTGGTCGATCCGCTGACCGCCAAACGTCTTCAACTCAACGCCGGCGATCAGGTTCGCGCCGTTCCGTTGTCTGCTGCTCGGGAGTCGAAATAATGAATTCGCTATACATCGCAGGTGAATGGCTGGCCGGTCAGGGCGAAGCCTTCCAGTCGCTGAACCCGGTGACCCAGCAAGTGCTGTGGGCCGGCGAGGGCGCTACCGCCGCTCAGGTTGAATCGGCCGTGCAAGCTGCGCGTCAGGCGTTTCCGGCCTGGGCCCGTCGCACCCTGGATGAACGCATCACCGTGCTGGAGGCTTTTGCCGCAGCGCTGAAAAACAACGCTGACGAGCTGGCGCGTTGCATCGGTGAAGAAACCGGTAAACCGCTGTGGGAATCGGCGACTGAAGTGACCAGCATGGTCAACAAGATTGCGATCTCGGTGCAGAGCTACCGTGAACGCACCGGCGAGAAGAGCGGCCCGCTGGGCGACGCCACCGCCGTGTTGCGCCACAAGCCACACGGCGTGGTCGCGGTGTTCGGTCCTTACAACTTCCCGGGCCACTTGCCCAACGGCCACATCGTGCCGGCACTGCTGGCCGGTAACAGCGTGCTGTTCAAGCCGAGTGAGCTGACCCCGAAAGTCGCCGAGCTGACGGTCAAGTGCTGGATCGAAGCCGGTCTGCCGGCAGGCGTGTTGAACCTGCTGCAAGGCGCTCGCGAAACCGGTATCGCCCTGGCGGCGAATCCGGGCATCGACGGTTTGTTCTTCACCGGTTCGAGCCGCACCGGCAATCATCTGCACCAGCAGTTCGCCGGTCATCCGGACAAGATCCTCGCGCTGGAGATGGGCGGTAACAATCCGCTGGTGGTCGACGAAGTGGCTGATCTTGATGCTGCGGTTTACACCATCATTCAGTCGGCGTTCATCTCCGCCGGTCAGCGTTGCACCTGTGCCCGCCGCTTGCTGGTGCCGCAAGGCGCCTGGGGCGACACGTTGCTGGAACGCCTGGTGGAGGTCAGTTCGACCATTGAAGTCGGAGCCTTCGATAAGCAACCGGTACCATTCATGGGCTCGGTGATTTCCTTGGGCGCTGCCAAAGCCCTGATGGATGCGCAGGAGCAGTTGCTGGCCAATGGCGCCGTAGCGCTGCTGGAAATGACTCAGCCTCAGGCACAAGCCGCGTTGCTGACCCCCGGCATCCTGGACGTGACGGCCGTGGTCGATCGCCCTGATGAAGAGCTGTTCGGTCCATTGCTGCAAGTGATCCGCTACGCTGACTTTGAGGCGGCGATCGCAGAAGCCAACGACACCCAATATGGTCTGGCAGCCGGTTTGTTGTCCGATTCCCAAGCGCGTTATCAGCAGTTCTGGCTGGAAAGCCGTGCCGGTATCGTCAACTGGAACAAACAGCTGACCGGTGCAGCGAGCAGCGCACCGTTCGGCGGCATCGGCGCCTCGGGCAACCATCGCGCCAGCGCCTATTACGCGGCAGATTACTGCGCGTACCCGGTGGCTTCGCTGGAAACGCCGAGTCTGACGTTGCCAGCGGCCCTTACGCCTGGCGTGAAGATGGCGTGATGCCCAATCGCGGGCAAGTCGAATCGTCGCACCGCCGCTCCCACAGGATTTGCATCGGACACAAAGTGTATGAACACCTCCGAACCTGTGTGAGCCGGGCTTGCCCGCGATGGCTGCGACTCGGTCGCACTGAACAGTTAGTTACTGATGCCTATAACAACAGATTCTCGTGGAGCCTCGCTGATGAAATCCTATGAAGTCAATTTTGACGGTCTAGTGGGGCCGACCCATAACTACGGCGGCCTGTCCTACGGCAACGTCGCGTCCCAGAGCAACAGCCAGCAGTCTTCGAACCCGAAGGAAGCCGCGCTGCAAGGCCTGGCGAAAATGAAAGCGCTGATGGAAATGGGCTTTCAGCAAGGCGTGCTGGCCCCGCAAGAGCGTCCTGATGTCGCTGCCTTGCGTCGACTGGGTTTCAGCGGCACCGACGCGCAAGTGATCGAGCGAGCCGCCAAAGACGCGATGCCGTTGCTGGTCGCCAGCTGCTCGGCCTCGAGCATGTGGGTGGCCAATGCCGCCACGGTCAGCCCGAGTGCCGACACCGCCGATGGTCGCGTGCATTTCACCGCCGCCAATCTCAACTGCAAATACCACCGCAGCATCGAGCACCCGACCACCAGTCGCGTGCTGGGCGCGATGTTCGCTGACCAGAAACACTTCGCTCACCATGCCGCGTTGCCGGCCGTGGCGCAGTTCGGTGATGAAGGCGCGGCCAACCACACCCGTTTCTGCCGTGAATACGGTGAAGCCGGCGTCGAGTTCTTTGTGTTCGGTCGCAGCGCGTTCGACACCCGCTACCCGGCACCGCAGAAATACCCGGCGCGCCAGACCCTCGAAGCCTCGCAAGCCGTTGCCCGTCTGCACGGCCTGAGCGATGACGGCGTGGTCTTTGCCCAGCAGAACCCGTTGGTGATCGATCAGGGCGTGTTCCACAACGACGTGATCGCGGTGGGTAACGGCGAAGTGCTGTTCTATCACGAGGACGCGTTCCTCGACACCGACCAGATGCTGGCCGAGCTGCAAGGCAAGCTCGCCAAGGTCGGCGGGAAATTCCAGTCGATCTGCGTTCCGCGTTCTGCGGTCACCGTGGAAGACGCGGTGCGTTCCTACCTGTTCAACAGCCAGCTGCTGTCGCGTCCTGATGGCTCGATGCTGTTGATCGTGCCGGAAGAATGCCGTGGCAACGATCGCGTCTGGCAGTACCTGCAAAGCCTGACCAGTTCTGGCGGCCTGATCCGCGAAGTCAAAGTGTTTGATTTGAAGCAAAGCATGCAGAACGGCGGTGGCCCGGCATGCCTGCGTTTGCGCGTCGCCCTCAACGAAACCGAACTGGCGGCCGTCAACCCAGGGGTTATCATGACGGCACCGTTGTACGGCACGCTGACCGAATGGGTCGACAAGCACTACCGCGACCGCATGACCGAAAACGATCTCGCGGACCCGCAATTGCTGCTTGAGTGCCGGACGGCACTGGATGAACTGACGCAAATCCTTAAACTGGGCGCGGTTTATCCATTCCAGATCAATTGAAAGCCGAGAGCGTAAACACATGAGCGATACCCTGCAGCTGATCCTTGAAGACACCGACGGCACGCAACTGGAAACGTCCTGCACCCGCGTCGCGGTCATTTGGCAAGGCAAAGAGCTGTGGATTCAGCACGACGGCCGCGGCCAACTGCTGATCGGCGTGGACGTCGAAGAAGGTGACGCTGAATACGCAAACCTGCTGCTGCGCCCATTGGCGACTAATCTGGTAAGTCTGCAACTGGAAATGGAGCCGGCTGAAGTCGGTGACGAAGACCACGTGCACGGCCCGGATTGCGCACACGACCACTAAGGAAACCGCTCTATGCTCGCCCTCGGCAAATTGCTTGAACTGACCCTCGCCGGCCGCGAACCGGCGGAGAAGACTCAACTGACTGTCGAAGGCGTGCGGATGCGATGGTTGAGCGAAGGTGCGCTGGAAGTCCGGCCACCTGAAGCTCGGGACAACGGCCTGGACCTGCTGCTGTCAGCCGGCATCCATGGCAACGAAACAGCGCCGATCGAGTTGCTTGATCGCCTGTTGCACGACATCGCCCGCGGTGATTTGAAGCCGCGCGCACGCATTCTGTTCCTGTTCGGCAACCCGGAGGCGATTCGCAAAGGCGAGCGCTTCGTCGAGCAGGACGTCAACCGGCTGTTCAACGGCCGTCACGAACAAACCAGCGGTTCCGAAGCCCTGCGCGCCTGTGAACTGGAGCGGCTGGCGGCCAGTTTCTTCAGCCTGCCGGATCGTGAACGCCTGCACTACGACCTGCACACAGCGATTCGCGGCTCGAAAATCGAGCAATTTGCCCTTTATCCGTGGAAAGAAGATCGCCAGCATTCCCGTCAGGAACTGGCTCGCCTGCGTGCTGCCGGTATGGAAGCGGTGCTGTTGCAAAACAAGCCGTCCATCGTTTTCAGTTCCTACACCTACGACAAGCTCGGCGCCGAGTCTTTCACCCTGGAGTTGGGCAAGGCGCGGCCATTCGGGCAGAACGACGGCGTCAACGTCTCCCTGCTGGAAACCCGCCTTAAACAGATCATCGAAGGCACCGAGCCGGAACTGACCGAAGCGGCGCTGGATGGGTTGCAGCTGTTCAGCGTGGCGCGGGAAATCATCAAGCACAGCGACAGCTTCCGCCTGAATCTGCCGGCGGACATCGAAAACTTTTCGGAACTGGAAGTGGGTTATCTGCTGGCCGAAGACATCGCCCAGACTCGCTGGATCATCGAGGAAGAGGGCGCCCGGATCATCTTCCCGAACCCCAAGGTGAAAAATGGCCTGCGTGCCGGGATCCTGATCGTGCCGACCACCGACGAAAACCTCGCCTGAATATGAAACCTTTGTAGGCGCCGGCTTGCTGGCGATAGCCATCGAACAGTCACATCTTCAGCGACTGTTCGGCCGCCATCGCCAGCAAGCCGGCTCCTACAGGGTTTGCGTTTAGACGGCTACCGCGCGGTGTTCGCTGCGACGCAACACACGCATCTTCTGCAACGTATCCGCACACGTCTTCGCCGCTTCCTGACCCTTATGCACGAAATGCTCGAAGAAGAACTTCTGGTGCTCTTCGCCGGCATGGAAGTGGTGCGGGGTCAACACCACCGAGAACACCGGCACTTCGGTTTCCAGCTGAACCTGCATCAGGCCGCTGATCACCGATTGGGCGACGAACTCGTGACGGTAGATCCCGCCGTCAACCACCAGGCCAGCGGCAACAATGCCGGCATAACGACCGGATTTGGCCAGCAGTTTGGCGTGCAGTGGAATTTCAAAGGCGCCGCCGACTTCGAAGAAATCAATCTCCGACTCCTGATAACCCTGGGCAATCATTTCGGCGACGAAGCCCTTACGGCTCTGATCGACGATTTCCTTGTGCCAGCAGGCCTGGATGAACGCAACGCGCTCGCCCTGATGGTTTTTGCTTTTGCTGTCGATTGCGGTGGGTTGCATGTTCTGACTCCTGTTTATGTAAAAAACAGGGCATATGAATCGAATGGGATTTAAGGGTACGCACGCTCGCACGAATGCCCGCGGACGGCCCTTTGGCGCCAATCCCGTTCTCTCTTCATCCGGACTATGACCGTCGGCCCCGGGATCACACCGGGTCTGCTGACCTTGTCGCCAGTCACCGCCGAAGCCGTGCTGTCGCCAAGCGCTCGCGGGCTATGCGCATTGCGCGCAATTACCGCCGGTGGGGAGTTGCACCCCGCCCTGAGAACGTTTTGCCGTCAGATTGTCTGGCGGCGCAGCGTTTTTAACACATATTTCCTGGCCGTGCATGGCCAAAGTCGACGCGAAACCCTGTGGGAGCGGGCTTGCTCGCGAAGGTGGTGTGTCAGTCGACAAGATTGTGAATGACACATCACCTTCGCGAGCAGGCCCGCTCCCACAGGGATTTAGACGTATTTTCCTCGTCCAAGGGTTGATTATTCGTCGCCATGACCGCAGTAATTCCATCCTGAACGGGATTTCCCCCTGCTTACCGAGGCCAGATTCATGAGCGTTATCGATCTACGCAGCGACACCGTCACCCAACCGACCTCAGGGATGCTCCACGCGATGGCCAACGCAGCCACCGGTGACGACGTCTACGGCGAAGATCCGACCGTCAATCGACTGGAAGCCGAACTTGCCAATCGACTGGGTTTTGCCGCGGCGCTGTTCGTTCCGACAGGCACCATGAGCAACCTGCTGGGCCTGATGGCCCACTGCGAACGCGGTGATGAGTACATCGTCGGCCAGCAGGCCCACACCTATAAGTACGAAGGTGGCGGTGCGGCGGTGCTCGGATCGATCCAGCCTCAGCCGCTGGAAGTGCAGGCCGATGGCTCGCTGGATCTTTCGCAGGTCGCCGCAGCGATCAAGCCGGACGACTTCCATTTCGCTCGTACCCGCTTGCTGGCGCTGGAAAACACCATGCAGGGCAAGGTTCTGCCGCTGGAATACCTGGCCCGGGCCCGCAACTTCACCCGTGAACACGGTCTGGCCCTGCACCTGGACGGCGCTCGGCTGTATAACGCCGCCGTCAAACTGGGTGTCGATGCCCGTGAAATCACGCAGTATTTCGATTCGGTCTCGGTCTGCCTGTCCAAAGGCCTGGGCGCGCCGATCGGTTCGGTGCTGTGCGGCTCGGTGGAGCTGATCGGCAAGGCACGACGCCTGCGCAAGATGGTCGGCGGCGGCATGCGCCAGGCCGGTATTCTGGCAGCGGCAGCTTTGTATGCCCTGGATAAAAACATTCACCGTCTGGCCGATGACCACGCCAATGCACAGTTTTTGGCCGATGGGTTACGCAAGGCCGGTTACAGCGTCGAGCCGGTGCAGACCAACATGGTTTATGTGCAAATGGGCGATAAGGCCGAGGCGATCAAAGCCTTTGCCGCCGAGCGCGGGATCAAGTTGAGCGCTGCCAGTCGCCTTAGAATGGTCACGCATATGGACGTCAGTCGCGCGCAAATCGAGAAAGTCGTCGCGACATTCGTCGAGTTTTCGCGCAACTGACCGCGTTAGCCGTCCAATTGACCGTTTCTATCGTATAAACACGCTGTACCCCGCGCGCAGGGCCGATATAATGCGGCCCTTTGCCGTCGCTTCGTCTGTTGACGTTTCGCACAGGCCTTTGGCCGCAGCCTCCGTGGAAGAACCTAATGAAAAGCGCAGAAATCCGTGAAGCCTTCCTTCGCTTCTTCGAAGAGCAAGGCCACACCCGTGTAGCCTCCAGCTCTTTGATTCCGGGCAACGACCCAACCCTGCTGTTCACTAACGCGGGGATGAACCAGTTCAAGGACTGCTTCCTGGGCCAGGAAAAGCGCGCGTACACCCGCGCCGTCTCCAGCCAGAAATGCGTGCGCGCCGGCGGCAAGCACAACGACCTGGAAAACGTCGGTTATACCGCCCGTCACCACACTTTCTTCGAAATGCTGGGCAACTTCAGCTTCGGTGATTACTTCAAGCGTGATGCGATCACCTACGCCTGGAACTTCCTGACCTCCGACAAGTGGCTGAACCTGCCGAAAGAAAAGCTCTGGGTCACCGTCTACGCCAGCGATGACGAGGCTTACGACATCTGGACCAAGGAAATCGGCGTTCCAGCCGAGCGCATGGTTCGCATCGGCGACAACAAAGGCGCGCCTTACGCGTCCGACAACTTCTGGACCATGGGCGATACCGGCCCGTGCGGTCCTTGCACCGAGATTTTCTACGATCACGGCGCCGACATCTGGGGCGGCCCACCAGGCTCGCCGGAAGAAGACGGCGACCGCTACATCGAAATCTGGAACAACGTGTTCATGCAGTTCAACCGCACCGCCGACGGCGTGTTGCACCCGCTGCCAGCACCGTCGGTCGACACCGGCATGGGCCTGGAGCGGATCAGTGCCGTGTTGCAGCACGTTCACTCGAACTATGAAATCGACCTGTTCCAGAGCCTGCTGAACGCATCGGCCAAGGCCATCGGCTGCACCAACGACGCTCAGGCTTCCCTGAAAGTCGTGGCCGACCACATTCGTTCCTGCGGTTTCCTGATTGCCGACGGTGTGCTGCCTTCCAACGAAGGCCGCGGCTACGTGCTGCGCCGGATCATCCGTCGCGCCTGCCGTCACGGCAACAAACTGGGCGCCAAGGGCAGCTTCTTCTACCAGATCGTTGCGGCCCTGGTCGCCGAAATGGGCGAAGCGTTCCCTGAGCTGAAATCCCAGCAAGCGCACATCGAGCGCGTGCTGAAAGCCGAAGAAGAGCAGTTCTCCAAGACCCTGGAACATGGCCTGAAGATTCTCGAGCAGGATCTGGCCGAGCTCAAAGGCGACGTGGTGCCGGGCGACGTGGTGTTCAAACTCTACGACACCTACGGTTTCCCGATGGACCTGACCGGCGACATCGCGCGCGAGCGCAGCCTGACCATCGACGAAGAAGGCTTCGAGCGCGAAATGGAAGCCCAGCGCGTCCGTGCCCGTTCCGCCAGTTCCTTCGGCATGGACTACAACAGCCTGGTCAAGGTTGACGTGGCCACCGAATTCACCGGTTACAAAGCCACCAGCGGTTCGGCGAAAGTCGTTGCTCTCTATAAAGACGGGCAGTCGGTCGACGTCCTGAGCGAAGGCGAAGAGGGCGTGGTCGTTCTCGATCAGACCCCGTTCTACGCTGAGTCCGGCGGTCAGATCGGCGATTGCGGTTATCTGCAATCGAGCAGCGGCCGTTTCGACGTGCGTGACACCACCAAAACCGGCGGCGCATTCCTGCACCACGGCGTACTGGCTTCGGGCAGCCTGCTGATCGGCGCTCCGGTGGAAACCCACGTTGAAGCCGACGTACGTCACGCGACGTCGCTGAACCACTCGGCCACTCACCTGCTGCACGCCGCGCTGCGTAAAGTGCTGGGCGACCACGTTCAGCAGAAAGGCTCACTGGTCGACAGTCAGCGCCTGCGCTTCGACTTCAGCCACTTCGAGGCCATCAAGCCTGAACAACTGAAAGCGCTGGAAGACATCGTCAACGCCGAGATTCGCAAGAACTCCGCCGTTGAAACCGAAGAAACCGACATCGAAACCGCCAAGAAGAAAGGCGCGATGGCGCTGTTTGGCGAGAAGTACGGCGACAATGTGCGCGTGCTGAGCATGGGCGGCGATTTCTCCGTCGAACTGTGTGGCGGCATCCACGCCAACCGTACCGGCGACATCGGCCTGCTGAAAATCATCAGCGAAGGCGGCGTGGCTTCCGGTGTGCGTCGTATCGAAGCGGTCACCGGCGCGGCCGCGCTGGCATACTTGAACGCTGCCGAAGAACAACTCAAGGAAGCGGCCAACCTGGTCAAGGGCAGTCGCGACAACCTGATCGACAAGCTGTCGGCTGTGCTGGAGCGCAACCGTCTGCTGGAGAAGCAACTCGAGCAGTTGCAAGCCAAGGCGGCCAGCGCGGCGGGCGACGATCTGTCGGCCTCTGCCCTGGACGTCAAAGGCGTGAAAGTGCTGGCCGTGCGTCTGGACGGTCAGGACGCCAAGGCGCTGCTGGCGCTGGTCGATCAACTGAAAAACAAACTCGGCCGCGCAGTGATCCTGCTCGGCAGTGTCCATGAGGAAAAGGTCGTTCTGGTTGCAGGCGTAACCAAAGACCTGACTGGCCAACTCAAAGCCGGTGATTTGATGAAGCAAGCCGCTGCGGCAGTGGGCGGGAAGGGCGGTGGTCGTCCGGACATGGCGCAGGGCGGTGGTACTGACGCTGGCGCACTGGATGCCGCATTGGCCCTGACCGTTCCATTTGTAGAGCAGGGTTTATAAGGCAGTGTGTCCGGCTCGCGGTCTAGTGGCGGGCCGGAACGCTGTTTGAGTGATAATTTGGGCGCCCTTCATGGGCAGAGGCGGCTTTGAAATGGCTTTGATCGTACAGAAATTTGGAGGCACCTCGGTCGGCACTGTCGAGAGAATCGAGCAGGTCGCCGACAAGGTTAAGAAATTCCGCGATGCCGGCGATGACCTGGTGGTTGTGCTGTCTGCAATGAGCGGCGAAACCAACCGTCTGATCGATCTGGCCAAGCAAATCAGTGGCGACGGCCAACCGGTTCCGCGTGAGCTGGATGTGATTGTCTCCACTGGTGAGCAGGTGACGATTGCCCTGCTGGCCATGGCGCTGATCAAGCGCGGTGTGCCAGCGGTGTCCTACACCGGCAACCAGGTGCGGATTCTGACGGACAGCGCACACAATAAAGCGCGTATCTTGCAGATTGATGACCAGAAGATTCGTGGTGATCTGAAAGCAGGTCGTGTGGTGGTTGTCGCCGGTTTCCAGGGCGTCGACGAGCACGGCAACATCACCACCCTCGGTCGTGGCGGTTCCGACACCACCGGCGTGGCGCTGGCGGCGGCCTTGAAGGCTGACGAATGCCAGATCTACACCGATGTCGACGGCGTCTACACCACCGACCCGCGTGTGGTGTCCGTGGCTCAGCGCCTGGACAAGATCACCTTCGAAGAGATGCTGGAAATGGCCAGCCTCGGTTCCAAGGTGTTGCAGATCCGTGCGGTGGAATTCGCCGGCAAGTACAACGTTCCGCTGCGCGTACTGCACAGCTTCAAGGAGGGTCCGGGCACCCTCATTACTATTGATGAAGAGGAAACCATGGAACAGCCGATCATTTCCGGCATCGCTTTCAACCGCGATGAAGCCAAGCTGACCATCCGTGGCGTGCCAGACACCCCGGGCGTTGCATTCAAGATTCTCGGCCCGATCAGCGCCGCGAACATCGAAGTCGACATGATCGTGCAGAACGTTGCGCACGATAACACCACCGACTTCACCTTCACCGTGCACCGCAATGACTTCCAGGCCGCGCAAACCGTGCTGGAAAACACTGCTCGCGAGATCGGTGCCCGTGAAGTCGTTGGCGACATCAAGATCGCCAAGGTCTCGATCGTCGGTGTCGGCATGCGCTCCCACGCAGGCGTAGCCAGCCGCATGTTCGAATCCCTGGCGAAAGAAAGCATCAACATCCAGATGATCTCGACCTCGGAAATCAAAGTCTCCGTGGTGATCGAAGAGAAGTACCTGGAACTGGCTGTGCGCGCTCTGCACACGGCTTTCGAACTGGACGCGCCGGCCCGACAGGGCGAGTGATGCGTTAGCCGAAGGGCGCGGTCTGACCGCGCCCTTTTGTTTTTTTGAATGGTGTGGCCCGAAGCTGTTCTTTTGCCCGCGCTAGTCAATACTCAGGCATGTAGGGCTGCGACCGTTCAGGTTGTAGGTCGAGTGCCTTTTTTTTGCAGACTGTTGTCCCTGAAATGAAATGCGTGAGGAGAAAGGTATGCTGATTCTGACTCGTCGGTGCGCAGAAAGCCTGATTATTGGTGATGGCGAAATCACCGTGACCGTGCTCGGCGTTAAAGGAAATCAAGTGCGTATCGGTGTCAACGCCCCGAAAGAGGTTGCGGTCCACCGTGAGGAAATTTACCTGCGTATAAAGAAAGAGAAGGACGAAGAACCAAGCCATTAATTTTTATCGTTTTTTATGTTTGCAAACGGGGAAGAAGCTGGTTAATATACGCCCCGTGTTGCGGAGAGCTGGCCGAGTGGCCGAAGGCGCTCCCCTGCTAAGGGAGTACACCTCAAAAGGGTGTCGGGGGTTCGAATCCCCCGTTCTCCGCCATTATTTGCGTAGTACGTTGTAATCTGGCTTCTTCGGTAAGTTGTTGAAATTACTAGAAAAAAGCGCTTTACAAAAAGATTCGACGGCCTATAATGCGCGGCAACAAATGCACTCGTAGCTCAGCTGGATAGAGTACTCGGCTACGAACCGAGCGGTCACAGGTTCGAATCCTGTCGAGTGCACCATTTAAGAGTTGTTTGCAGTAATGTGAGCTACTCTGCTTCAACCAGTTGTGATCTGGTCTAAAAACACAAATTGCACTCGTAGCTCAGCTGGATAGAGTACTCGGCTACGAACCGAGCGGTCACAGGTTCGAATCCTGTCGAGTGCACCAAACACCAAAAAGCCCGCGTTTAACGCGGGCTTTTTGCCGTCTGGGATTTGGCTTTTCCCCGGGTACATCCTTTCTCATCGAACTCGACGTGAGCACTGCGACCCCGCTTGGTGTCGTAACGGTAGCTTGTTGTCGAATTGCGCACCGTGATCTTGTCAGGTTTGCCGAGTGCGCTTTCGACATCCTGCTGACTCATGCCGGCAACCACCCGTTGATTGATGATCGCTTCCCGTCGCTCCCGCGCGTCAATCACGTTCCCGCATTTGTCCTCGGTCTGGCCGACGACCGTCGGCTCCCTCCTTTTGAATTTCATACGTGATGTTTCGAGCGTGTCCGCTTCAGGCATGAGGGCTACCGTACTGCCGGGTGTAAAGGTGCGCACATCCTGGAGTGAAAGGCTGTCACCCGCCGCACAGCTCAATGTGGTGAAGGTAATGCGGCCGTTGGCAGCCTCACATCGGTGAACGGTTGCAGCAAGGGCCTTGAGCGGCAGGCAGAGCAGGGCGATCAGCAAAAAATACTGTGCATTCAAAAGCATCAAACGTCCTCCATGACGGTCTGACTCAAGGGTAGCCGTTACATTTTTCAGCGGCGGTGTGTTTTCTTTTCAGAATGAGTCGTCGCATTTTCATGGATCAGGATGGCGCTCAGGTTTGTCTCGCAAGCGCTTGTTTCAGCCGAGATTTTTTAACGTTTAAAACCGTCGGGCGGTGTATCATTGCGCCCGTCAGCCCCGCCGGGGCTTGTGGAATACCTCCATGGACTTACCCAGTAGTAACTCAGTAAACCGTTTTTCCAATCATGAATTGACTGATTGATCCTTCCGGCGTGCCCCGCTGCTGGGAGTGGAGTTCGCCTATGTCCGAAGTTGAAGTAAAGAAAACGCAAGAAAGCCTGCAGGACCGCCTGGCTCAAGTCGTTGAGCTGTTGCAGCGTCAGCGGGTGGTCGAAGACCTGACTCATCGTCAGGAAGGCCCGCATCACGACCGGGTCGAGAACCTGGTTCACCGGCAAAACCTGGTCGAGCTGCAACGCAAGCTCGATGACCTGCACTCCGCCGACGTCGCCTACATCCTTGAAGCCTTGCCGCTGGACGATCGTCTGACGCTGTGGCAATTGGTCAAGGCTGATCGCGACGGCGACATCCTGCTCGAAGTCTCCGATTCGGTTCGTGAAACCCTGATCGCCGACATGGACGATCACGAGCTCCTGGCTGCGGCCAGGGACATGGACGCCGACGAACTCGCTGACCTGGCTTCCGAACTGCCGCGCGACGTCGTCCATGAGCTGATGGAAACCCTCGATGGTCAACAGCGTGAGCGCGTTCGCTCCGCGTTGTCCTATGACGAGGAGCAGGTCGGTGCGCTGATGGACTTCGAGATGGTGACGATCCGTGAGGATGTCAGTCTCGAAGTGGTATTGCGTTACCTGCGCCGCCTCAAGGAACTGCCAGGCCACACGGACAAACTGTTTGTGGTCGATTACGACGGCGTGCTCAAGGGCGTGTTGCCGATCAAGCGTCTGTTGGTCAACGACCCGGAAAAACAGGTTTCGGAAGTCATGGCCAGCGATCCGGTGAGTTTTCACCCGGACGAGGATGCGTACGATGCCGCACAGGCGTTCGAACGTTACGACTTGATCTCGGCGCCCGTGGTCGACAAGAACGGCAAGCTGATCGGCCGTCTGACCATCGATGAAATGGTCGACCTGATTCGTGAAGAGAGCGAAAACGAAGTTCTCAACATGGCGGGTCTGAGGGAAGAAGAAGATATTTTCGCGTCGGTCTGGAAATCCCTGCGTAACCGCTGGGCCTGGCTGGCGGTGAACCTGATCACCGCGTTCATTGCCTCCCGCGTGATCGGTTTGTTCGAAGGCTCGATCGAGAAGCTGGTGGCGCTGGCGGCATTGATGCCGATCGTAGCGGGTATTGGTGGCAACTCCGGTAACCAGACCATCACCATGATCGTTCGCGCCATGGCGCTGGATCAGGTGAGCACCGGCAACACGTCACGCCTGATGCGCAAGGAATTGGCCGTAGGCCTGATCAATGGCCTGGTGTGGGGTGGCGTGATTGGTGTTGTCGCCTACATGTTGTACGGCAGCTGGTCGCTTGGCGTGGTGATGACCGCCGCCATGACGCTTAACCTGTTGCTGGCAGCGTTGATGGGCGTGTTGATTCCCATGACCCTGGCGAAGATGGGGCGCGATCCGGCGATGGGTGCCAGTGTGATGATCACCGCCATGACCGACAGCGGAGGTTTCTTCATCTTCCTGGGGCTGGCGACCATCTTCCTGCTCTGATTTCCAGACGTAAAAAAACCCGCCATCGGCGGGTTTTTTTTGCCTGAATTTCAGGCAAAAAAAAGCCAGCAATCAGCTGGCTTGAGCTTTCGGTTGAGTCAGGAGGCGTCTGCGGCCATTTCGGCGTCATGGGCAATCAGCGAAACAAGTGCGTTTTGCTGACGATGAGAAAGCTGGCGGAAGCGTTGCAACAGTTCGCGTTCGTGCAATGACAGCTCTGGGCTGTCCAGGCGCATGCTCAACTCTTCGCCCAGTGCGCCTTCCTGAATAAGACTCTGCTCAAGGCGCGCAATGATTTCGGAGTTCATGCTGCGATGATGATTGCGAGCCACCTCGGCAATGCGTTCACGCATTCCGTCTGGCAGACGTACGACGAACTTGTCAGCCGTACGGCTGGAATAAATTGCCTGTTTCAATGGGCGCATATATTTAACCGGTTAGTTCAGGGGAGCGGTTCTCGGGATTGGCCGCACGATGTCTGATAGGACAAGGACTCTGGCCAAATGTTCAACCTGAATTGATAGAGGCTCGCATCATGCCTCAAAGAAGCCAGTTCATTGGCGTCAATTCTGTGACAAATATTGAACTGGATGCCGGCGTTATGCCAGCACCAATTATCAGAAATGCGGACTGGTTTGAAAAGTCTGTCCCGTCCGTATCGCTGGCCGCGTCCTGATACCCGACAGGTAATATCTGAAGACACCTGAAGGTACATGCCATGCGGTCGATCACGATTCCTTGCCTTGTACAGGATAGTGGCAAATTGCCGATTTACTAGTGGCATCCACTGCACGGAGGCTATTTCAGGATGGATGGCAATATGATTTACCTGAGGCGCTTTTCAGGTCCGCAAGGACAGTCTCATTGAGGTTTTCGCTGGCATCTGCAGGCTAAATGGTGAGAAGTGTGGCGCGGCGGATGTTGATGAGGACGGCTTGCGCTGTGCCACCCATCTCTTGAAACCTGCTGAAAGGTCAGCGCAGGACCGGGTCAAACTTGATCTTGCGGCCAGCGACCAGTGCCAGCACGAACAGCGCGCTGAAAACACCGCAGGCAATCAGGGGCAGGGTGACAACCGAGTCCTGGACCAGTGACAAATGAAGAATGCCGCTCAGTAGGGCTAGGATGAAAAATCCTGCGGCTGATTTGGACATGCTGTGCTCCTGAGGGGGTGTTCAAAATACCAGGCGTTCTGAAGACGGCGCCGGCAGCAGGATGTTTTCCTGGCTCACTTCCTGACTGACAAAGCCGCGCTGATCACTCAGCAGCGCCAATTGCGGCGCCCTCTGTACTTGAAGGTAGTGGGGCATGCGTTGGGCGACCGGCTCGGCGCCGCTCTCGGGGGAAAAGTGAAAACCCAGCAAGACCGCCAGAGCGATTGCGTTCGAGAGTAAAAGGGCGCTGTTCATGAGGCTGGCCTCCGTTGTTCTTGAGAACAGCTAAAGCAGCCGACGTGCCAAGAGTCTACCGCCTATTAAATCCTTTAAAAACAATAAATTAGGTTATTCCCGAGAAGTGCTTGCATTGCAATTTGCAATGATGGCTTTTTGCGGTGATGCAATTTGCACGGTAAACAAATCCCTCGCTGTCGAAGGGCGCCTGCCTACACTTAAAAAGCGCTAAGGACGACATGACAAACGCGGACCCGCCCGTTAACATGCACGCCGTCCATCGCACCGCGTTTTCTCGCGAACGACTTGTGTCTCAGTAGCTCAATTGGATAGAGCATCCCCCTCCTAAGGGGAAGGTTGGCAGTTCGAACCTGCCCTGGGACACCATATATTTAGCGCCTCTCCGGCCATTCTTGTGTTGAACGGTTTTTCTCGTGACAGCACGGGTGACAGCAGGAGGAATCTAAAAGCCTCGCTACGGTTTACCTAGCGGGGCTTTTTTGTGCGAAAAGGAAGGTTACTTTCAGGGGGGGATGGCGAGAAAGCACGCATCGTTTACTGTAGTGGTCAACTAATCCCGAACACGACGTTAAGTTTTTCCTCGGCTCGTGCTGGCGCCAACCCATCGTTGAATTGGTGAGGCCGAATCCAGTTGTCGCGATGCATCAAAAAATGGCTGATATCGCGCTGTTCTTCCTGCGCATTTCAATAGCCTACGGTCGGTATCCATTCTGCTTTCAAGCTGCGCGGTGGGCGGCGTCTATGAAGCTGATCGTCAACAATCATGCATCCGAGACCACTTAGTAAAGCCAGGCCTCCTCCGACACCTCATGCAGCTGACCCCAGGCCACAGGCCGTCGGTACATCACCCGACGATCGACATTGGAAAGACGCTCATTGCTGTGCCTTACTCCACAGACCAACAAGGAGGGAAATCGATGCGACGCAGAGGCGCCCAGTTCTGGTTATGGACCAACACGAGACTACCTCTGCACACCCACGAAGAAGTGCTTGGCAATGGTGTGCAGATCGAGGTGCATGCGCGGACCAGTGTTGAAGGGGTTACTCAGGTTTTTCTCGGTGTCTATGGCGCTGATGGCTGGCCGATCAGCGAGGAGCATCATGAACGCAACGTCGGAGAGCATTATTGTGCAGCATTGACGTGGGGCACCCAGCGGGCGAGGGAAATTGTCGCGGACACTCAGGCGTTCGTTGCACCGCACCGGGTGCAACTGACGTTTGGGCCGGTCATCACCGATGAGTCGGTCATTGCGTTGCGGCGGATGGAGATGACTGAGCGTGAGCGTTTGAAGCTCAGGTCCGCTGATGCCTGGTCGGAGTATCTGGCCGCCAAGGAGGCCATGCTTGTATTGATGCGCTCCACCAAGGTCGATCCCGCGGTCTGGGCCGATCACAAGGAGCGGCTCCGGCAGGCCATCGACCGGCGCGCCTGTGTGCAGCGCGACTATCTGAACTGAGCGCGACTCAACGCTGGCGTCGCAACGTCTCGATGGTGCTGATCAGGTCATCGTAGGACACCGGTTTGCCGATGTGCTGGTCAAAGCCCGATTGCCGCGTTTTCTGAATGTCGCTGTTGGCGCCGTAGCCGGTCAGGGCGATGGCCGGGACATCCTTCGCGAGCGGCAACTGACGCAGTGCACTCATCAGCTCGTGACCGTTCATGTTCGGCATGCCGAGGTCTGAGATGATCAGGTCGAACCGGGTGCTTTTCGCCGCGTCCAGCGCGGCCGCCGGCCGGTCAAAGGCAATCACTTGCGCATCTTCCATTTCCAGCAGAATTTTCAGGGTTTCCAGTACGTCTGCGGAGTCGTCCACCAACAGGATCGTCAACCCGCTCAGTCTTCCGGAAATATCCTCGGCACACGCGACGGGCTGTGCTTCGCCAAGGGTCGTGGCCAATGGCAGGTAGACGGTGAACGTGCAGCCTGTGCCCATGCCGGCAGAACTCACCTCGACCGTGCCGCGGTGTGCCTCGGTCAACTGGCGCACCAGCGACAGGCCAATCCCCAGTCCTTCACGGTTGTGAGTGATGTGTTGTTTTTCAGCCTGGCTGAACAGGTCAAACACGTGCTCGAGGTTTTCCGGGGCGATGCCGGCGCCGTTGTCTTTGATGTCGAGCCGCGCCATGTCCCCGGACTGGCTGGCGATCAATTGCACGCGGCCTTTGGGTGGGGTGAACTTCAGGGCGTTGTTCACCAGGTTCCAGATGATTTGCTCCAGCCGTGTCGGATCGGCGTGGACCATTAGCGGGTCGGACGGCACCAGCAGTTCAATCTTGACGTCATGCTGGTCATTGAGCACGACGGTGTAGATGTCGCGCAGCACGCTGGCGAGGTCGACGTTGACCGGTTGCAGCTTGAGCTTGCCCGTGCGGACCCGGGCGACGTCCAGCAGGTCGTCGATGATCCGCGCCTGGCTGTTGACCGCATCGCAAATGGTGTTCACCGCCTTGGCCGCCGGAGCCAGCGACTTGGTCACCGGCAAGCGTCGCAGCAATTCGGCGTTGAGCTGGATCAGGTTCAGCGGATGCTTGAGCTCGTGGGACATGACCGCGAAGAACTCATCCTTGAGGTAATTGGTGTTACGGGTTTCGGCCAATTCCTGGCTCTGTGCTTCGTGCTCGCGTTTGTGACCCGTGAGGTCTCGGGCGATTTTCACGTAGCCCTTGAGGTTGTCGCCGCTGAGCAGGGTCACTTCGCCGCTGCAAAAAAACCGGCTGCCATCCTTGTGCAGATGCCAGCGTTCATCGTCGCTGCGGCCGTGGGTACGCACCGTCAGCAATTCGTTCTCGGGCACGCCCGCCGCACGGTCCTCGGGGGAGAAAATGAAGTCGTAGTAAGTGCCCTCGGCCTCGGTCTTGCTGTAGCCGAAAATCAACTCCGCGCCTTTGTTCCAGCTGGTGATCACGCCCTGTTCATCGAGGGTGATGATCGCGTAGTCGCGGGTGCTTTCGGCGACCAGGCGCATGCGCTCTTCGCCCAGGCGCAACTCTTCTTCGGCCGCCCGACGCTTGGTGATGTCGATAAAGGTCAGCACGGTGCCGTCGATGTGGTCTTCGCTGGAGCGATAGGGCAGCAGGCGGGCGATGTACCAGCGGTTGTCGTTGCTGCTGACTTCGCGCTCGATCATGTTCAGCGATTCGAACACCAGCGCCGCGTCACCGGCCAGGTTGTCGTAATCCAGGCGATGGGTGATGTCGAGCAGGGAGCGCCCGGTGTCCACCGGTAACATGTTGAAGATGTCGGTGGCGCGCGGGGTAAACCACTTGATGCGCATGGCGCGGTCGACAAACACGGTGGCAATGTCGGTGGAGGCGATCAGGTTGGTCAGGTAATCGTTGATCTTGTCGGTTTCTTCGACCTTGGTTTTCAGCTCGAAATTGACCGTCAGCAACTCTTCGTTGATCGACTGCAGCTCTTCCTTGCTGGTTTCCAGTTCTTCGGTGGCCGAGCGCAGTTCTTCGTTGATCGCCTGCATTTCCTCGTTGGACGCCTTGAGCTCTTCGCTGGAGACTTCCGATTGTTCGATGGTGTCCTGCAAGTGCAGCTTGGTGCGCTGCAGTTCGCGCTCAAGGTTGGACAGCACCTGGCTTTCCGTCTGCAGCACGGTGGTTGCCGCCAGTTCCGAAGGGTCGACTTCGACCTCCTCGAAAATCACCAGCACGTACTCGCTGTCCGAGCCTTCATCCTTGTAGGGATGAGCGACCAGATCGATCAGGTAACGCCGGTCATCACGCTTGATCGGCACTTCACGGGATTTGACCGGCAGCGCACTTTGCTGGACCTGGAACAGCGTGGTGCGCAACTCCAGGCGCAGTTCCGGCAGGATCAGCGTCAGCAGGTTGCGCGACAGCTCACCCCCGACATGCCGCAGGAAACGCCCGGCACTTTCGCTCATGTGCAGAATGTCGGCGTTGGCATCGACGATCACGCTCGGTGGCGCAGACTGCTCTATGGCGCGTTGATGGATATCAGCGAAAGACAGTTTGCGTTGCACGTGGCTTTGCGCAGGCTGTTGGGAAATGTTGGTGCGCACATAGCCACTGCGGGGCATGGTCGGGGTACGACGGCTGTTGGCCGTGCCGGTCTTGGCGCGGAAGATCCGGTTGCGCTTGTCCACAGGGGCGAACAGTTCGTGGCATGCATCGGCACTTTCAGAGGAGCCGAGAAACAGGAAGCCGCCAGGGCGCAGGGCAAAGTGGAACATCTGCAGGATTTCGCGCTGCACCTCGCGATCGAGGTAGATCAGCAGGTTGCGGCACACGATCAGGTCGATCTGCGAGAACGGCGGATCGGACAACAGGCTGTGTTTGGCGAACAGGACCTTTTCGCGGATTTCCTTGCGGATCCGATAGTGGTCGTCTTCCTTGAGGAAGTAATGCCGCAGGCGCGAGGGCGGTACGTCGGTCACGATGGCCAGCGGATACAGTCCGGCGCGGCCTACGCTGATGGCGCGCTCATCGATGTCGGTGGCAAACAGCTGCATCGACGCTGCGCTGGCGTCCACTTGCAGTTGATCACTGATCAACATGGCCAGGCTGTAGGCCTCCTCACCAGTGGAACAGCCTGCGGACCAGACCCGGATTTCTTCCTTCCCGGGTTGCGCTGACACGGCTGCGCTGACCAGTTGTGGCACCACATCGCGTTCCAGTGCTTCGAAGGCTTCCCGGTCGCGGAAGAAGTTGGTCACGCCGATCAGCATGTCGCCGAGCAGGGCCTTGGTTTCTTCCGGATTGTCTTGCAGATAACGATAGTAGGCCGCCAGGTCCGGCTGGGCCGTGACCTGCATCCGCCGTTCGATCCGACGCAACACCGTGGCGCGTTTGTAATGCTTGAAATCATGACCGGTGCCGGTGCGCAACTGGATGAGAACATCGTGCAGCAATTGTTCGGCTAGCAGCGATTCACGTTCGGAAATGGCGGCAATGCTCTGTAATTCGGAGTCGCTGGCAGTGGGCAAGCTGATTTCCTGGGAATTGCGCCACAGCTCCAGCAGCTTTTGCGGCATTTCAACGACCGGCAGGACCAGGTCAACCATACCGGTGTCGATGGCGGCGCGGGGCATGCCGTCAAACTCGGCGTCTTCCGGTGCCTGGGCCAGCGTGACGCCGCCCTGTTCCTTGATTCGCGACAGGCCGACAGCCCCGTCGGAACCGGTGCCTGACAGCACCACGCAGAAAGCCCGTTCCCGGTGCACATCCGCCAGGTCGCGGAAGAACAGATCAATCGAAGCGTGACGGGTTTCCCGCGTCTGGCAGGGGCTGACTTCAAGAAAACCATCGTTCATCGACAGGCGTTGCGCCGGTGAAATGACGTACACGTGGTTTTTCTCGATGGACACCGTTTCGGTGACCTGTTGCACCGGCATCTGGGTCGATTCCTGGATGATCCTGTCGGCGATGCTCTGGTGGTCAGGGGACAGATGCAGAATGATCACGAACGCCATGCCGTTATCTTGCGGCATGTTTTCGAAGAACAGTTTTATCGCCTGCAGCCCGCCCGCCGAGGCACCGATGCCCACCACCGGAAAGTCCAGTGTGCTGGGGCGCGGGGCCTTTCGCTCATCAGAAGTTACGGAGCGATTGGGGGTGGTGGTCATAACTTCTGCCTTAGCCAACGAAGGAAGCGTCTTGATCTGAAACGGGCAGCAGACGCGTTGCAATAAATCAGGATAATCCCGTTTTTCAATAACACCTTCAAATATTTAGCCGGCAATCGCAGCCCTTTGAAATTTGCACTCCAACGACGCAAATGAGTTCTCATTTCTTCAAGTGAATGGCCCTGCTGGCCGATAACCCGGACAGTCATGATCTTCTTCTTAAAATTGCCTGGAAATCTTCGATGCTGTCGTATCACCAAAAGCGTTTTCTGATCGTCGATGATTTCTCCGATTTCCGCAGTTCGGTCCGTTCCATGCTGCGTGAGCTGGGCGTCAAGGACGTGGATACCGCCGACACCGGCGAGCAGGCGCTGCGCATGTGTTCGCAGAAGTCCTACGATTTCATCCTGCAGGATTTTCACCTCGGCGACGGCAAGAAGAATGGCCAGCAGGTGCTCGAAGACCTGATGGTCGAGAAGCTGATCAGCCATGAGGCCGTGTTTGTCATGGTCACCGCCGAGACCAGCCAGGCGATGGTGCTCAGTGCGCTGGAGCATGAGCCTGATGCTTACCTGACCAAGCCGTTCAACCGCTCGGGCCTGGCCCAGCGCCTGGAGCGTCTGGAGCAGCGCAAGACGTTGCTCAAGCCGATCCTGCAGGCGCTGGATCGCGGCAAACCGGTTGAAGTGCTCAATGCCTGCATCGCGCTGTGCAAACAGGACATCCGCTATTCGCCGCTGTGCCTGCGCTACCGCGCCGACGCCTTGCGTGACTTGAATCAGAACGAAGCGCTGGAGCGACTCTACGACAGCATCATTGCCGATCGGCCTTTGCCGTGGGCGTTCGCCGGATTGGGCCAGTTGCTGTTCAAGCGCGGTCAGGTCAGCCAGGCCAAGGGCGTCTACGAAAAAGCCCTGAAAGTGTTTCCGATGATGCCGGCGCTCTACGATGGCATGGCGGATGTGCTGGTCGCCGAAGGCGATACCAAAGCCGCGCAACAGGTGTTGGAAGAGGCAATTCGCTTGTCGCCGCTGGCCGTGCGCCGGCAGGCATTGCTGGGCAAACTGGCGATGGCCAACGAAGATTTCGACACGGCGTCCAAGGCTTATCGACAGGCGGTCAGCCAAGGCGCCCAGTCACGCTTCAAGGATGCGGAAAGCAACCTCGGCCTGGCCCACGCCTTGATCAGCAAGGGCAGCGAAAAAGGCCTGGATACCCGCACGCGGCTGGAGATCAACACCACGCTGAGTGCCGTGGCCAAGGAAAACCCTTCCGACCCGGGCCTGCAGATTCGTGCGCGGTTGATGAAGGCCACCAGCCTGCTGCTCAACGATGCCGAAACCGCAGAAAAGCTCACCGAGCAAGCCATGTTGCGCCTCGATGGCATGGAGCAGTTCATGAGTGCCGAAGCGGCGCTGTTGGTGGCCAAGCAGTTGCAAATGCTCGGTCAGGCCGATGCCGGCGCCTCGATGCTGAAAAACTGCGTGGAAATCTACGGCGACGATCCGACCGTGATGAAAAGCATCGCCAAGCTGACCGACGACCCGACCATCCTCAACTCCGGCAACGATGCGGCGGAGCTCAACCGTCAAGGCGTGCGGGTGTACAAGACCGGCAACCTGGTGGAGGCGCGGGCGGCGTTCCGCAAAGCCCTGGCGATGCAACCGAAAAACATCAGTATCGCGCTGAACATGGCGCAGTCGCTGCTGCACGGCACTGACACCAGCGTGCCTTCGGCGGAGCTTGAAGAATGTCGGGCCTGCCTGAAAACGGTCGGCCTGATGCCCGACACCGACGCGCGGTATGCGCGTTATCAGAAACTGAAAATCAAGGCGTTCAGCGGATGAGCCAAGACAACCCGGCACTGGATTTCTCCACGGTGATTGCTTCCACCGTGCACGACATGAAGAACTCGCTGGCAATGTTGATGCAGGCCCACAGCCAATGGCTGGCGCGTTTGCCCGACCCGGCGCGGCACACCCCGGAGCAGGGCGTGATCGATTTCGAGTTCGCCCACCTCAACGACATGCTCGTGCAGTTGCTGGGGCTGTACAAACTCGGGGTCAATCAGATGCCGTTGCAACCGGCCTACCACGAACTCGATGACTTCATCGAAGCACAACTGGCCTGCCACCAGGACGTGTTCGCCAGCCGCGGCATCATGGCGACCTACGAAGTGGACCCGCTGAGCCCGCTGGGTTTCTTCGACCGGGAGCTGATTGCATCAGTGCTGGGCAATTGCATCAACAACGCCATCCGTTATGCCCGTCATTCGGTATTGATCAGCGTCAGCGATGAGGCTGGACAGCTGGTGCTGACGATCAACGATGACGGCGACGGCTACCCGGCCCAGATGATCGAACGTCAGGCCGAATACGTGCAGGGCATCAACCACAGCAGCGGAAGCACTGGCCTGGGTCTGTATTTCGCCGGGCGGATTGCCGCGTTGCATCAGCGCAACGGCATCGGCGGACGCACCGAAATCAGCAATGGCGGCCCGTTGGGCGGCGGCGTATTCAGCCTTTATCTTCCCTGAAATACCGCGACCTCTTGTAGGCGCCGGCTTGCTGGCGATGGCGTCCGAAAGAACGCCGCAGAATCCAAATGCCTCATCGCCAGCAAGCCGGCTCCGACAGGAAGGGGGGGCGGTCGGGAGTATTTGTGTGCAATGCTTGATATTCCGAACAGGCGGAGCCTATTTTGTACGGTCGCCGTTCGCGGCTTGCACCACAAACAAAGGATTGCGTCATGACTACCGATGGCCAGCGCTCACTCGCACAGCGACTGACGGGCATTGATGAGATTGAATGTGTTACGCCTGACTTGAACGGCGTGCCCCGTGGCAAGGTCATGACAGCCGAGGGGTTTCTCGAAGGACGGCGGTTGCAGATGGCGCGGGGTGTGCTGCTGCAATGCATCATGGGCGGATACCCGCCAGCGCGTTTTTACGGCAGTGACGACGGTGACCTGGCGCTGGTGCCCGATCCTGCGCAGATTCACCGCTTGCCCTGGAGCAAGCAGCCACGCGCCTTCGCCATTTGTGATGCCGACGAGCTGACCGGCGAGAGCTCGAACCTGTCGACCCGTGGCCAACTCAAGGCCGTCGTCGCGCGTTATGCGGCACTGGGTCTGGCGCCCGTGGTGGCGACCGAACTGGAATTCTTTGTCTTCGCGCCCAACACCGACCCGACGCAACCCTTCCAGCCGCCGCTGGGCCTGGATGGTCGTCGCGAGGACGGTTGTTCGGCGTTCAGCGTCAGCTCCAACAACGGCTTGCGCCCGTTTTTCAGTGAAGTCTACGAATGCATGGCGGCACTCGGTTTGCCCCGCGATACGTTCATGCATGAAATGGGCGTCAGCCAGTTCGAGATCAATCTGCTGCACGGCGATCCGCTGCTGCTGGCCGACCAGACGTTCCTGTTCAAGCATCTGCTCAAGGAAGTTGCGCTCAAGCACGGCCTGACCGTGGTCTGTATGGCCAAGCCGCTGGCGCATACGCCGGGCAGTTCGATGCACATTCACCAGAGCATCGTCGAGATCGGCAGCGGGCGTAACGTGTTCAGCGACGCGGCCGGTGAACCGACTGCGACCTTCCGTCACTTCATCGGCGGTCAGCAGGCGGGCATGGCGGATTTCACCGCACTGTTTGCGCCGAACGTAAACTCCTATCAGCGCTTGTGTCATCCGTTCGCGTCACCGAACAATGCCTGCTGGTCCCACGACAATCGCGCGGCCGGTTTGCGTATTCCGGCGAGTTCGCCGGCCGCTCGTCGGGTCGAGAACCGCTTGCCGGGGGCGGATGCCAATCCGTATCTGGCGATCGCCGCCAGCCTGGCGGCGGGGCTGTACGGTATTGAAAAAGAGCTGGAGCCGAGCGCAGCGATCCAGGGTGAGTTCGAGGTGCCGGATAATCTTTCGTTGCCGTGTACCTTGCATGCCGCTCTCGAACGTCTGAAACGTAGCCAATTGGCGAAGGAACTGTTTGGCAAGGAGTTCATCGAAGGCTACGTCGCTTCGAAGACCCTGGAGTTGACCAGCTTCTTTGATGAAATTACGCCCTGGGAGCGCCGTGTCCTGGCCGCCCAGGCCTGACGAACCTTCGTCTTCGGGCTATCTTTCGGATAGCCCGTTTCTCACCGCAAGGAGCCGCTCGGAACGCCGATGCGCCAAATCTGGAAACCCTTTCGAGCGCTGTATTTTGCCTCGCTGATGATGTTGATCGGCTCGGGCCTGCTGAGTACTTACCTGGGCTTGCGCCTGGCGGCCGACCATGTCGACAGCCTGTGGGTCGGTGCGTTGATGGCCGCCAACTATTTCGGCCTGGTGCTGGGGGGCAAGATCGGTCACCGGTTGATTGCCCGTGTCGGGCATATCCGCGCCTATTCGGCCTGCGCCGGGATCGTCGGCGCGGCAGTGCTGGGCCACGGCCTGGTGGACTGGCTGCCTGCCTGGATATTCCTGCGGGTCATCGTCGGCCTCGGCATGATGTGCCAGTACATGGTCATCGAAAGCTGGCTCAATGAGCAGGCTGAAGCCTCACAACGCGGGACGGTGTTCAGCGGATACATGATCGCGTCGTATCTGGGCCTGGTGCTGGGGCAACTGATTCTGGTCATGCACCCGGCGCTCGGTCTGGAGCTGTTGATGCTGGTCGCCCTGTGCTTTGCCCTGTGCCTGGTGCCGGTCGCCCTGACCCGGCGGATTCACCCGGCGCCTCTGCACCCGGCGCCGATGGAACCGCGATTCTTCATCAAACGCGTACCGCAGTCGTTGAGTACAGTGCTGGGGGCGGGCTTGATCATTGGCTCGTTCTACGGTCTGGCGCCGCTGTATGCCTCGCAGCAAGGGTTGTCCACGGAGCAGGTCGGTCTGTTCATGGGTAGCTGCATTTTTGCCGGCCTGCTGGTGCAGTGGCCGTTGGGCTGGTTGTCCGACCGTTATGACCGGGCGTTGTTGATCCGCTGTTTTGCGGTGGTGCTGGCCCTGACTGCGTTGCCGCTGGCCATCATGCAACAGGTGCCGCTGGAGGTTTTGTTTGTCGCCGGGTTCTTCTGTTCGCTGGTGATGTTCTGCCTGTATCCGCTGGCGGTGGCGTTCTCCAATGACCACGTCGAGGGTGATCGTCGTGTTTCCCTGACCGCGATGTTGCTGGTGACCTACGGTGTCGGCGCCAGTATCGGGCCGCTGGTCGCCGGGGTGCTGATGAAGATGTTCGGCAGCCAGATGCTTTACGCCTTCTTCAGTTTCTTCGCGTTGGTGCTGGTGTGGCGGATCCGCCCGAAAGCGGTGACCAACCTGCACCAGGTGGACGATGCGCCGTTGCATCACGTCGCCATGCCGGACAGCATGTCGAGTTCGCCGCTGGTGGCTTGCCTTGATCCGCGGGTCGATGAGCAAGTGGTGCAGGACCAGATGCAGAGTCCGGTCAATCCCGAGCCAACTCCCGAGCCTGAGCCCGCGCCAGAAACCGATCCGCCCGAGGATCCGGACGCTGGCCGCGAGCAAAGCTTCACCGAGGCCAGACCCTGAATCGCACCACCTGTAGGAGCCGCGCAGACCAAACGAATGGCGCAAAAAAAAAACGGGCAGTCACCGCAAGGGACTGCCCGTTTTTCATGCCGCTTCGAATTACATGTCGTCTTTGTCGAAGCGTCGTGCTTCGCGCTGAAGCTGATAGACGAAGCGCTCGACCTGACGCTGCACCAGGCCGCTCATGTTGTGAAAACGGATGCCGGCGAAGGTGGTGGAGATTTTTTCTTCGAAGTGCAGGTAGCGCAGTTCGACCGGTGCCGTCATTTTGCCGAAGGGCAGGGCGGCGGCAAAGCGGTCGTAGACCTGGCCCAGTTGCAGGCTGCCGGTAATGTCGCCGTCGAAGCGCAACTTGCAACCGGTGGCGGAAATGTCCAGCAGCTTGCCGCTGATCGGCGCCTTGAGCTTTTCACCGTCCAGATCGACGTTGACCAGTTGTGCCAGCTTCAATGCCGCGCGAAAGGCATTGCGGCGCTGGTGATAGACCACTTCATCGGGCAGCGGGCCGCGATAGCAGCGACTGTCACCGGATTCGTCGATGGTCAGTTGACCGTTGCTTTCCCAAGCGATGCGCACGCCGTCGTGAAAGCCTTCGACCTTGAACGGTTCGCCCGCCAGCATGAAGCGTTCGCCGTCACGCGGGATCATCTCGTCGAGCGCGATGGTGCGGCTTTCGCGGTCCACGTCGACCAGATAGCTCTGGAAGCGCTGAGTGCGCTCATGGAACGTGATGATCAGCGGATCATGGCTTTCTTGCAGTTGGCGCAGGTTGCCGGAGATTTCCAAAGGCGTGGTAAGCACCTTGGGTGGCTGCGGGGCATCTTCCGCGTTTAAGGCATTGGACACGGTTCATCAATCTCCAGACAAAATATGACTACGGCTGGCCAGTATATTGCCAGCATGTTGCAAGTCTTGATAGGGCGTGGTCATTTGAAGGCTCAAGCCTGACTGAGCGGGCGTGGCTTCGCAAGCTTGGCGGTTGATCCGCGAGCATCATAAAGGGCAGGCGGTTCGCCGCCGGTGAGGATTTTCAGCTGGTTGGCTGTGGTGGCTTGCTGGACCAGGATCGACTGGCCATTATTGGCGTTCGCTGCCTGGCATTGAGCCAGAAGGTCGGTCAGCACATCGCTCTGCGCCAGCAACTCTTCGCCGATGCTCGAATGGCTGGCCAGTTGCTCCAGGCCGCTGCGATTGACCGGCAGATTGAGGCTGGCGAGGATTTCACTGCGCTTGCGGCCATGCTGTTCGAGCAGAATGATCAATGCCTGCTTCTGCGCCAGAATGTCTTCGAGCAGTGGCATGTCGCGACCGTGCAAGGCGAGGGACTCGGCTTGCAGTAACTCCAGCAATCGTTGCGCTGGAGCAAAGTCGTCGGTGATCAGTTGCAGTAAGTTAGTGTCGTGCATGGCTGGCCTTGGGTTTTAAGCGTCCAAAAGCCTGGCGCGGCCGTAGCCTAGCGCTGGGCTTCGAAGTTGAGCAGTTTGCTGGCTACACGGTTGCTGTCGACTTTGTAGCTGCCATCGGCAATCGCTGCTTTCAACTCGGCCACACGGGCTTTGTCGACGGCAGGCTGATCGCGCAGCTTGTCAGTGACCTGTTGCAACTGTTGAGCCTCATTGCTGAGGTGTACCGATTCCCCGCTTTTGACGGTGCTGGCCTGTTCGGCCGGGGTATTCAGCGGCGCGGATTTGCCGGCTTCGGCAGTTTCCTTGGCAACGCTGGTACGTGTACTGCCCGTAAGTGGCGAGGAGCTGTTCAAACGGCTGAAATCGATGACCATGGTAAAAAACCTCTGAGTATTTGGACGCTTGCCATGTTTTCGGCTCTCCCTGTGAAAACTTTAGACCCATTTATCAATGAGCCTGCATGCGCCAGCACTTCTCTGCATGCGGCACAGTTTAGGGAACAGCCTCGGGCAACGCCACTTCTTCAGGAAAGGGTGCCTACATAGACACTTCCACCTGGCCCGGCGCGGTGACTTGCGCCTTGATGACCCGCTTGGAGTTGAGGTTTTTCACGCGAATCTGTTCGCTCATGCCGCCATTGGACAGGGCTTCGCCGGGCATTCGCACGCTGAGCGTACCACTGCGGGCGGTAATCACCACCTGGTCGCCTTTACGAATGACTTCCGCCTGCTCGAGGTGAACGAGGGTAATCACCTGGTCGGCGACCATTGGTCGGGTAAGTCGCTGGCCGATCGCCTGGTCGAGGGTCGTCAGGTAGCCCTGGTTGATCAGGCTGATATCGCGTTCGCGCAGGAGCACGTCAGCAGGTTCGACAATGTCGGCGCGGCGCAGCGGGCGGGTGGTGGTCACGACGTCGCGAAACAGGCGGACTTGAGCGGGTACGAACACCGTCCAGGGGGAGGTTCCCTCACAGCGAACCTTGACCGTAACGCGGCCCAGCGGCTTGGCCGGGCTCTCGAGGCTGGCTGTCAATTCCTTGTCGCACATGGGCATGCGCAGCCGCGGATCGAGCTGGTTGACCTGGATTTCGTAGCGACCTTCCATTTGACTGGTCGCCAGATAGTCTTCTACGGTGAATTCAAGAAAGCCCTGGGTGACGCCGATAAGCATGTCAGGCAAGGTAACCGCGTCAGCAAGGGCAGGGCTGCCAGCGTTGAACAGGCAAACGGCCGACATTGCACAGAGCAATCTGCGGAAAGGTGATGTCAGGCGTCGGAAAAATGTCGGTTCTGTGTTCATAAGAGTTAAAAAGCAAGCGCCGTGCCGTTTAGTGATGAATGTGCGTCGCAACACACTTAGCGTTGGTGTAGGAGTCTGGGCATGGCTGGTGTAATGGATTCGGTAAACCAGCGCACGCAACTGGTAGGGCAGAATCGCCTGGAGCTGTTGTTGTTCCGTCTTGACGGCCAGCAACTGTACGGGATCAACGTGTTCAAGGTTCGTGAGGTGCTGCAATGCCCCAAGCTGACCCTGATGCCCAAGTCCAGTCCTGTCGTGTGCGGTGTGGCAAATATCCGGGGGGCGACCATTCCGATCCTTGATCTGGCAATGGCGACCGGTTCCGGAGCGTTGAAAGATCAAAGCAATCCCTTCGTGATCATCACGGAGTACAACACCAAGACGCAGGGTTTCCTGGTGCGCTCGGTGGAACGCATCGTCAACATGAACTGGGAGGAGATTCATCCGCCTCCCAAGGGCACCGGACGCGATCATTACCTGACGGCTGTGACTCGGGTCGACAATCAGTTAGTCGAAATCATCGACGTCGAGAAGATCCTGGCGGAAGTGGCGCCGACGCCGGAAGCGATTTCCGTCGGTGTGGTCGATGTCGAGACCCAGCACAAGGCGCTGTCGCTGCGGGTGCTGACGGTCGATGACTCGTCGGTGGCACGCAAGCAGGTCACGCGTTGCCTGCAGACGGTCGGTGTTGAAGTGGTGGCGTTGAACGACGGACGGCAAGCGCTGGATTACCTGCGCAAGCTGGCCGACGAGGGCAAGAAGCCAGAGGAAGAGTTCCTGATGATGATTTCCGACATCGAGATGCCGGAAATGGACGGGTACACCTTGACGGCCGAAATCCGCAACGACCCTCGCATGCAAAAGCTTCATATCATCCTGCATACTTCGTTGTCGGGTGTGTTCAATCAGGCGATGGTCAAGAAAGTCGGTGCCGATGACTTCCTGGCCAAATTCCGTCCTGATGACCTGGCATCCCGGGTAGTCGACCGGATCAAAGCAGCAGACATCAGCTAGGGGCCTTCTGCCCCTGGCGGTTAACACGATTTAAGAGGCGGCATCTTTGTCTACGGGTAATTTGGATTTCGAACAGTTCCGGGTCTTCCTGGAAAAAGCCTGTGGCATTTTGCTCGGTGAAAACAAGCAGTACCTGGTCTCGAGCCGTCTCAACAAACTGATGGAGCAGCAAGGCATCAAGTCCCTGGGTGAGCTGGTCCAGCGCATCCAGACTCAGCCGCGCAGCGGTTTGCGCGAGTTGGTGGTCGATGCCATGACGACCAACGAAACCCTGTGGTTTCGTGACACCTATCCGTTTGAAGTCTTGAAGAACAAGGTACTGCCCGAAGCAATCAAGGCAGCTCCGGGCCAGCGTCTGCGGATCTGGTCGGCGGCGTGCTCGTCGGGGCAGGAACCGTATTCGCTGTCGATGTCCATCGACGAGTTCGAACGGGTCAACATGGGCCAGTTGAAGATGGGCGTGCAGATCGTCGCCACTGATTTGTCCAGCACCATGCTGACCAACTGCAAGACCGGCGAATATGACAGCCTGGCCATCGGCCGCGGTCTGTCGCCCGAGCGCCTGCAGCGTTACTTCGACCCGAAAGGGCCGGGACGCTGGGCGATCAAGGCGCCGATCAAGAGCCGGGTGGAATTTCGCTCGTTCAACCTGCTGGACAGCTACGCGAGCCTCGGCAAGTTCGACATCGTGTTCTGCCGCAACGTCCTGATCTACTTCTCCGCCGAGGTGAAGAAGGACATTCTGTTGCGTATTCACAGCACGCTGAAGCCGGGTGGTTATCTGTTCCTCGGCGCGTCCGAAGCGCTGAACGGCTTGCCGGATCATTACCAGATGGTTCAGTGCAGCCCGGGGATTATTTACCAGGCGAAGTGATGGGTTGGCGGTGTCATAAAACGGGAGTCCTCAGGGGCTCCCGTTTTTTTATGCCTGCCGACTTCCCAAAGACACCACAAACCCAATGTGGGGGCGGGCTTGCTCGCGAAGGCGTCGTGTCAGTCGACATCGGCGTTGGCTGACACACCGCTTTCGCGAGCAAGCCCGCTCCCACAGGAGAAAGTCGTTGCCCATGGCAAAGCGGCAGAAAAGCGGCAGACGGCGGAAACCCGTTGCCGCTTTTCTGGCATTGCCGCCTTGTCCCTGCCCGCAAAGCCCCGGTTTATGGGGTTTTCTGAATTGGCACGCCGCTTGCTATGTTCATCGTACGAAAAATCAGGTCACCCGAAGGTTTCCCGACATGAGCATCAGCTTCGATAAAGCGCTCGGTATCCACGAACAAGCCCTGGGCTTCCGCGCTCAGCGTGCCGAAGTCCTGGCCAACAACATCACCAACGCCGACACCCCGAACTACAAGGCTCGGGATCTGGACTTCTCGAAAGTGCTCGCCGAGCAGAGCGAGAAAACCAGAAACGGCACCTTTGCCTTGAACATGACCAACAACCGGCATATCGAAGCCGAAGGTCTGGGCAACGGCGACGAGTCGCTGATGTATCGCACGCCGATGCAACCGTCGATCGACCAGAACACCGTGGACGCTCAGCTTGAACAATCAGCGTACGCAGAAAACGCGGTCAACTTCCAGGCCAGCTTCACCCTGCTCAACAGCAAATTCAAAGGGCTGATATCCGCCCTGCGAGGAGAGTAAGTCATGTCTCTAGCCAGTGTTTTCAATATCGCCGGTAGCGGCATGAGTGCCCAGACCACTCGCCTGAACACCGTCGCCAGTAACATCGCCAACGCCGAAACCGTCTCGTCGAGCATCGACCAGACCTACCGCGCCCGTCACCCGGTGTTCGCCACCATGTTCCAGGGTGGCCAGAGCGGCGGCAGCGATTCGCTGTTCCAGAACCAGGACGCTGCAGGTCAGGGTGTGCAAGTGCTGGGCGTGGTCGAAGACCAGAGCAACCTGGACGCCCGCTATGAACCGAACCATCCGGCGGCCGATGCCAAGGGCTATGTCTACTACCCGAACGTGAACGTGGTGGAAGAAATGGCCGACATGATTTCCGCGAGTCGTTCGTTCCAGACCAACGCCGAAATGATGAACACCGCCAAAACCATGATGCAGAAGGTCCTGACCCTCGGTCAGTGATAAGGGGCGACTCAGATGAGTGTTACCGATACCACCAGCGGCCTTAGCCTCAAAGACATCCTGGCCAACTCTTCGATCAAGACCAACACCAGTGCCGACGGCCTGGCGTCCGCGACGAACAGCGCCACCGGCAAGAAGGCCCTGGGCAAGGACGCGTTCCTGCAACTGCTGGTGACACAGCTGAAGAACCAGAACCCGCTGGAGCCGCAGGACAACGGCGAGTTCGTTGCCCAGTTGGCGCAGTTCAGCAGCCTGGAAGGCATCACCACGCTCAACACCACCGTGAGCGGGCTGGCCAGCAACTACAACTCGTCCCAGGCCCTGCAGGCTTCGTCGCTGGTCGGGCGTTCGGTCATTGCCCCGGCCGACAAGGCTGTGGTCGATACCTCCAAGAGTTTCACCGGCACTATTGCCGTGCCGGCGTCTGTGGACCCGGTCAAGGTCAAGATCACCGATGCCGATGGCAAGGTCATCCGCACCATCGACCTGGGCAGCCAGAAAGCCGGTACTTCCAGTTTCATCTGGGACGGCAAGAACGATGCGGGCGAAGTGGCCAAGGCGGGTACCTATAACTTCGGCGCTACTGCGACCTACGACGGCAAGGCGACCTCGCTGGTGACGTACCTGCCGGCAACCGTCAACAGCGTGACCATCAGCCAGACCGGCGGTGAGTTGATGCTCAATCTCGCCGGGCTGGGCAGCATTGCCCTGTCCAAAGTACAAACCATTGGTATGTAGAGCCGACTAACACGGCACAAAGGAGTGGAATATGTCTTTCAATATCGGCCTTAGCGGTCTCTATGCAGCCAACAAACAACTGGACGTAACCGGCAACAACATCGCCAACGTCGCGACCACAGGTTTCAAATCGTCCCGTGCGGAATTCTCGGACGTTTACTCGGCCACCAAGCTGGGTTCCGGCAGCAAAACCATTGGTAACGGCGTGCGCCTGGCCAACGTTTCCCAGCAGTTCACCCAGGGCGACGTCAACAACACCGGCAACGTGCTGGACATGGGCATCAACGGTTCCGGCTTCTTCGTACTGAGCGACAACGGCTCGCTGTCCTACACCCGTGCCGGTACGTTCAAGGTCGACAAGGACGGTTACGTCACCAACACCGACGGCACTGCGCGTCTGCAAGGTTACGGCGTGGACGCCAACGGCAAGATCATCAACGGCGTGCTGACCGACCTGCGTATCGATACTTCGAACCTGGCGCCAAAAAACACCTCCACGGTGTCGTCGACGATCAACCTGAACTCCACCGCACCGGTTATCGATCAGGTTGCGACCCCGTTCGACCCGACGAAAGAAGCATCCTTCACCAAGCAGTTCAGTACCAAAATTTATGACACTCAAGGTAACGAGCACATCATGGATCAGTTCATGGTGAAGACTGGCTCGAACACCTGGAAAACCTACACCCTGGTTGATGGTCGCAACCCGAATGGCACCGACCCTAGTCCTACCGCGGTTCCGTTGAACGCGCCGGTCGCTTCGACCATGGTGTTCGATACCTCGGGCAATCTGGTTTCGGTCACCACGCCGGCCGTTCCGGTGCCGATCGTCAGTCCTGACCTGAAGCTCACTGGCTGGGTTCCCGGTACCGTGACCAATGGCGTGTGGACAGCGAACGGCGCTACTTCCGGCGTCGTTACAATCTCCATGGCCAAAACATCGCAGTACAACGCCGACACCGCACGTTCGATTCCTTCGCAGAACGGCTACGCCACTGGCCAGATCACCAACCTGACCATCGATGGCAGCGGTGTGATGCTGGCCAACTTCAGCAACAGCCAGACCAAGGCCATCGGCCAGATCTCGCTCGCCAGCTTCACCAACGAACAAGGTCTGCAGCCAGTAGGCGGCACCAGCTGGAAAGAAACCTACGCGTCGGGCATCCCGGGCTACGATGCACCGAACACCGGTACCTTGGGCGAGATCCATTCCAACTCCCTGGAAGAGTCCAACGTCAACCTGACCAGCGAACTGGTCGACCTGATCAAGGCGCAGAGCAACTACCAGGCGAACGCCAAGACCATTTCGACTCAAAGCACCATCATGCAGACCATCATTCAGATGACTTGATGTTGGTTGGCTGATTGCTGCACAAAGAACCCCTCGCAAGAGGGGTTTTTTATGGGCGGGATTTTTATCGGGAGCTGAGGTTTTTGGTTGTCTGTGATGGCCCCTTCGCGGGCAAGCCCGCTCCCACAGGATTCGTGTTGTTCACAAAACTACTGAACGACACAAAACCCTGTGGGAGCGGGCTTGCCCGCGAAGGCGTCAGCACAGTCGCCACTTTCCTTCAGGCAAAAGAAAACCCCCGATCAATCCAGAGGACCGATCGGGGGTTGTCGAGTAAGCGCCTCGCGGCGCCTACCGGCTCAGCTTATTGGCAAGCTTCGCAATCCGGCTCGTCGATGGCGCAAGCCTTCGGCACTGGAGCAGGACCGGCAGGAGCAGCCAGGACCGAATCTTCACCGTGGTTGCCGCCGCTGGAAACAGCGTTCAGCTTGCCGGTGTTGATGGTCGACTTCTCGGTGCTGGTTGCGGCCAGGGCACGGAGGTAGTAAGTGGTTTTCAGGCCACGGTACCAGGCCATGCGGTAGGTCACGTCCAGCTTCTTGCCCGAAGCGCCAGCGATGTACAGGTTCAGCGACTGAGCCTGGTCGATCCACTTCTGACGGCGGCTTGCCGCGTCGACGATCCACTTGGTGTCCACTTCGAAGGCAGTCGCGTAGAGCTCTTTGAGTTCTTGCGGGATGCGCTCGATCTGTTGCACCGAACCGTCGTAGTACTTCAGGTCGTTGATCATGACGGCGTCCCACAGACCGCGAGCCTTCAGGTCGCGAACCAGGTACGGGTTGATCACGGTGAATTCGCCCGACAGGTTCGATTTCACGTAGAGGTTCTGGTAGGTCGGTTCGATCGACTGCGAGACGCCAGTGATGTTGGCGATGGTCGCGGTCGGTGCGATGGCCATGATGTTGGAGTTACGAATGCCTTTCTGTACACGGGCGCGAACCGGTGCCCAGTCCAGGGATTCGTTCAGGTCAACGTCGATGTACTTCTGGCCGCGTTGCTCGATCAGGATCTGTTGCGAATCCAGCGGCAGGATGCCTTTGGACCACAGCGAACCCTGGAACGTCTCGTAAGCGCCGCGCTCGTCGGCCAGGTCGCAGGACGCCTGGATGGCGTAGTAGCTGACGGCTTCCATCGACTTGTCGGCGAACTCGACGGCCGCATCGGAACCGTAAGGAATGTGCTGCAGGTACAAAGCGTCCTGGAAGCCCATGATGCCCAGACCGACCGGACGGTGCTTGAAGTTGGAGTTCTTCGCTTGTGGCACCGAGTAGTAGTTGATGTCGATTACGTTATCGAGCATGCGAACGGCGGTGTTCACGGTGCGTTCCAGCTTGGCGGTGTCCAGCTTGCCGTTGACGATGTGGTTCGGCAGGTTGATCGAGCCCAGGTTGCAAACGGCGATCTCGTCCTTGTTGGTGTTCAAGGTGATCTCGGTGCACAGGTTCGAGCTGTGGACCACGCCGACGTGCTGCTGCGGGCTGCGCAGGTTGCACGGGTCTTTGAAGGTCAGCCATGGGTGGCCGGTTTCAAACAGCATGGACAGCATTTTGCGCCACAGGTCTTTGGCCTGGATGGTCTTGAACAGCTTGACCTTGCCCGGGTACTCGGTCAGGGCTTCGTAGTACTCGTAACGCTCTTCGAAGGCCTTGCCGGTCAGGTCGTGCAGGTCCGGTACTTCGGACGGCGAGAACAGGGTCCACTTGCCGTCATCGAAGACACGCTTCATGAACAGGTCAGGGATCCAGTTGGCGGTGTTCATGTCGTGGGTACGACGACGATCATCACCGGTGTTCTTGCGCAGTTCGATGAACTCTTCGATGTCCATGTGCCAGGTTTCCAGGTAGGCACAGACAGCGCCTTTGCGCTTGCCACCCTGGTTAACGGCGACGGCGGTGTCGTTCACTACTTTCAGGAACGGAACCACGCCCTGGGATTTGCCGTTGGTGCCCTTGATGTACGAACCCAGCGCACGAACCGGTGTCCAGTCGTTGCCCAGGCCGCCAGCGAATTTCGACAACATGGCGTTGTCGTGGATCGCGTGGTAGATGCCCGACAGGTCATCCGGCACGGTGGTCAGGTAGCAGCTCGACAGCTGTGGACGCAGGGTGCCGGCGTTGAACAGGGTCGGAGTCGAGGACATGTAGTCGAAGGACGACAACAGGTTGTAGAACTCGATCGCACGGTCTTCTTTCTGCTTCTCTTCGATCGCCAGGCCCATGGCCACGCGCATGAAGAAGATTTGCGGCAGTTCGAAGCGGATACCGTCCTTGTGGATGAAGTAACGGTCGTACAGGGTTTGCAGGCCCAGGTAAGTGAACTGCTGATCGCGCTCGTGGTTGATCGCCTTGCCGAGTTTTTCCAGGTCGAAGGTGGCCAGGACCGGGTTCAGCAATTCGAATTCGATACCCTTGGCGATGTACGCAGGCAGCGCCTTGGCGTACAGGTCGACCATTTCGTGGTGGGTCGCGCTGTCGGCGACGCCAAGGAAGCCCAGGCCTTCGGCACGCAGGGTGTCCATCAGCAGGCGAGCAGTCACGAACGAGTAGTTCGGCTCACGCTCGACCAGGGTACGGGCGGTCATCACCAGGGCAGTGTTGACGTCGGTCAGGGCCACGCCGTCGTACAGGTTTTTCAGGGTTTCGCGCTGGATCAGGTCGCCGTCGACTTCTTCCAGGCCTTCGCACGCTTCGGTGACGATGGTGTTCAGGCGACCCATGTCCAGCGGTGCAAAAGTGCCATCGGCGCGGGTGATTCGGATCGACGGGTGAGCGTTGACCGTTTCTTCTGCCGGAGCGTGGGCAGCGCGTTGTTTCGAACGACCGTCGCGGTAGATCACGTAGTCGCGAGCCACTTTCTGCTCGCCGGCACGCATCAGGGCCAGTTCGACCTGGTCCTGGATTTCTTCGATGTGGATGGTGCCGCCCGACGGCATGCGACGCTTGAAGGTCGCGGTGACCTGTTCGGTCAGGCGGGCAACGGTGTCATGGATTCGCGACGAAGCGGCAGCGGTGCCACCCTCAACTGCGAGAAACGCTTTGGTGATCGCGACGGTGATTTTGTCATCGGTATAAGGAACGACAGTGCCGTTACGCTTGATCACGCGCAGCTGGCCAGGCGCGGTGGCGGACAGATCCGAAGTCGAATCAGCGGCCTGCGGCAAGGTGCCTTGCGGGTTCTCGCGAGTTGTGTCGGTTTGCATGGGGGGTTGTCTCCACATTCTCTATGTTTGTTTGGGCACCATCATGGTGCCCACCGTTCTGTCCTGAAGCACTACAACCGGCGGGGCCGGGCATACCAACTTCGGGACAGATCAGGAAGGGGGCTATTGGGGCGCCGCTTCCATGCCGAAGTCTTTGGTCCCAAGCCTTGAGCCTGAAACCGGAATCCTTTTGGGTGACAGTAATTGACTGCAACACCCGTACCGTTAACGCCGTTTTCGGCTCAAAAACAGTAGCCATCCGCACGCGCGGTTTGGTCTTTCGAAAATACGTTTGGTTCAACCGGACAGAGGCAATAAAAGCGCTTGAAATCGGTGTCCGATTTGTGTTTGGTTTTTGGCATAAAACCCTACATGTAGGGTTTTTTTGGCGCCGGGGTACAAGATAATGCGTTTTGGAGGGTGTTGCAACGTACTACCTGTGGATAAACCTGTGCGTAAATTGTGTGTGAAAGAGGGAACCGGCGTGTAGGCCGCGACCTAGCTGGAGCGGACCGTTTTTCACTGATTTCCAGCGACTGAAAACAGTCATTCGGATTTTTAAGGGCGCGAACCCTATCACAAAAAAACGGTGTGTCCGAACGCATTTGCCGACTTGTGTTCTGCACGAGTGACGTTTATACAATCGGCCGGTACATACGCATTCTTATCCTCCCCAATCATTACAAAAAGACGGGCGGATCCTTCCTTTATAAGTGTTGTTGGCAAGCAGAGGTCACCGTGGAGCAAGAAGCCTGGCAGGTATTGATTGTGGAAGACGACCAGCGTCTGGCCGAACTGACCCGCGATTACCTGGAAGCCAACGGCCTGCGCGTGTCGATCGAGGGTAATGGCGCCCTGGCCGCAGCCCGCATCATCAAGGAGAAACCGGACCTGGTGATCCTCGACCTGATGCTGCCGGGCGAAGATGGCCTGAGCATTTGCCGCAAGGTCCGCGACAAGTTCGATGGCCCGATCCTGATGCTCACCGCCCGTACCGACGACACCGATCAGATTCTCGGTCTCGACCTGGGCGCCGACGACTACGTGTGCAAACCAGTGCGCCCGCGCTTGCTGCTGGCGCGCATCCAGGCGTTGCTGCGCCGCAGTGAAACACCTGAGCCGGTCCCGGAAAAACAACGGCGTCTGCAATTCGGCCCGCTGGTGGTCGATAACGCGCTGCGTGAAGCCTGGCTGCATGACAACGGCATCGAATTGACCAGCGCCGAGTTCGATCTGCTGTGGTTGCTGGTGGCCAACGCCGGACGCATCCTGTCTCGCGAAGAGATTTTCACCGCCCTGCGCGGCATCGGTTATGACGGCCAGGACCGTTCCATCGACGTGCGCATCTCGCGCATCCGGCCGAAGATCGGCGACGACCCGGACCATCCGCGTCTGATCAAGACCATTCGCAGCAAAGGTTATCTGTTCGTGCCTGAAGCCTGCGTAGATCCCTCGCTGTGAATTCGATCTTCCTGCGCATCTATGGAGGCATGTGCGCGGCGCTGATTCTGGTGGCCGTGCTCGGCGTGCTGGCCCTGCACATGCTCAACCAGGTGCGCAGCGAGCAGTACCGCGAGCGCCTGGCCCACGGCACGTTCTCGCTGATGGCCGACAACCTGCAACCCATGAACGAAACCCAGCGTCACCGCGCCTTGCTGGTGTGGGAACGGCTGCTGGGTATTCCCCTGGCGCTGAAAACCTTCGCCCAGACTGACCTCGATATGACCCAGCGCACCCGCGTACTGCGCGGCCAGGCGCTGGTGGAACAGACCGGCCCCCATGCGGCGAAGGTGTATCGACTGGTCAGCGACCGGGAACAGTTGGTGCTCACCGGCGAGGTGCAGCAGATCAGCGAACAACTGGCCAGGGCGACGATTTATCTGCTTGCCGATGAGCTGGTACGGGTGCCGGTGGCCGAGCAGCCCAAGCGCCTGGCGCAGATAAAGGAAGAGAAGGGTTTCGGTTTCGATCTGCGGCTGGTCACGGTCGGTGAGGCCGACATGGATGAAGACCAGAGCCGCCGTGTGGCCGAAGGCGACACGGTGATGGCGCTGGGCAAGGAGGGCGATTCGATCCGGGTGTTTGCCGGCATGGTCGGCACGCCGTGGGTGCTGGAAATCGGTCCGCTGTACCAGATGAATCCTTACCCGCCAGAATGGCTGGTGCTGATCGCGGCACTCGGTTTGAGCTTGATCGGTTTGATCGTCTATTTGCTGGTGCGTCAATTGGAGCGCCGTTTGCGTGGCCTCGAAGCGGCCGCCACGCGCATCGCCAAAGGCAGCCTGGAAACCCGCGTGCCGGCACGTGGCGCAGACTCGGTCGGGCGCCTGGCGTCGGCGTTCAACGGCATGGCCGAGCACCTGCAACAGTTGCTGGCGGTTCAGCGGGAGCTGGTGCGCGCTGTGTCACACGAATTGCGCACGCCGGTGGCGCGCCTGCGGTTTGGCCTGGAGATGATCGGCTCGGCCACTACGCCTCAGGCCTTGGAGAAATATTGCGAAGGCATGGATCACGACATCGAGGATCTCGACCGGCTGGTGGACGAGATGCTGACCTACGCGCGGTTGGAACAGGGTTCGCCGGCGCTGAATTTCCAGCGAATCGATCTGGATGCGCTGGTCAATCAAGTGATCGAAGAGTTGGCGCCACTGCGCGCCGATGTCACGGTGCAGCGCGGGTTGTGCCTGTCGGCGGCCGATTGTGACGACGCCTGGGTCGAAGCCGAGCCTCGCTATTTGCACCGGGCGATTCAGAACCTGGTAAGCAATGCCATGCGCCATGCTCAGTCGCGGGTGACCGTGAGTTATCAGGTGGGGCAGCAGCGGTGTCGGGTCGATATAGAGGACGACGGGCCGGGCGTTCCCGAATCGGCGTGGGAGAAAATATTTACACCGTTCCTGCGACTGGATGACAGCAGGACCCGCGCGTCGGGCGGGCATGGGTTGGGTTTGTCGATCGTGCGGCGGATCATCCATTGGCATGACGGGCGGGCGTTGATCAGCAAGAGCAAGAGTCTGGGCGGGGCTTGCTTTAGCTTGAGTTGGCCGAGGAATCAGGAGAAGCGTTGAGTCTTGCGGTGAATGTTCCGCCGCCATCGCCAGCAAGCCGGCTCCTACAGATTCGCTCGGACCTGTAGGAGCCGGCTTGCTGGCGATGGCGCTCTGAAAAACGCCGAATACCTTCAGGCCTTGATACTGACCAGACTCAACAACTGCCCATCCATCATCCCGAACTGCGCATCCAGCTCTGTGCCATTTCGCCACTCACTGGACAGGTCGGTCAGCAACCGCAACCGCACCTCACCCCCCTCGCTCCACTCCAGCACTTCGGCATGTTCAAAATAAAACCGCTGCTGAACGATTGGGTAGAGCGCCTTGAACAAACTCTCTTTCACCGAAAACGTCAGCGTCACCAGCATCGCCAGTTGATCGAGAGGCCCGGCGGCCATGCGCTGCAATTCCGCTGGCGTAAGTATTTCCCCGGCCAGGCGTTCCGCCCGTTCGGGGTTGAGCAGGTTTTCCAGGTCCATGCCCAAGCCGCGCCAGTGGGTTTTCTGCGCGACAATCGCTGCCGCCCGGCCGGTGGTGTGGGTGATCGAGCCGCTGATGTGCGCAGGCCAGACCGGCGCTCGGTCTTCGCCGATGGCCGGGACCACATTCAGCCCTTGCAGCTGTTGCAGTGCGGCCCGCGCGCAAATCCGCCCGGCCAGGAATTCTGCCTGACGCTTGGCGACGGAGCGCTGAATAGTCGCGGGGGGCTCGATGGCGCTGCGCTGGAAATCATCGATGGCCAGTTGCGAGGTATCGAATTGCGTGCTCAGCAGCACCGTATCGGGCAGCACAAACGGCAGCGGCCAATGGGCATCGAGCGGGGTGCAGCAAACGGGCAGGGCGGGGAGGGCATTCATGTCGGGCATTTTGCCGGGTTGCCTTCGGGCTGGGTAGCCCTGACGTTAGACCGCGTTATCGTTCTTCGCGGGCAAGCCTTGCTCCTACAGGTTTTATGTCGATCACGAAATGGCTGAACGACACAAAACCTGTAGGAGCAAGGCTTGCCCGCGAAAGACTTCGCCGCGGTCTACCTGTTCAGCTAAAAATCTTCTTGAAGAAGGCCTGCATGTCCGCCCACGACTTTTCATCCGCTGCCTTGTTGTAACCGATATCCGGACCGCCATGATCGCCATGGCCCAGGCGATCCGCGTCCGGATTGCTGAACCCGTGCTTGGCGCCCTCAAGGCTGACGAACTGATAATCGGCCCCGGCCTTGTCCATCTCGGCCTTGAACGCCGCCACGTTTTCCGCCGTGACCATGCTGTCCAGCGCACCGTGCTCGACCAGGATTTTCGCCTTCACGCTGCCCGGCGTCGCAGGTGCTTTTGTCGCCAGCGCCCCGTGGAAACTCACGACGCCCGCCAGCGGTACGCCCTGGCGCGCCGCGTTCAGTACCACCGCGCCGCCAAAGCAATAACCGATGGCCGCCACCTTGTCCGGGTCGGTTTGCGCCTGTTTCTTCAACAGATCGAGCCCCGCCTGGAAGCGGGCACTGGACGCAGCGCTGTCTTTCAACGCGGCCTGCATGAAGGCCATGGCGTCCTTGGGATGCTCGGTGTTCTTGCCGTCGCCGTACATGTCGATGGCCAGCGCGCTGTAACCCAGACCGGCGAGGTCACGGGCGCGACGCTTGGTGTAGTCGTTGAGCCCCCACCACTCATGCACCACCACCACGCCCGGGCGTGGGCCTTTGATCGCGTCGTCGTAGGCGTAGTAACCGATCAGCGTCGTACCGTCGGGGCTCTGATAAGGAATTTCCTGAGTCTTGATGGCAGCCTGACTGAGCCCACTCAAGGCCAGCAACAGCGAAGCGAGGAATACGCGCATGGTCGGATCTCCTGCAAAAAGTCGTTAAAACAGCCGGTGCGATTCGGTTCAGCTCAGGTTCAGAGTGCGTTCAGGGGGAGTTCAGGGGCAGGTGAGTAACCTTGCGCCATACCCGAAAAGCACATGGCTCATGAGGAAATTCCCCAATGACTACCTTCAAGAAACTGCTTCTGGCTTTCACCGTCATGGGTGCAAGCGTAGCCGCCCACGCGGCGGACGATAACTTTGCCAGCCTTACTTTTGGACAGACCAGCGACAAGGTCAAAAAGTCCAACGCCCTGAACACCAACCTCAACAACCCGAACGCCGACGGCGTGATCGACAAGGACAACACCTGGGGATTGCGTCTGGGCCAGCAAAACAGCCAGGGCCGCTACTACGCGACTTACGACAACGTGTCGGGCTCGCACAATGGCATTAAACTGCGCCAGGAAAACCTGCTGGGCAGCTACGATCTGTTCTATCCGGTGGGCGGCAGCACTAAACTGTTTGGCGGCGCCACGGCCGGTCTGACCAAACTGACCCAGGACTCCCCAGGTTTCAGCCGCGACAGCGACATTGGTTACGCCGTCGGCGGCCAGTTGGGTGTGTTGCAGCAGGTTTCGCAAAACACCTCGGTTGAACTGGGTTACCGTTACCTGCGCAGCAATGCCAGCACCGAGATGAGCGAGCGCGGCGGCAGCAAACAGGGTTCGCTGGACCTGACCAGCAGCGCCCAGACATACCTGTCCGCCAACTACGCTTTCTAAACAGGTCGCGGGCATGTGCGAAAAACCTGTGGGAGCGGCGGTGCGGCGATCCCACAGGTTCTGCGCCTTGTCAGGCATAGAGGTGCGAAACTGTGTTGCTGGAGATATCGATTTGCGTAGGAGAGCGTCATGAAACTGCTGGTCGTCGAAGATGAAGCGCTGTTGCGCCATCACCTGCACACCCGCCTGACGGACAGTGGCCACGTGGTCGAGTCCGTGGCCAACGCCGAAGAGGCGCTGTACCAGACCGAGCAGTTCAACCATGACCTGGCGGTGATCGACCTCGGGTTACCAGGCATGGGCGGGCTCGATTTGATCCGCCAATTGCGTTCACGAGGCAAGACCTTCCCGATCCTGATCCTCACCGCGCGCGGCAACTGGCAGGACAAAGTCGAAGGCCTCGCCGCCGGTGCCGACGATTACGTGGTCAAGCCGTTCCAGTTCGAAGAGCTGGATGCGCGCCTGAATGCCTTGCTGCGTCGCTCCAGCGGTTTCACCCAGTCGACCATCGTCGCCGGTCCGCTGCTGCTCGACCTCAATCGCAAACAGGCGTCCCTCGACGAACAGCCGCTGGCGCTGACCGCATATGAGTACCGGATTCTCGAGTACCTGATGCGCCATCACCAGCAAGTGGTGGCCAAGGACCGCTTGATGGAGCAGCTCTACCCGGACGACGACGAGCGCGATCCGAACGTGATCGAAGTGCTGGTCGGCCGTTTGCGCCGCAAACTCGAAGGGCCGGCCGGGTTCAAGCCGATCGACACCGTGCGTGGCCTCGGCTATCTGTTCAATGAGCGCTGCACTTGATTCGTTCTCTTCGTGTCCGATTGATGCTCGCCGCCACCCTGTTGGCGGTGTTGTTCATGCTGGCGTTGTTGCCGGCGATGCAAGGCGCGTTCAGCCTCGCGTTGCAGGATTCCATCGAGCAACGCCTGGCGTCGGACGTCACCACGCTGATCTCCGCCGCCCGGGTCGAGGGCAACCACCTGCAGATGCCGGCGCAGTTGCCCGATGAGCGCTTCAACCTCACCGATAGCCGTTTGCTCGGCTACATCTATGACCGCGAAGGCCATCTGGTGTGGCGCTCGAAAGGCACCCGCGAAGAGAACATCAATTACAAACCGCGTTACGACGGGCGTGGTAATGAGTTCGCGAGGATCAGCGAAGCCAACGGTCAGGAATTCTTCGTCTATGACGTTGAAGTCAAACTGCTCGGCGGTAAAAGCGCCGCGTTCAGCATTGTCGCGCTGCAACCGGTGCGCGAATACGAAGTGACCCTCGAAGGTCTGCGGGAAAACCTTTACCTCGGCTTCGGCGCTGCGCTGCTGGTGCTGCTCGCGTTGCTGTGGATCGGCCTGACCTGGGGTTTGCAGGCGTTGCGTCGGCTCAGCCAGGAACTCGACGAAATCGAAAGCGGCACCCGCGAAAGCCTCAGCGAACAGCACCCGCGAGAACTGCTGCGCCTGACCGGCTCCCTCAACCGCTTGCTGCACAGTGAGCGTGAACAACGCAGCCGTTATCGCGACTCCCTCGACGACCTGGCTCACAGCCTGAAAACCCCGTTGACCGTGTTGCAAGGGGTCAGCGAGGACATGGCGCAGCGCCCGGAGGATCGTGATCAGGCCTGGGTGCTGCAAACCCAGATCGAGCGCATGAGCCAGCAGATCAGCTATCAATTGCAGCGCGCCAGCCTGCGCAAAAGCGGTCTGGTACGCCATCAGGTGCGGCTGCGGCCGGTGCTGCAAAGCCTCTGCGATACGCTGGACAAGGTCTACCGCGACAAGCGGGTGCGGGTGGTTTTCGATCTGCCGGAACAGTGTTATGTGCCGATCGAGCAGGGCGCCTTGCTGGAAATGCTCGGCAACCTGCTGGAAAACGCCTATCGCCTGTGCCTCGGCGAAGTGCGCATCAGCGTGCGCGAAACCTTGAGCGGGATCGAGTTGTGCGTCGAGGACGACGGCCCGGGTGTGCCGCCGGATCAACGTGCGCGGATTCTGCAGCGTGGCGAACGGCTGGACCGTCAGCATCCGGGGCAGGGGATCGGGTTGGCGGTGGTCAAGGACATCATCGAGAGCTACAACGCCAAATTGACCTTGGGGGATTCACCCATGGGCGGCGCGGTGTTCCGGATTCATTTCCCGGTGGTGTGATAGCCGAAACACCGCGACCTGCAGGAGCCGGCTTGCTGGCGATAGCGTCCTGTCAGACGATAAATATGTCGACTGTCCCACCGCCATCGCCATCGCCAGCAAGCCGGCTCCTGCAGGTTCAGTTCTCCTGCGCGCGATAAGCCCCCGGTGTAAGCCCGGTCCACTTCTTGAACGCCCGATGAAACGCCGAAGGCTCGGAAAACCCCAGTTGCTCGGCAATCTGTTGCAACGACAGATCCGCACGCCCCAAGTGATAAATCGCGATGTCCCGACGCAACTGATCCTTCAACTCCTGAAAACTCGAGCCCTCTTCACGCAGATGCCGACGCAACGTCTGCGGGCTGATGTGCAGGTGCGCAGCCACTGTTTCCAGGTCCGGCCAGCGCGCACTGTCGCGGCTGAGCAAGCGGCGTAACTGGCTGCTCAGGCTGTCGCCGTCGTCCGGGCGCGACAACAGGTCGGCGGGTGAGCGTTCGAGGAAATGCTTGAGGGTGCGTTCATCCTGCAACAACGGCATGTTCAGGTAGCGGCTGTGAAACAGCAGGCTGCTTTGCGGCGCCGAAAACGCCATCGGGCAGGGGAACAACAAATCGTATTCGGCGCCGTGCGCGGGACGCGGATAGCTGAACGTCGCCTGCTCCAGCCGGATGCGCTGGCCGATCAGCCAGCTGCCGAGGCGATGCCAGACCATCAGCTGGCTCTCGGTGAGGAAGTGGTCCGGATCCTGAAACTTCGAGTCGTCCAGGCTCAGGCGGATCATTTCGTCTTCGCGGGTCAGGGTCAAACGCGGGCCGCCGGGGAAGAGGCTGTAGAACAGTAAGCCGCGATGCAGTGCCTTATCGAGATTGCGGCAGTGAATCACTGCGTGGCACATCATCGCGAAGCTGCCGGTTTTACTCGGGACCGGCCCGAAGCCGAGGTACTCGTCGTCGAGTGCCAGCCACAATCCCTGGATCAATCGGGTGAACTGTTCAGGCGCGATTCGCGCACGCGGCTCATCCAGCAGCTCAGGGCTGATGCCGAGTTGTTGCAACAGTTCTGAACAGTCATGACCGAGGCGGCGCGCGCCACCGAGGGCGGCACGGGCGAAATGACTGGCGATGGTGCGTTCGCGCATAACAGGCAGGTCCCTCAGTGAACGACGGATGGTAGCCGCGCTGCCAGAGGATGAACAAGGCGGATATCCGCCAAATTGCAGGACGAGGTTTGGCGGATGGGCGGAAATCCGCCACCGTTGTTTTACGAATCCATAACGCGTTGATCCTGTAACCCCTGATGTCAAAGGCTTGCGGGTGTTTTGGCGAAGGTGGCACGCCACTTGCGATACAACGAGCAGATGCCTGCCGTTGCGCAGCTCGACAAAACAAATCCCTCCAGTGCAGGAGGGTTCGCAAATGAGGGCTCGTTGACAACAGATGGATGTTGTCGCGGGACACTCTTGAGGAACTTTGCAATGACGACTCGTCAGCCACTGTACAAATCCCTGTATTTCCAGGTGATCGTTGCCATCGCCATCGGCATCCTGCTTGGTCACTTCTACCCGCAGACCGGTGTGGCCCTCAAGCCGCTGGGTGACGGGTTCATCAAACTGATCAAAATGGTCATCGCGCCAATCATCTTCTGTACGGTCGTCAGCGGTATCGCCGGCATGCAGAACATGAAATCGGTCGGCAAGACCGGCGGTTATGCGCTGTTGTACTTCGAAATCGTTTCCACTATCGCCTTGCTGATCGGTCTGGTCGTGGTCAACGTCGTGCAACCGGGCGCCGGCATGCACATCGACGTAACGACTCTGGACACCAGCAAAATCGCTGGCTTCATCTCGGCCGGTAAAGACCAGAGCATCGTCGCCTTTATCCTCAATGTGATCCCGAACACCATCGTCGGCGCTTTCGCCAACGGCGATATCCTGCAAGTTCTGATGTTCTCGGTGATCTTCGGTTTCGCCCTGCATCGCCTGGGTGCGTACGGCAAGCCGGTCCTGGACTTTATCGATCGCTTCGCTCACGTGATGTTCAACATCATCAACATGATCATGAAGCTCGCGCCGGTCGGTGCCTTCGGTGCCATGGCCTTCACCATTGGTGCCTACGGTGTTGGCTCGCTGGTACAGCTTGGTCAACTGATGATCTGCTTCTACATCACCTGCATCCTGTTCGTGCTCGTCGTACTGGGTGGCATCTGCCGCGCACACGGCTTCAGCGTGATCAAATTGATTCGCTACATCCGTGAAGAACTGCTGATCGTGCTGGGTACTTCGTCTTCAGAATCGGCTTTGCCTCGCATGCTGATCAAGATGGAACGCCTGGGTGCACAGAAATCCGTTGTGGGTCTGGTGATTCCTACGGGTTATTCGTTCAACCTCGACGGTACTTCGATCTACCTGACCATGGCCGCTGTGTTCATCGCTCAGGCGACCGACACCCAAATGGACATCACCCACCAGATCACCCTGTTGCTGGTGCTGTTGCTGTCCTCCAAAGGTGCTGCGGGCGTAACCGGCAGCGGCTTCATCGTGCTGGCCGCCACCCTGTCCGCCGTTGGCCACCTGCCGGTTGCCGGCCTGGCGCTGATCCTCGGTATCGACCGCTTCATGTCCGAAGCCCGTGCGCTGACCAACCTCGTTGGTAATGCCGTTGCGACCCTGGTCGTGGCCAAGTGGGTGAAAGAGCTGGACGAAGACAAGCTGCAAGTCGAGCTGGCTTCCGGCGGTCGCGGTATCTCCGACGAACGTGAAGTAGATGACCTGGGTGTGGCCGAAGGCCCAACCCCAAGCAACGTCAAGTAACACGCGTTGTCATGAAAAAACCCGCTTCGGCGGGTTTTTTCATGCCGGCGATTTGAGCGTAACGGTCACAGTTGCTGACACATCAGGTGATTGCTGCAATCGTGTTGCCTGCCTAGGCTGGAAGCATCGTTCACGGAGATCGCTCATGCTCGGCCCACTGGCATCACTCAAGGTTCTGGATTTCTCGACGCTGCTGCCGGGGCCGTTTGCCTCGCTGTTACTGGCCGACATGGGCGCCGAGGTGTTGCGCATCGAATCGCCGACCCGCATGGACCTGCTGCGGGTGCTGCCGCCCCATGATCAGGGCGTGTCGGCCAGCCATGCCTACCTCAATCGCAACAAGCGCAGCCTCGCGCTGGACCTCAAGCAGCCCGAGGCGCTGGAGATCATCAAGCAGTTGCTGCAGGACCACGACATTGTCCTGGAACAGTTCCGCCCCGGCGTAATGGAGCGCCTGGGCCTGGGTTATGAAGCGTTGAAGGCGATCAACCCGAAGCTGATCTACGTGTCGATCACCGGTTACGGCCAGACCGGCCCCTACAAGGACCGCGCCGGCCACGACATCAATTACCTGGCACTGGCGGGGCTGGCGAGCTACACCGGCCGTACCGAGAGCGGGCCGTTGCCCTTGGGCATGCAAGTGGCGGATGTCGCCGGTGGCTCGTTGCACGGGGTGATAGGCCTGCTGGCAGCGGTGATCGCCCGGCAGCAGACCGGGTTGGGGCAGCATCTGGATGTGAGCATGACCGACTGCGCGTTCAGCCTGAACGCCATGGCCGGTGCGGGTTATCTGGCCTGCGGCGAGGAGCCTGGCAGGGAAGATCAGATGCTCAATGGCGGCAGCTTTTACGATTATTACCGTTCGCGGGATGGCCGCTGGTTATCGGTGGGCAGCCTGGAGCCGGCCTTCATGAAACAACTGTGCACGGCGTTGGGGCTTGAGGAGCTGGCGGCACTGGGCTTGTCGCCGCAACCTGCCCAGCAAAAGAAGCTCAAGGATGCGCTGAAGATTGAATTCGAGAAACACGATTTTGCCGAGTTGTGTGCGCTGTTTTCCGAACTGGATGCCTGCGTGGAACCGGTGCTGAGTTTGGGCGAGGCGATTCAGCATCCGCAGTTAAAGGCTCGGGAAGTGGTGACCGACGTGCCGCGGGGGGACGGGACGAGCCAGGCGCAGATGGCGTGTCCATTGAAGTTCTCGGACGGGTTGCCCAAGCCTCGGCATATTGGTGCGGCGCTGGGACAGCATACGGATCAGGTGTTGGGGGAATTGGGGTTTGGTGCTGAGCGGATTGCCGGGTTGCGGCGTGCCAAAGTGGTTCTCTAGTGCCTGTCCGGGCCTTATCGCGAGCAAGCCCGCTCCCACATTCGATCGAGTACTTTTAGGGAAATGCGATTGACTGTGGGAGCGGGCTTGCTCGCGAAGAGGTCGGCCCAAACACCACAAATCTCACTACTCGACCCGCATTTCCCCACTGAACACCAAAGTGCTCCGGCATCTGCGACACAAATACCGCCGTCCCTGCCGCACCAGGCTGTGCCGTTGTGCCGAAAACGGGAAATCGCTGTCGGCGCACGGGCACCTGTAGATATAGCGGGTCACGCTGCGACGCTTGACGTCATAGGTGTGGCAACGATTGGGGGGCAATTCATACACGCCGCGCATGATCAATTGCCACTCTTCGCCGTGGGGCTGAATGCGATCGCCAAACAGCTGATGAGCGATCAGGTGCGCCACTTCATGGGCCACGGTCTGTTTGAGGAAGTCTTCGGTGTTTTCCCGGTACAACTGCGGATTGAAGCGCAGCAGGTTCTCGTGCAGATGCGCGACACCGGCTTTTTGCCCGCGCAGCTTGAGGCTCACCACGGGGCGTTTGAAAGTTCGTTTGAAAAAGGATTCGGCTTGCTGGTAACAGTCTTCGACGCGGGTATTGAGTTGCTCGGGCATGCTTGATGGATCTCCAGAGACGTCGAGTATGCCGCAACCTTGGTGGCTTGCGAATCGCTCAGGTGCCGAGTGGTCGTTACCCCTCTGCTTTGTACTAGAGAGTAGAAGGCCGCCTTGCGGCGGCCTGTGTTGGCAGATCTTGTTTTTGGGTGGTGTGTTGCTAATTCGTATAGACCGGCCCCACGCCGAGTCCCCAGACAATCACCGTGAACGCCATAATGGCCACCAGCACCACCAGCCCTACGGCGAGCACCGAACTTGAAAACAGGAATCCCTCGTCTGATGGAATGTTCATGAAAGTGGGTAGCCCCACATACAGTAGATACACCGTGTAGCAGATGGCCGCCGTCCCGACGATCATCCCCAGCCACATGTGTGGGTACAGCGCCGCGAGGCCGCCAATGAACAGCGGGGTCGCGGTATAGGTCGCAAATGCAACACAACGGGCCAGGCTCGGGTTGGCGTCATAGGTGCGAGCCATCCAGTGGATGAACGCGCCCATCACTGCAACGCCGCCGAGCATCGCCAGGTACGACATGATCGTCATCCATAGCGCACTTTCTGTCGTCAACATCACCGGCGCTCGATTGCCGATGACCCAGCCGACCTGTGTGGTGCCGATAAACGCCGACACGGCGGGGATCGCCGCCAGAATCAACGTGTGGGTCAGGTACATGTGGCTGATGCTTTCCTCCTGGTCGCCACGGATTTCTTTCCATTCCTGGTCGGGGTGGGTGAAGAGCCCCACTACGTGATGGATCATGCCAGTCACTCCTCTTGTTTTTACCGTCGCCCCCCAGTGGAGCGCATACAGGCCAATGTGGCCAAGTAAGTAAAGGTCTGGATATGTATGCGACCTTATGTCGCAGTATAGAAAGGAGTTACTTGCAATAGTGCGGGGCCGTTAGAGCAAATCGCGCTGTAAACACATCTGTTAATCGCTACTGGGACTTGCACAAACCCTGTGGCGAGGGGGCTTGCCCCCATTGGAGTGCGAAGCGCTCCCCAATTCAGCCAACTGGCAGAACTTGGGAGCAGTTTTGCGACTGCTTCGCAGCCGAACGGGACGATGCGTCTCTCCGACAAGCCCCCTCGCCACAGGGGTATCCTTCACTCAGATAAAGTGCAGTTCCCAGGTCTTCGCCAGCGTAGGGTTTTTGCGTAAAATGCCGGCCTTTCGTCACACCTCACGGATTTCGCGTCATGGGCACTCTCACGGTCAACCAGAACAAACTGCAAAAGCGCCTTCGCCGTCAGGCCGGTGAGGCTGTTGCCGATTTCAACATGATTGAAGACGGCGACAAGGTCATGGTCTGCCTGTCCGGTGGCAAGGACAGCTACACCATGCTCGACGTGCTGATGCATTTGCAGAAAGTTGCCCCGATCAAGTTCGAGATCGTGGCCGTGAACATGGACCAGAAGCAGCCGGGTTTCCCTGAAGACGTGCTGCCGGCGTACCTCAAGACCCTGGGTATCGAATACCACATCGTCGAGAAAGACACTTACTCGGTGGTCAAGGAGCTTATTCCGGAAGGCAAGACCACCTGCTCGCTGTGCTCGCGCCTGCGTCGTGGCACGCTCTATACCTTCGCTGATGAAATCGGCGCGACCAAAATGGCCCTCGGTCATCACCGCGACGACATCGTCGAGACGTTCTTCCTCAATATGTTTTTCAACGGCTCGCTCAAGGCCATGCCACCGAAGCTGCGTGCCGACGACGGCCGCAATGTGGTGATCCGCCCACTGGCCTACTGCAACGAAAAAGACATCCAGGCCTACTCGGACTTCAAGCAGTTCCCGATCATCCCGTGCAACCTCTGCGGTTCTCAGGAAAACCTGCAGCGTCAGGTGGTCAAGGAGATGCTTCAGGACTGGGAGCGCAAGACGCCGGGCCGTACCGAAAGCATTTTCCGCAGCTTGCAGAATGTGCAACCGTCGCAACTGGCGGATCGCAATCTGTTCGACTTCACCAGCCTCAAGATCGACGAGACGGCGGCTTCGCGCTTCGTTAACGTTGTAAACCTGTAAACACCGTTAAAAATGTGGGAGCGGGCATGCCCGCGAATGCGTAGTGTCAGTCGACATAGGTGCTGAATGACACACCGCTTTCGCGAGCAAGCCCGCTCCCACATTGGTTTTTGTTTCATTCAATAGGAGAGGGCATGCGCGATTACAAGTGGCTGCACGAATACTGTCTGAACCGCTTCGGTTCAGCAGCTGAACTGGAAGCCCATCTGCCCGTTCCCAAAACCGCGGCGCAATTGCGCAAGATCAGCGACGACCGCTACCTCTCGACCATGGCGCTGCGTGTATTCCGCGCCGGCCTCAAGCACAGCCTGGTGGACGCCAAGTGGCCGGCCTTCGAAGAAGTATTCTTCAAGTTCGACCCGGAAAAAGTCGTGTTGATGAGCGCCGAACACCTGGAGCGCCTGATGCAGGACGCGCGAATTATCCGCCACCTGGGCAAGCTCAAGAGCGTGCCGCGCAATGCGCAGTTCGTGCTGGACGTGGCGCATGAGAAAGGCAGCTTTGGTGAGTTGATCGCTGATTGGCCTGTGACGGATATCGTCGGGTTGTGGACGTACCTGAAAAAACGCGGGCATCAACTGGGCGGGCTGTCGGCACCGCGATTCCTGCGCATGGTCGGCAAGGACACGTTTGTGCCGAGTTATGACGTGGTGGCGGCGTTGAATGCGCAGAAAGTCGTCGACAAGGTGCCGACCAGTCTGCGGGACCTGGCGACGGTGCAGGGTGTGTTCAATCAGTGGTATGAGGAAAGCGGCGGACGGCCGATGAGCCAGATCTCGATGATGCTGGCGTACACCGCCAATCATTAAAATCGAGTCGCCCCCATCGCGAGCAAGCCCGCTCCCACATTTGAGCGCATTCCAACTGAAGGAATTCGGTCTAATGTGGGCGCGGGCTTGCTCGCGATGGCGTCCGGTCAGGCGGCTGAGATTTCGCCCTCGCCAGCCAGTTTGCGATTCAACTGAAACCGCCACCGCACATACAACAGCGCCGAACAAAACACCGCCAGGCTCGCGCCCATCTCCAGCAAACCAAACAGCTGCCGGTTGGGGTCGTACGCCGCCAGTGCGCCCTTGATGAAATACAGATTCACCACAAAGCACATCCACGAATGCCCGCGCGCACTGCCGATGATCATCCCCGGCGCCAGCAACAGCAGCGGCACCAGCTCGATCAGCAAAATCACCCACGGCCGCGCGCCGTGCAGGTCGGCGATCACCAGGTAATAAACGCAGAGCAATCCCACCAGGCCGAAGTAGCACAGCAGACTGATGACGCGCATCGCCCGAACCCGTGGTTCGAGCCATTCAATGGAAGGCAGGATCTTCGGCTTTTTCGCCATCTCAGCTCACCAACTTTTGTGCGGTCTTCGCCAAGCGCAGACCCAAGGCCCGGCACAGCGCCACTTCATGTTCATTCAAACCGCTTTTGCCATCGGCCCCGGCGTGATGACTGGCGCCGTACGGCGTGCCGCCGCCACGGGTTTCCAGCAGCGCGGATTCGCTGTACGGCAGACCGGTAATCAGCATGCCGTGGTGCAGCAACGGCAGCATCATCGACAACAGCGTGGTTTCCTGGCCGCCATGCAGGCTCGCGGTGGAGGTGAACACCCCGGCCGGTTTGCCGACGAGGGCGCCGGTCAGCCACAGGTTGCTGGTGCCGTCGAGGAAGTACTTGAGCGGCGCCGCCATGTTGCCGAAGCGCGTCGGGCTGCCGAGGGCCAGGCCCGCGCAGTTCTTCAAGTCGTCGAGGCTGGCGTACAGCGCGCCTTCGTCCGGAATGTCCGGCGACACGGCTTCGCACTCGGTGGAGATCGCCGGCACGGTGCGCAGGCGCGCTTCCATCCCGGACTGCTCGACACCGCGGGCAATCTGCCGGGCCATTTCATTGGTCGAGCCGCTGCGGCTGTAATACAGAACCAGAATGTACGGCGCGCTCACGGCAGCAACTCCAGCACGTTCTCCGGCGGACGGCCGATGATGGCTTTGTCGCCAACTTCGAGAATCGGCCGCTCCATGAGATTCGGGTGCGCGGCGATGGCGGCGATCAATTGCGCCTCGCTCAGGCTGGCGTCGGCGAGGTTGAGGGTTTTGTACTCGTCCTCACCGGTGCGCAGCAGTTGCCGTGCGCTGAGGCCGAGCTTTTTCAGCAGGCCCTGCAGTTGCGCGGCGTCCAGCGGGGTCTCGAGGTAGCGCACCACGGTCGGCGTCAGGCCACGGGCTTCGAGCAGTTCGAGCGCACCGCGGGATTTCGAGCAGCGCGGGTTGTGATAAAGCGTCAGATCGGTCATGTGCGGGTCGCATCTTGCGTAAGGTGGCGGCTATTCTAACTGTGCAGCGCGTAATCCAGAACCTTGGGAGGCGATGGGTCGCAGGCGCATTCAATTTTGAACAAGGATCACGACATGACAAGGCGACTGGCAGCGGCACTGGCGATCTTCGGGACGCTGATGCTGGGGGGCTGCGGCAACGACTACGGCATCGATCAGAATGGCCATAAAGTCGCCGCCGAACGTCTGGACAAACAATGGCTTGTGCTCAATTACTGGGCCGAGTGGTGCGGCCCTTGCCGGACGGAGATCCCGGAATTGAACAGGCTGGCCGATCAGTTGAAGGACAGGAAGATCGGCGTGTTCGGGGTCAACTTCGACAATGTGCAGGGTGAAGAGCTGAAAAGTGCCAGTGAGAAACTGGGGATCAAGTTCACCGTATTGGCGTCGGATCCGGCAGAGCTGTTTGAATTGCCGCGCAGCGAAGCGTTGCCGGTGACGTACATCATCGATAACAAAGGCAAGGTGCGGGAACAGTTGATGGGCGAGCAGACGGCGGCGGGGGTGATGGCGAAACTTGAGGCGTTGCAGGCGACTAACTGATTCCATCTGACGAACTGCGATCCCTTGTAGGAGCCGGCTTGCTGGCGATAGCGGTGTATCAGGCAGCATAAATGCCAACTGACACACCGCTATCGCCAGCAAGCCGGCTCCTACAAAGTGTTAACCCTCTTCAAGCCACCAGCGTAGCGGTTTGCCTTCTGCTGGCCAGAAGCGCATCTGGTCGATCGGCGAAACATCCCAGCGCTGTACGTTTTCCAGGGCCTGGAGGAAACGCTTTTCCTGTTCCATCAACGCCGGCGCGCACAGCTTGCGTGTACTGCCGACCTTGCCGAAGCTCAGCTTGTTGCCGTCGAGCGTGTACGGCGCGAACCAGTGGTTGCAGCCGCCATTGCCGTAGGCGCGACCGTCTTCACCGAGGGTGACGGTCAGGTGGCTGTAATCCATCAGCGGACGTTCGCCGATCCATTCCAGAATGTAGCTGCGGTTCTGCTGCAATTTCACCGGCTCGGCGGCGCAGCCCAGCAGGCTGGCGCCGACCATCGCGGTCAGAGCAAGGCGTTTCATCACGCGGGCTCCTGGCATTTCGGGCACAGGTGTTTCTCGCCGACGGACTTCCAGCCCAACTCCGCAATTCGCGCAGTAGCGGCAGGCTTTTCGGCCTTGTTGCCCAGTTTGGCATCGACCGCGAACTCGAAGCTGAGCTCTTTGGCGCAGCTGTCGCAATTGACTTGCCAGGTGTGGATCGCCAGTTCGCCGAACACCGGGCCGCTGGCCACCGCGACCCATTGGCCGGGCGGGTTGATCAGGTGGCGAACCGTTTCGACGGTCAGGCGCATGGACAAGTCCTTGGCGCCTTTGAGGGTCACGACCAGCACGTCATTGTTACGAATCGAGCCGCCGTTGCCGGTGACTTGATAACGCCCCGGCACGAGGGCGCGGCATTCGGTGAGGGTGTGTTGCGGGTTCATCAGGCTATAGCGGAAATCGTGTTCGACCATGGGTCCTCCAAATATGCGCGGCATGCTAGCACGGACATCGACGCCGTACCGCGCAGGGAAGTGACCTTCGATCCGGTTCAGCCGGCATCGACCTGATTTTGCAGAGTGCCCGCCGCCCAGGCTGCAATGTTCTGCAACGTTGTCGCGGCAATGGCGCCCAAAGCTTCATGGGTCAGGAAGGCCTGGTGCGCGGTGACGATCACGTTCGGGAAGGTCAGCAGGCGTGCCAGCACATCGTCCTGCAACGGCAAATCGGATCGGTCCTCGAAGAACAGCTGCGCTTCCTCCTCATACACGTCCAGCCCCAGATAACCCAGTTGGCCATCCTTCAACGCGTCGATCAGTGCCGGCGTGTCCACCAGACCACCACGCCCGGTGTTGATCAACATGGCGCCGGGTTGCATGTGGGCCAGTGATTCGCGGTTGATCAGGTGTTTGCTCTGTTCGTTGAGCGGGCAATGCAGGCTGATGATCTGCGACTCGGCCAGCAGCTGCGGCAAGCTCAGATAACGAGCGCCGAGCGCTTCGACCTGCGGATTGGGGTAAGGGTCGTAAGCCAGTAGCCGACAGCCGAAACCGTTCATGATTTTCGCGAAAGTCGCGCCGATCTGTCCGGTGCCGACCACACCGACCGTCTTGCCCACCAGGTCAAATCCGGTCAGCCCATGCAGGCTGAAATCCCCTTCGCGGGTGCGGTTGTAGGCGCGATGCAGACGCCGGTTGAGCGCCAGGATCAACGCCACCGCATGCTCGGCCACGGCATGGGGCGAGTAGGCCGGAACCCGAACGATCGACAACCCCAGCCGCTTCGCCGCCGCGAGATCGACATGGTTGTAACCGGCCGAACGCAGGGCGATCAGGCGTGTGCCGCCGGCGGCCAGGCGTTCGAGCACCGGGGCACTGAGGTCATCATTGATGAAGGCGCAGACGACGTCGTGATGTTCCGCCAGCGCTGCCGTGTCCAGGCTCAGTCGCGCCGATTGAAAGTGCAGCTCGATACCGGCGGGGAGGTCGGCGCCGAGAAAACTGTCGCGGTCGTAGGTCTGGCTGCTGAAAAGAATTGTGCGCATCTTGTCCTCCATGTCCCGATCTTTCTGTAGGAGCCGGCTTGCTGGCGATAGCGGTGTATCAGGCAGCATAAATGCCAACTGACACACCGCTATCGCCAGCAAGCCGGCTCCTACAGGATTGCGGTGAGCCTAGCGCTGATAGTGATCAACGCCACTGCGCTGCATCAAGCATTTATACGGGCATGGGCCGCCAGGCGATTGATCGCGCGGTCGAGGTCTTCCAGTGCGCCGGGTGCTTTCGGGTCCTGTTGCTTGAGCAGGGTTTCACTGCGCTGGCAGGCCGCGCGCAGTTGCGGCACGCCGCAATAACGGGTTGCGCCATGCAGGCGGTGCACCCGTTCGATCAGGGCATTGTGGTCGTTGGTCTCCCGGGCCACGCGGATCGCTTCGCGGTCGGCTTCCAGGGATGCCAGCAACATCGCCAGCATGTCCGCCGCCAGATCCGCCTTGCCGGCAGCCAGGCGCAACCCTTCTTCGTGGTCCAGCACCTGCAACTCGTGGCTGCCACCATGGCTGTCGCTGGAACGATCCGGCCCTTGATTGCGCAGCGCCAGGCCGGTCCACTTCAACACCACCTGCGCCAGTTGCCGTTCACTGATCGGCTTGGTCAGGTAATCGTCCATGCCGCTTTGCAGCAGCGCGCGTTTTTCGTTGGCCATGGCATGGGCGGTGAGGGCCACGATCGGCAGAGGGGTGCAATGGCGTTCGCTTTCCCACTGGCGAATGGTTTCGGTGCTCTGGCGCCCGTCCATGCCGGGCATCTGCACGTCCATCAGCACCAGGTCGAAGGTCTCGGTCTGCACCGCCTTGACCGCGGCGTAACCGCTTTCCACCGCGAGCACCTTGGCGCCCAGGTCTTCAAGCAGCGTTTGCACCAGCAACAGATTGGCCGGGTTGTCGTCCACACACAGCACCTTCGGCGCACGGCTGGACACCGGTTCGCCGGGATCGCTGCGTTGCTGGCGCGGATTGACCAGATCGGACAAGGCCCGGCGCAGCTTGCGGGTGCAGGCCGGTTTGGCTTGAAGCTGACTGTGCGGGTTGGGTACCGAAAGGTGAAACAGCGTCTGCTCGGTGGTCGGGCACAGCACCAGCACTTTGCAGCCGAGGTGTTCGAGGTCCCAGATGTGCTGGTTCAGGCGTTCCGGCGGCATGTCGTTGCTGGTGATGCCGAGCACGGCGAGATCGATGGCCTGTTCGGTCTGGTGCGCGCCGGTCACGCCATTGGTCAGGCTTTCCAGGGTGTTGAACGGCGTCACTTCCAGGCCGCAGTCTTCCAGTTGATGCTGCAACGCCTGACGGGCCAGTTCGTGGTTCTCCAGCACGGCGACGCGACGCCCGAGCAGCGGCGGACCGGGCAGGTCTTCAGCGTCGTCGCGAGTTTTGGGCAGGCTCAGGCTGACCCAGAATTCCGAGCCTTCGCCCGGCGTGCTGTCGACGCCGATCTCGCCGCCCATCTGTTCGATCAAACGCTTGGAAATCACCAATCCCAAACCGGTGCCGCCGGGTTGCCGGGACAGCGAGTTGTCGGCCTGGCTGAAGGCCTGGAACAGCGCCCGCACGTCCTCGTTCGACAGACCGATGCCGGTGTCCTGAATGCTGATTCGCAGCTGCACGCTGTCTTCATGCTCCTCTTCGAGCATGGCGCGGGCGACGATGGTGCCTTCGCGGGTGAACTTGATCGCGTTGCTCACCAGGTTGGTGAGGATCTGCTTGAGTCGCAGCGGATCGCCGACCAGCGACAGCGGCGTGTCGCGATAGACCAGGCTCACCAACTCCAGCTGTTTGGCGTGGGCGGCGGGAGCGAGGATGGTCAGGGTGTCCTGGAGCAAATCGCGCAGGTTGAACGGAATGTGGTCGAGCACCAGTTTGCCGGCCTCGATTTTCGAGAAGTCGAGGATCTCGTTGATGATCCCCAGCAGGCTGTCGGCGGATTTCTCGATGGTGCCCAGGTAATCGAGCTGGCGCGGGGTCAGCTCGCTTTTTTGCAGCAGGTGGGTGAAACCGAGAATGCCGTTGAGCGGCGTGCGGATTTCATGGCTCATGTTGGCCAGGAACTCGGATTTGATCCGGCTCGCTTCCAAGGCCTCTTTACGCGCCAGGTCCAGTTCGATGTTCTGGATTTCGATGGTTTCCAGATTCTGGCGCACGTCTTCGGTGGCCTGGTCGATGCTGTGCTGCAATTCTTCCTGGGCATTTTGCAGGGTGCCGGCCATGCGGTTGATGCCGGACGCGAGCTCATCCAGCTCCTGACTGCCGAGGGGCGGCAAGCGGGTTTCCAGATGACCGTCCTTGAGTTGCGCCACCGCTTGCTTGATCTGGCTCAGCGGCCGGTTGATCGTCCGGCCCATGCGCAACGCCAGCAGCGCTGCACCGGCGAGGCCTGCGCCGATCAACAAAAGGCTGGCGAACAGGCTGCGATAACCGCGCAGCAGCATGCCGTTGTGGGACAGTTCGAGTTCGACCCAGCCCAGCAGGCGGTCGGCTTCATCGGGAATCAGGTCGCCGGCCAGATTGCGGTGCTTGCCGAACACTGGCAGCAGGTAACGCGTCGCATCGTTGCCACTGCGGCGCAGCATCTGCGAGCCATTGCCCAAAGGCGCCTGATTGAGCATGGTCGGGCCGGCATGGGCGAGCAGCGAGCGATCCGGGGCGAGGAAGGTCACCGCGCGCACGTCGGCGGTTTCCAGGGACTGGGTGGCGATGCGTTCCAGCAGTTCGGTGTCCTTGTGACCCATGGCCGGGGCCACGAGAGGCGCGAGCTGTTCGGCGATCATTTCGCCGCGCTGCATGAGTTGGGTCTGCAGGTCGGATTGCTGCATCCAGGTGAAATAGCCGCCCAGTACCAGAGCCATCAGGCTGGTAGGAAGCAAGGTCAGCAACAGCACGCGGCCTTTAATTCCCAGTTTCTTGAGCACGCATCTCTCCTGCATCCAGCCATTTAGGAACCTGCGCGTACATCCGGCACGCGCCACTTGCGCAGTGTAGCGATTTGCTTGCGGGCAATCTTCGTAAAATTGATGTCGTCATTCGTCGGGTCATTGAATGCTTTCGGGTCGTGGGCACACCCTTGGGTTGCCCTCGGTGAGGCAATCTTGAATAATCGGCAACTGAGAATTATTTGCAGATACTCATGACTCCCATCTCTGTCGGCCATCCCCGCATTCTTTCCATCGAAGATGATCTCGTGCTCGGTGCTTATGTTCACGAGCAACTGGGCCGTAGCGGTTTCCAGGTGACCTGGTGCCAGGACGGTCAGGAAGGTCTGGCGATGGCCCGCGAACAAGCCTTCGATGTCGTGCTGATGGACATTCTGCTCCCGGGCATGAACGGTCTGAATGTGCTGACCCAATTGCGACAGAGCCATTCCACCCCGGTAGTGCTGATGTCGGCGCTGGGGGCCGAGGCGGATCGCATCAGCGGTTTCCGCCTCGGCGCCGATGACTACTTGCCCAAGCCCTTCAGCATGGCCGAATTACGCGTGCGCATCGAAGCGATCCTGCGGCGCGTCGCGCTGGACCGTCGGCCTGCCGTAGAACCGATTGCCCTGGCGGTGGACAGTCTGCATTTCGACGATGAACGTTTCGAGGTGTTCTTTGGCGAGCAGGCCGCCGGCCTGACCCGCAGCGAGTACCGCTTGCTGGACACGCTCAACCGCAACGGCGATGAAGTGTTGAGCAAGGCCTTCCTTTATCAGCACGTGTTGCAACGGGGTTATGCGGCCCACGACCGCAGCCTCGACATGCACATCAGCCAGATCCGCAGAAAGCTCAAGGCCATCGGCTACACCGAGCGGGAAGTGCGCACGGTCTGGGGCAAGGGTTATGTCTTGAGTGCTGCCGATGAAATGGTCTGACCTGCCGGGCCGGCATTCGCTGTTCTGGAAACTCGCCTGTCTGCTGGTGGCGTTCTGTCTGCTGATGATCTGGTTGAGCTGGTCCTGGGGGCGCTACATGGAAGAGCGCAACCAGTTTCTGTCGGATGAGGCCCGAAGTACTCTGACGCGCTATGCCGCCGAAGCCGAACAGGCGTGGCAGCAGGGGCAAAGTGAAGGCGTCGATGCCTGGCTGCAGCTGATGCGTCAGCGTGAAAAAGGCTGGTCAGGCGTCATCGGCGGCGATTTGCAGTCGTTGAGCAGTCAACCGCTGACGGACCGGGAAATCGAGCGCCTGACTTTTCTGCGAGGTCTGGACTGGCCCATCCACAGAAAGCGAATGCCATGGCTGCGCGTACCGTTTCCCGGCGACTCGTCTGCCGGCAGTCTGGTGATCGAGCTGCCCCAGCGTTTCATGCCCGGGCGTTACCGAGTGTTCTGGCGCGTGATCACCAACGGTGTGATTCCAGGGCTGTTCACGTTGCTGCTGTGCGTCGGGTTGTATCGACTGCTGGTGGTTCCTCTCAATCAACTGCGCGAGCAGGCCAATGCCTGGCGTGCGGATCAGTTGGGCGTGCGGCTGTCACATCGCACCACCAATCGTTCAGACGAACTGGGTGAGCTGGGCCGTGCGTTCGATCACATGTCCGAACGCCTGCAAAGCACGGTGGCCCTGCAACAACAGCTGCTGCGTGACCTGTCCCATGAGCTGCGCACGCCTTTGAGCCGTTTGCGGGTGGCCAGCGAGGGTGAGCAAAGCCTGACGCAACTGCGCGAACGCATTGGCCGCGAAGTCGATGGCATGCAGCGCCTGGTCGAAGACACGCTGCAACTGGCCTGGCTCGACACCGAGCGTTCACCCTTGCCCGGCGAAGCGATCCAGATTCAGGCGCTGTGGGAAATGCTCACGGAAAACGCCTGCTATGAAAGTGGCTGCCCGGTGGGCCAATTGCAATGTGCAGTGGATTCATCCTGTTGGGTGCGCGGCAATCTCAACACCCTGGCTCAGGCGTTGGAAAACATCCTGCGCAATGCCATTCGTCATTCGCCGAAGGGCGGCGTTGTGCGACTGGATGGGCGACGCGAGGGTGATTACTGGCACTTGTGGCTCGAGGACGAGGGGGGCGGGGTGGCAGAGGAGGATCTGGAGCGGATCTTCTCGCCCTTCACGCGGCTTGATGGTTCGCGGCCCGGAAATGGTGGGTTCGGGTTGGGGTTGAGCATTGCCAGGAATGCAGTGCAGCGGCAGGGCGGGCGGCTTTGGGCGGAGAACACGGGTTCCGGGTTGCGGTTGAATATGTGGCTATTGGCCGATGATGGGGTTGTCAGTGATGATGTCATCGCGAGCAAGCCCGCTCCTGCAGTGGATGTGTGTCGGCCACAAGTTGTGTGAGTAGCGCTATCTCCTGTGGGCGCGAGCCTGCTCGCGATGGCCCACCAACCACCGCCGATCTGTTTTTGCCGGAGCGTTCCCTGGAATCTGTACGACATTTCCCAAAGGGTATCAACGGTCATTTCAAGCTTCCTTGACGGTTTAAGCTCACGCTTTAACTCATGTTCAAGGAATCAGGCATGACTGCACCTCACATTTCCGGCAACACAACCGATGACCGTTTCAATGAAGTGCTTGCGCTGATTCACGGTGCCCGGCAACAGGCGATACAGGCGGTGAATACCCGGTTGATCGAGCTGTACTGGCAGGTCGGTGGTTACATCAGTCGCAAGCTGGAACTGGCTGAATGGGGCGATTCCGTAGTGACTCAGTTGGCTGAGCATCTGGCTCAGACGCAACCAGGATTGCGTGGCTTTACCCGGCCAAATCTGTTCCGCATGCGCCAGTTCTACGAGACTTATCGGGACGACGTAAAAGTCTCACCACTGGTGAGACAATTACCTTGGACTCATAACATGATCGTCCTAAGCCAGAGCAAACACCCGGAAGAACGTGAGTTCTACCTGCGCATGGCCGTGCAGGAAAAATGGTCGAAGCGCGAGCTTGAACGACAGTTCAAGGCTGCCCTGTTTGAGAGAAGCGTCACCCAACCGGCAAAAGTCTCCGCCGTGCTGAAACAAACCCACCCTTCGGCGCTTGAGATATTCCGCGATGCCTACATGATCGAGTTTCTCGACCTTCCCGGCGCCCACGCCGAAACTGATCTGCATCAGGGCTTGCTGGCACGCCTCAAGGAGTTTCTGATCGAGCTTGGCCGCGACTTCTGCTTTGTCGGTTCCGAATACCCTCTGCAAGTTGGCGGCCGGGATTTCGCCTTGGACCTGTTGTTCTTCCACCGTGGGCTTAACTGCCTGGTGGCCATTGAGCTGAAGGTCGGTCGTTTTGAACCGGAGTACCTGGGCAAGCTGAATTTTTATCTGGAAGCGCTGGATCGTGGTGAACGTAAGTCCCACGAAAACCCAGCCATTGGTGTACTGCTCTGTGCCAGCAAGGATGACGAAGTGGTCGAGTACGCCCTTAACCGCAGTCTCTCGCCAGCGCTCATCGCTGAGTATCAGGTCCAGCTACCGGACAAGCAGTTATTGCAGGCCAAGCTGCATGAGTTCTATGCATTGAATGTCGCACAAGCAGAAGAGTGCTGAACGACTCGCTTATTCCCATAAGCCATAAGCACCGCACTTTGCGTGATATGGCCTGCGAACGTTTGCCGGTATGATAGGCGCCCCCGCAGTCTGGATTGCGAATACGCCATGACCTTGCAGTACCCAACCATCGCCGATTGCGTCGGCAACACTCCGCTGGTCCGTTTGCAGCGCCTGCCCGGCGCCACCAGCAATACCCTTTTGCTCAAGCTCGAAGGGAACAACCCGGCGGGTTCGGTCAAGGACCGTCCGGCGCTGTCGATGATCACCCGCGCCGAGTTGCGCGGGCAGATCCACGTCGGCGACACGCTGATCGAAGCGACCTCGGGCAACACCGGGATCGCCCTGGCCATGGCCGCCGCGATCAAGGGTTACAAGATGATCCTGATCATGCCGGACAACTCCAGCGCCGAACGTAAAGCCGCGATGACGGCCTATGGCGCCGAGCTGATCCTGGTCACCCAGGAAGAAGGCATGGAAGGCGCCCGCGACCTCGCCCAGCGAATGGAAGCCGAAGGCCGTGGCAAGGTGCTGGACCAGTTCGCCAACGGTGACAACCCGGAAGCGCACTACACCACCACCGGCCCGGAAATCTGGCGTCAGACCGAGGGCACCATCACGCATTTCGTCAGCTCGATGGGCACCACTGGCACCATCATGGGCGTTTCGCGCTACTTGAAAGAGCAGAACGAGAACGTACAGATCATCGGCCTGCAACCCATGGAAGGCTCGGCGATTCCGGGTATCCGTCGCTGGCCGCAAGAATACCTGCCGAAGATTTACCAGGCCGATCGCGTGGACCGCATCGTCGACATGGCGCAAAGCGAAGCGGAGGACGTAACCCGTCGTCTGGCCCGCGAAGAAGGCATCTTCTGCGGCGTGTCCTCGGGTGGTGCTGTCGCGGCCATGCTGCGTCTGTCCAAAGAAGTTGAAAACGCGGTGATCGTCGCGATCATCTGCGACCGTGGCGACCGTTACTTGTCGACCGGCATTTTCGACGCGCCCAACTGATGGCCAAGCACGAGAGAGGCCTGCGCTTCCAGCCCACCGGCGGCAGCAAGGCCCCGCAAATTCCGACCGGCAAAAAGCAGCGCCTGACCATCGAGCGCCTGGCCAATGACGGTCGCGGCATCGCGTTTTTCGAAGGTCGCACCTGGTTCGTCCTCGGCGCATTGGCCGGTGAAGAAGTCGAGGCGCGCGTGTTGGGTGCCCACGGCAAAGTCGTCGAGGCACGCACCGAGCGCGTGTTCCAGGCCAGCGAATTGCGTCGCCCGGCGCCGTGTCCGCATGCGGGTCGCTGCGGTGGCTGCAGTGTTCAGCATTTGCCTCACAGCGAACAACTTGCCCTGAAACAGCGCATGCTCGCCGAGCAATTGTCCAAGGTCGCCGGTGTCGAACCCGAAGAATGGGCCGCACCCTTGAGCGGTCCGGAGTTCGCTTACCGCCGTCGCGCCCGTGTAGCGGTGCGCTGGGACATGAAAGCGAAAAAACTCGAAGTCGGTTTCCGCGCGGCGGGCAGTCAGGACATTGTTGCAATCAACGAATGCCCGGTGCTGGTACAGCCCTTGCAACCGATCATGACCCGCTTGCCGGAGATGTTGCGGCGCTTGAGCAAACCTCAGGCGCTGGGGCACGTGGAATTGTTCAGCGGTTCATCGTTGGCGGTGTTGTTGCGGCATATGGCGCCGTTGTCCGACGCCGATATGACGATCCTCAAGGATTTCTGCGCGTTCCATGAAGCTCAATTGTGGCTGCATGGCGAGGGCGAGCCGCAACCGGTCGAGGCCGATCAGTCGTTGGGCTATCGCCTTGAACAGTGGGATTTGAACCTGGCGTACCGGCCGGGAGATTTCATCCAGGTCAACGCGGCGGTCAACGAAGCGATGGTCGCCCAGGCGCTGGACTGGCTGAAGCCGACAGCGGATGAACGTGTTCTCGATCTATTCTGTGGTTTGGGTAACTTTGCCTTGCCGCTGGCCAAGGCCGTTCGCGAGGTGGTGGCGGTCGAAGGTGTGCAGACGATGGTCGAGCGGGCAGCCGCAAACGCCGCTAGCAACAATCTGCATAATGCGACGTTTTTTCAGGCCGATTTATCCCAGCCTTTGACCGATGCCGAATGGGCGCGTGAAGGCTTTTGTGCGGTACTCTTGGACCCACCGCGTGACGGTGCTTTCGAGGTGGTGCGCAAGCTCAAGGCCCTGGGCGCCGAACGATTGGTGTATGTGTCGTGCAACCCTGCAACGCTGGCGCGCGACACGGTCGAATTGATCAAGCAGGGCTACCGGTTAAAACGTGCCGGGATTCTCGATATGTTTCCTCAGACGGCACATGTCGAGGCCATGGCGTTATTTGAAGCGAGCTAGGACGGCTCGTCTGGTCCGACTGACCCGCCCGTGCAGCACTCGCCCTGGCCCCGCGAGTGCACCCCGGCAACGAAGGTCAGTGATTTGACGCATTGAACTGCGTCGTAGGGAAGGTAAAGCAAGATGGTACAGGTGAGAGCACACCAGCCGATCAACACTGACGGCAGCATCAACCTCGAGGCTTGGCTCGATCATGCGGTCAGTGTCGATCTGGCACTGGATCGCGAAGCCTTGAAGGACGCGTGCGAGTTCGCTCGCACCGCCGAACAACAAGCCAATGCGGCGAAGAATCTATGGTCCGAAGGGACCTCGAGTTTCCGCACGGGCCTTGAGATCGCCGAGATTCTCGCCGACCTCAAACTCGATCAGGATTCGTTGGTCGCCGCGGTCTTGTACCGTGGCGTGCGCGAAGGCCAGATCGAACTGCCGGCGGTCAGCCAGCGCTTCGGTCCGGTGGTCGCCAAACTCATCGATGGCGTGTTGCGCATGGCGGCGATCAGCGCCAGCCTGAGCCCCCGTCAATCGTTGGTGCTGGGCACTCAGGGCCAGGTGGAAAACCTGCGCAAAATGCTCGTGGCCATGGTCGACGACGTGCGCGTCGCACTGATCAAACTGGCCGAGCGCACCTGCGCGATCCGTGCGGTGAAAACGGCAGACGACGAGAAGCGCAACCGCGTCGCCCGTGAAGTCTTCGACATCTACGCGCCGCTCGCCCACCGTCTCGGCATCGGTCACATCAAGTGGGAACTGGAGGACTTGTCCTTCCGTTACCTCGAGCCCGATCAATACAAGCAGATCGCCAAGTTGCTTCACGAGCGGCGTCTGGATCGCGAGCGCTTCATCGCCGATGTGATGAACCAGCTGAAAGTCGAATTGCAGGCTACCGGCGTCGAGGCCGACATCAGCGGCCGGGCCAAACACATCTATTCGATCTGGCGCAAAATGCAGCGCAAGGGTCTGGAGTTCAGCCAGATCTACGACGTGCGTGCCGTGCGCGTGCTGGTGCCGGAAATGCGCGACTGCTACACCGCGCTCGGCATCGTCCACACCTTGTGGCGGCACATCCCGAAGGAATTCGACGACTACATCGCCAACCCGAAAGAGAACGGCTACCGCTCGCTGCACACCGCGGTGATCGGGCCCGAGGGCAAGGTGCTGGAAGTGCAGATCCGCACCCACGCCATGCACGAAGAAGCCGAGCTGGGTGTTTGCGCGCACTGGCGCTACAAGGGCACCGACGTCAAATCCGGCTCCAACCACTACGAAGAGAAAATCTCCTGGCTGCGTCAGGTGCTCGAGTGGCATGAAGAGCTGGGCGACATTGGAGGCCTGGCTGAACAACTGCGGGTCGATATCGAACCGGACCGGGTGTACATCTTCACCCCGGACGGTCACGCTATCGACTTGCCGAAAGGCGCGACGCCGCTGGACTTCGCCTACCGGGTGCACACTGAAATCGGCCACAACTGCCGTGGCGCGAAGATCAATGGGCGCATCGTACCGCTCAACTACAGCCTGCAGACCGGTGAACAGGTCGAGATCATCACCAGCAAGCACGGCACCCCGAGCCGCGACTGGCTGAACCCGAACCTGGGTTACATCACTACATCCCGGGCGCGGGCGAAGATCGTTCACTGGTTCAAATTGCAGGCCCGGGACCAGAACGTCGCGGCCGGCAAGACCTTGCTTGAACGCGAACTCAGTCGCCTTGGCTTGCCCGCGGTGGACTTCGACAAGCTGGCCGACAAGGCCAACATGAAAACCGCCGAGGACATGTACGCCGCGTTGGGCGCAGGCGATTTGCGTTTGGCGCAACTGGTGAACCTGGCGCAGCAACTGGTCGAGCCGGAACGCGGCAACGAACAGCTGGAGCTGATTCCACGCAAGGCCACCGGCTACAAGCCGGGCAAGCGCGGCGATATCCAGATCCAGGGTGTCGGCAACCTCATGACCCAAATGGCGGGCTGCTGCCAGCCGTTGCCGGGTGATGCGATCGTCGGTTACATCACCCAGGGCCGCGGCGTGAGCATTCACCGTCAGGACTGCGCCTCGGTGCTGCAACTGGCCGGACGCGAGCCGGAGCGGATCATCCAGGTCAGCTGGGGGCCGGTGCCGGTGCTCACTTACCCGGTGGACATCATCATTCGTGCCTACGACCGGTCCGGTTTGCTGCGTGACGTTTCGCAAGTGCTGCTCAACGAACGGATCAACGTGCTGGCGGTCAACACCCGCTCGAACAAAGAGGACAACACCGCGTTGATGTCCCTGACCATCGAGATTCCGGGGCTGGATGCGCTTGGACGGTTGCTGGGGCGCATATCCCAGTTGCCGAACATCATCGAAACCCGGCGTAACCGTACGCCATGATGGCCGGGCCGATTTAATGTGGGAGCGGGCTTGCTCGCGAAAGCGGTGGGTCAGACAACACAGATGTTGACTGGCACTCCCTCTTCGCGAGCAAGCCCGCTCCCACAAGGATTTTGCGGTGAGACTGATTGATGTATTCACTTGAAGATTTGCTACACCTGATGAACCGTCTGCGTGACCCGCAGTTCGGTTGCCCATGGGACATCAAGCAAACCTACGCCACCATCGTCCCGCACACCCTCGAGGAAGCCTACGAAGTCGCCGACGCCATCGAGCGCGGCGACTTCGATCACTTGCAGGGTGAGCTGGGCGATTTGCTGTTCCAGGTGGTTTATTACAGTCAGCTGGCGCGGGAAGAAGGGCGATTCGAATTCGCCGGGGTCATCGACAGCATCACCCGCAAGCTGATCCGTCGTCATCCTCACGTGTTCCCCACCGGTGATCTGTACGCGCCGCTGGATGTTCCGCGTCTGAGTGAAGAACAGGTCAAGCAGCGTTGGGAAGAGATCAAGGCTGAAGAACGCGCTGAGAAGTCCGCGGCGCCGGAACAACTGTCCTTGCTCGATGATGTGCCTGCCGCGCTGCCGGCGTTATCCCGTTCAGCCAAGTTGCAGAAGCGCGCAGGGCAGGTCGGTTTCGACTGGCCGGACGCCTTGCCGGTGCTGGACAAGGTCCGCGAAGAACTCGATGAAGTGCTCGAAGCGATGGCCGAGAACGACTCGGTAGCAATTGCCGATGAGGTCGGCGACTTGCTGTTTTCCGTGGTCAACCTGGCGCGTCATCTCAAGGTCGATCCGGAAACCGCCTTGCGCGGCGCCAACAGCAAATTCGAAAGGCGCTTCCGTTTTATCGAACAGGCATTGCGCGACACCCACCGTCCCATGGAAGATTGCACCCTCGAAGAGTTGGACGCCTTGTGGGGCGAAGCCAAACGTCAGGAAAAGAATTTGCCCAGCTGCGGTTGAGCAGTGGCCTAAGTGAGAAATAAGCACCATGAGCATTTCCCTTCGCGACCAGTTGCTAAAGGCAGGGCTGGTCAACCAAAAGCAGGCCAAACAGGTCGGCAAAGAGAAGCAGAAACAGCAGCGCCTGGCCCATAAAGGCCAGATCGAGCTCGATGATTCCCAGCAGCGTGCAGCCCAGGAAGCCATGGCCGAAAAGGTCAAGCGCGACCAGGAGCTGAACCGTCAGCAGCAGGAGAAGGCCGAGGCCAAGGCCCGCGCCGCGCAGGTCAAGCAATTGATCGAAGTCTCGCGTCTGCCGAAGCTGACCACCGAGGATTACTACAACTTCGTCGACGACAAGAAGGTCAAGCGCCTCTCCGTCAACACGCTGATGCGCAACAAGCTGAGCAACGGTTCGCTGGCGATCGTGCACCATGCAGGCGGTTACGAAGTGATTCCCCGTGAAGCGGCCCTGAAGATCCAGGAGCGCGATCCACAGCGCATCGTGCAGCTGAATGTGCAGACTGAAGAAGCGGCAGCCGAGGATGATCCGTACGCGGCCTATCAGATCCCTGATGATCTGATGTGGTAAGCCCTTAGGTTGCAACAACGACAAACCCCGCTCATGGCGGGGTTTGTCGTTTTCAATGCTGTCATTGCTTATGCGGATTGCAGCGCTCGCTGCTGTTCCAGTTTTTCCAGTTCGGCCTTGTAGCCGTGTGCGTCGGTTTCGGAGTGGAACATCCCCACCAACATGCCTTGTTGGTGCACGTCCCAGATCCGTATACCGGCGGCTACGCCTTCGTGGGACTTATGTGAATCGTCGCGTTCAGTTACTTTTACAGTCATCTGCTAGCTCCAATCTCTGTGATATCTGCAGCAAGGCGTGTGCAGGACTTCGTTATATATTTGGTTAGCCTGCTAAGTAAACGACTGAGTTCGGTCACCCATTTTTGCGAAATCGGCAAAAGTCCTGCAGCCCGCCAAACACGCGGTATTCGGTCGCAGGGCGTTGAGTTTTATGACAAAAGCTTCATGTTGGCGACGAGCAAAACCGCGGTTGGAGCCTAGATGGATTGAACTCCTCAGAACCTGTGGGAGCTGGCTTGCCTGCGATGACGTCGGCACTCCAGACATCAATGTTGCCTGACACACCACTATCGCTGGCAAGCCAGCTCCCACAGGTTTCATGCTTGCCCTGACTACATTATTTCCAGACACACAAAAACGCCCCGAACCAGTCGGGGCGTTTTTGTGTGCTGTGCAGGCGGAGTGTTACTTACCCTGCCAGCGCTGCAGTACCAAGGTCGCGTTGGTGCCACCAAAACCGAAGCTGTTGCTCATCACGGTGTTGAAAGCGACGTCTTCACGAGTCTTGGTCAGGATCGGCATGTCTGCCACTTCCGGGTCCAGTTCTTCGATGTTGGCGGAACCCGCCATGAAGTTGCCTTCCATCATCAGCATGCAGTAGATCGCTTCGTGAACGCCGGCGGCGCCCAGGGAGTGACCGGACAGGCTCTTGGTGGAGCTGATGGCCGGGGCCTTGTCGCCGAACACTTCACGCACACCTTTCATTTCCGCGACGTCGCCGACCGGAGTCGAAGTGCCGTGGGTGTTCAGGTAGTCGATCGGTGCATCAACGGTGGACATGGCCATCTGCATGCAGCGGATGGCGCCTTCGCCGCTTGGGGCGACCATGTCGTAGCCGTCGGAGGTCGCGCCGTAGCCAACGATTTCCGCGTAGATCTTCGCGCCGCGGGCCAGAGCGTGTTCCAGCTCTTCGACCACGACCATGCCGCCACCGCCGGCGATGACGAAACCGTCACGCTTGGCGTCGTAGGCACGGGAAGCTTTTTCCGGGGTTTCGTTGTACTGGCTGGACAGTGCGCCCATGGCGTCGAACAGGAACGACTGGCTCCAATGCTCTTCTTCACCGCCGCCGGCGAACACGATGTCCTGCTTGCCCATCTGGATCTGTTCCATGGCGGTACCGATGCAGTGAGCACTGGTGGCGCAGGCAGAAGCGATGGAGTAGTTCAGGCCCTTGATCTTGAACGGGGTGGCCAGGCAAGCGGAAACGGTGCTGCTCATGGTCCGCGTGACGCGGTATGGGCCAACGCGTTTCACGCCTTTCTCGCGCAGGATGTCCAGCGCTTCCATCTGGTTCAGCGTGGAGGCGCCACCGGAACCGGCGATCAGGCCGGTACGCGGGTTGGAGACTTGCTCATCGGTCAGACCGGAGTCGGTGATGGCGTCTTTCATGGCCAGGTAGGCGTAAGCCGCTGCGTGGCCGACGAAGCGATAGATCTTGCGATCGATCAGTTCTTCGAGGGGAAGGTCGATGGAGCCGGAAACCTGGCTACGCAGACCCATTTCGGCATATTCCGGGTTGAACCGGATGCCAGGGCGGCTTGCACGCAGGTTAGCGGAGACGGTCTCTTTGTCATTGCCCAGGCACGAAACGATGCCCAGACCAGTGATAACGACGCGGCGCATGCGGATAACCCTTAGAAGTTGTCAGTGGAGGTGAAAACGCCGACCCGAAGGCCTTCGGCGGTGTAGATCTCGCGACCGTCGACAGTCACCGAACCATCGGCGATGGCCAGGTTCAGCTTGCCTTTGAGGACGCGCTTGATATGAATGTTATAGGTCACTTTCTTCGCGGTCGGCAGAACCTGACCAAAGAACTTCACTTCGCCCGAACCCAGGGCGCGGCCGCGGCCTGGCAGGCCTTGCCAGCCGAGGAAGAAGCCGACCAGTTGCCACATGGCGTCGAGGCCCAGGCAGCCTGGCATCACCGGGTCACCTTCGAAGTGACAGGCGAAAAACCACAGATCCGGAGTGATATCCAGCTCGGCGACCAATTCACCCTTGCCGTACTTGCCGCCTTCTTCGCTGATCAGGGTGATGCGGTCCACCATCAGCATGTTCGGGGCGGGCAGTTGCGCGTTACCTGGGCCGAACAGCTCACCGCGACTGCAGCGCAGCAGGTCTTCCCGAGTAAAGGCGTTTTGTTTGGTCATGCGAGCTCCTCAATAGTCCCATGCGGCAGGTGGGGCAAATCTTCCCGGCCGATCGAAGCGTTCATGCCTCGAGTCAGCAGCCTACTCATAGACTATTGCGTTGTGGTGAAAGTCACAGCACCAAGGACATGAATGTACACTTGTGCACTGAAATTTTTATTCAAGCCCCTTTTCGGGCCTGTTCGGGTGCCTAAGACTGCCGCACTTTCGCCTTTCACGCCAGTCACAGATAGCCGAAAGGCCTGCACTACTGCACCCATCGCTGCAGAATTTGCTGCAAATCAGTGCGTTTGAACGGCTTGGCCAGGTAATCGTTCATTCCTGCCGATAAACAGGCTTCACGGTCGCCCTGCAAGGCGTTGGCAGTCAGTGCAATGATCGGAAGGTCGGTGCAACCGGGCAGTTGGCGAATCTGTCGGGTGGCTTCGTAGCCATCGATGATCGGCAGTCGGCAGTCCATCAGAATGGCTTCGAAGATCAGGCTTTCTGCGCTGCGTACCGCCTGAGCGCCGTCGGTGGCGACGCTGACAGTAAAGCCCAGGCTGCGCAACATGGCTTCGACGACGGTCTGGTTGACCGGGTTGTCCTCGACCAGCAGCACATTGCGGCCTTCGCCATCACCACTGCCGGTCTGCGCGCGCGGGGTGCGCACCGGCAGCGTCTGTTTATAGAGCGCCAGCGGGATTTCCAGGGTGAATGCCGAGCCGCGACCTTCCTCGCTCTGGGCGCGCAAGGTGCCGCCCATGCGTTCCGCCAGGGTGCGGGCAATCGGTAGTCCCAGCCCGGTGCCGCCGTAACGCCTTGAAATAGAACTGTCGGCCTGCTGGAACGCGTTGAACATCAATTCCAGGCTTTCGGCCGGGATGCCAATCCCGCTGTCGCGCACGGTGCAGGTGAACCACAACAATTCGTGATCCAGCGACTGCCATTGCGGTTCGATGGTGACGCGGCCCTGCTCGGTGAACTTCAGCGCATTGCCCACCAGGTTCACCAGGATCTGCCGGATCCGCGTCGGGTCGCCCTGAACCTGCAGCGCACGCATGTCTTCGGGGATCAGCAGCGCCAGATCGAGCCCGCGTTGCAAAGCGCTGTGCTGGAACGACTGGGCGCAACTGCTGATCAGGTCCGCCAGATTGAACGGAATGTGCTCCAGCTCCAGCTCCGAACGTTCGATGCGCGAGAAGTCGAGAATGTCGTTGATGACTTTGAGCAGGTGTTCGGTGGACTCCGAGGCCAGCGCCGCGTACTCGACCTGCTCCTCGGTCATCTCGGTGGTTTCCAGCAGTTGCAGCATGCCGAGCACGCCATTCATCGGTGTGCGCAGTTCGTGGCTCATCATCGCCAGGAAATCGGATTTGGCGTTGTTGGCCTTTTCCGCTTCTTCGCGGGTCTGGATCAACTGCGCCATGGCCTGATGCTGTTCACGGCTGGCCTGCTCGAGACCGCTGGCAAGGTTGTTGATGTGTTGCGACAGCGCGCCCAGTTCGGTGTCATCGACAATCGGCAGCGGTGTCTTGTAGTCGCCGCGCTGGATCGACTTGACCGCGTTGCCGATATCGCGGATCGGCTGCGACAGGCTCCCGGCCAGACGCCGGGCGATCAGGAAGGTAAACAGCAGGGCGAACAGCGCGAGAATTCCGGCCTTGAACAGGATTTCCTGTTGGCGCTTGCTGAAGGCGTCATTCGACAGACCGACGATCACCCGACCCAGGTAGTCCTCGGGGGGAGCGGTGGTGGCAACGTTGCTGCCCTGGAAGAAATCATTGTGCAGCGCGATCCGTTGCAAGCGCACCGGCGCCTGGAACACTTCGACCTGTTGCGAGCGCGTGTGGGTTTCCGACGGGTGCTCGACGTACACCAGAATCCGGTTGGCGCTGTCCTGCACTTCCAGAAAGCGCACATTGGGCGTGGCCAGGGTGGCCTTGAGCAGGCTTTCGAGCACTTCATTGTTGCCCGAAATAACCCCGTATTCGGCGGCCGGCGCCAGTTGGTTGGCAATCAGTTGACCGGTGTGGTTGAGCTCCTGACGCAGGTCCTGGATCCGCACGAAGGTGAAGAAGCTGATCAGCAGCAAGGTCAGCAGCAGGGCAGGGCCGAGGCTGATGATCTGGGTGCGGGTATTGATGTCCCAACGACGATGAAAAGTCATGGGCGGCTTTCTCCTTCGGCCAACTGTGCTGCGACCAACGCTTCATTGATCTGTTCAATGCCTAATGAACGAGCCACTTGTGGGTTACTCAAGACTTTGAAGCGATTGGCGTAATGCGTGCGTGGCCAGGTGGCCGGTGGCTGGTCGAGCAGTTCGTCGAGAATCGCCAGCCAGTCGCTCTGGTCGCTGTAGCTGCTGGTCAGGCTTCCGGCCTTGACGAAGCCGGCGTTCGGGCCGATCAGCGCGGTTTGTCGTGCGTAGCTGCTGAGCAGCAGGTTTTTCGCGGTTTTGGGGTTATACAGGTCGGGATCATCGAGGCCCAGCAGCACGTCGCTGTTTTTCAGCAGGTTTTGCAAGGGGCGGCTGTCATTGGTGTTGTCCCAGCGTTCGGTGACGATTTCGAGGCCAAGCGGTTGAGCGGCCTGGCGCAGTTCATTCAGAAGAAACTCGCTGTGTGTGTCGTACAGCACGCCGACCCGTCTGGCCTGGGGGAGCAGGATTCGGGCCAGGCGCAATTGTCGATCAGGCGGCGGATCGCTCCAGAGCAGGCTCAAATGGGCGGGCAGGGCAGTGCCCAGGCGCTGACGTGCTTGCAGGCGACTGATGCGCAGCACCAGCGTCGCTGGGCCCTGGGTATCTTGCAGGCGCCAGTCGAGGCTGGGCAGGTCCAGCAGGATCAAACGAATGCCGGTCGGCAATTTGCTCGGTGCCGGCAGACGGGACAATGGCTGGAAACGCACCGTGTCGTCAGGGCGCAATTCGCCAAGGGCTGTCGCGAAAGCCTGCATGCCGGGGCTGTCGTCGGCACCGGTCAGCAAAATATCCTCGGCGCTGACCGACAGGCTCAACAGCCAGCCGGTCAACACCAGGCACAACCCGGCCAGCAGGCGGCCAAGGATTGGCGTCTTGCGTGACGGACACTTCAGCATCTAGAACACCAGCTCCGCGCTGAAGTACATCACCCGTCGCTCGTCGTAGTTGTTATCGACGAACGTGGTGGGTTGATTGTCGAGACGTTGCTGGAGCACGCCGGCCAGTTCCAGGCTGCCCTTGCCCAGGCCGATGCGTTTGGCGATGCGTGTGTCGATCCGCTCGAAACGATAGCCGTTGAGCGCGTCGTCACCATAATAGAAGAGCGCGCTGTTCCAGCCGTGGCCCCAGTTGCGCAACCAGCCGGCGGAGCCACTGTTGCGTGCGGTCTGTCGCGCATCCAGCGGATTGCTCGCCTGAGCATCGACGCAGGCATAGGTCAGGCGCAGCCGGTCGGCACTGCCAAGGTGCCAGTCGAGTTGGGTTTCTGCCCCGGTGAAGCGCGAACTGTTGGCGTTGCTGGCGATGTACTGATTGTTGCGCAATGGTTCGCTGATCATGCCGGTGATCTCGTCGTGGAACACCTTCACGTCCACCGCCAGTCCCCACTCGGCGAAGAAACCGTTGTAGCCCAGTTCTCTGGAGCGCATGTGTTCCTGCTCGAGGTTGCCGGGCCCGCGGGTCTTGACGAAATAACGGGCGCTGTTCTGGCCGTAGGCAGCGGGTTGCAGGTTAGTCACCCGGTAACTCCAGTTGACGTTGTTTTCGAACATGTCCGGCGAACGGATGGCCTCCGAATACACTGCGCGCAAACCGTGGCGCGGAGTGATCAGATAGTTCACCGCCACCCGCGGGGTCAGCGAACTGCCGCTCAATTGCGTGTCTTCGAACATCGCACCGCCCTGTAACAACCAGTGTTCGGTCGCTCGCCACTCGAGTTGGCCGAATGCGCGCCAGGTCGTGTCATCGAGCGTGCCGTTGAAATAGGTCTCGGAATCGGCCCGGTCGTAACGATAGTTCAAGCCGCTGACCAGTCGCAGACTGTCGGACAGGCTGAGGGTGTCCTGCAACTCGAGGTCGTAGCGCGATTCCCGGGTGCTCTGGTCAATGTCACCGCAGAGGGTTCGCCGGGCACCGTTTCGCCACTGGTCCAGCACTTGACTGGCCAGGGCTTGCTCCGCCGCCGTGCCGGCCGGTGCGCCGGGAACGAGGTAGCGCTCGATGTTGCGCGCCAGACGTTCGGTGTAATTCGGATTGAGCTGCCAGAGCTCGGTCAGTTCGGGGCTGAACGAGACTTCGGCGTCGCAGGCACGCCAGGTTTGCTGCCGATCCCAGTGCTGGGCCGAGCCTTGAATATAAAGGCTGTGATCGGGATTGAGGTCGAGGTTCCAGCGCAAGGAGCCGGCGTAGTCTTTGGCGACGACGTCGGAATTGTTCCCGGCGGCAGTAATACCCGAGAACACTGGACGGTAGGTATAAGGGCGCTGATTGCTCCCGTCCTTGGCATTTAATTGCCAGTCGATGCTTTGCTGTTCGTTGAGCGTCTGGCTGACGGCGAGGTTGAAGCGATTCAGGCGGCGGCTGTCGCGATAGTCGGCGCCCTTGCGGTCCGAGTCGAAGCCGTCGTCCTGCTGGCCGGACAGCGACAGACGCAAGTCGCCACCGTCCCAGCCCACGCCCTGACTGGCGTAGAAATCGTCGATGCCGCGCTGGCCGTGGGTGACCTTCATCCGCGTGCCGTGGCTGTCGGCCGGATTGCGGGTGATGATGTTGACCACCGCCATCAGCGCATTGGCACCATAGCTGACAGTGTTCGGGCCGCGGAAGACTTCGATGCGCTCGATGTCTTCCATGGCCACCGGAATGTCACTCCAGTCCACCGTGGCCAGGCCGGCGCGGTACACCGAACGGCCGTCGATCAGCACCTGCATGCGCCGGGCTTCGCTGGCGTTGGTGCCGTGATAATTCACCGCGGCCTGATTGCCAGTGATGTTGCCGACCATCATTCCAGGCACCAGGCGCAACAACTCGCTGATGTCCCGGGCACCGCTGGCGTTGATCAGTTCGCTGTCGATCACCGTCATGCTCCCCGGCACCGCGGCCGGCGACTGTTTCAGGCGCGTAGCCGTCAGCACGTGCGGCAGTGGCTCGCTGTCGAGAAACAGGTCGTCCGCCAGCAACGGCGGGCTGAAAATCAGCGCCAGAACCAGCGGCGAGCGGGGTGAAGCAGGGCCAAACGACACAACACATCCTTGATAGCGATTTTACTGGCGCGCATGTTAACCGAGCTCGTCGACTTTTCCAGTCACGATGGCGGCATTTTCCTCGGATTTGTTGGTCTTCTTCATACAAGTACCGGTAATTGACGCGGGGGCTGGCCGCCACTGGGCCGCTCCGTATAATGCCGGCATCGCCACTGGTATTGGATTAACGGATTGCATATGACTGAACAGCGCCCGATTGCGGTCCTGGGAGGCGGAAGTTTTGGTACCGCCGTGGCTAACCTGCTGGCCGAGAACGGGCTTCAGGTCCGGCAGTGGATGCGTGACCCTGAACAGGCAGAAGCCATTCGGGTCAATCGCGAGAACCCGCGTTACCTCAAAGGCATCAAGATTCTCCCAGGAGTGGAAGCGGTCACAGACCTGCAAGCCACACTGGAGGCTTGCGACCTGTGCTTCGTTGCGCTGCCGTCCAGCGCCCTGCGCTCGGTACTGGCCCCGCACGCCGAACGATTGAGCGGCAAGCTGCTGGTCAGCCTGACCAAAGGCATCGAAGCCCACACATTCAAACTGATGAGCGAGATCCTCGAAGAAATCGCCCCGCAAGCGCGCATTGGCGTGCTGTCCGGGCCGAACCTGGCCCGTGAAATCGCCGAACACGCACTGACCGCCACCGTGGTCGCCAGCGAAGACGAAGAACTCTGCCAACGTGTTCAGGAAGCGCTGCACGGCCGCACCTTTCGCGTGTACGCCAGCGCCGACCGCTTCGGCGTGGAGTTGGGCGGGGCGCTGAAAAACGTCTACGCGATCATCGCCGGCATGGCGGTGGCGCTGGGCATGGGCGAAAACACCAAGAGCATGCTGATCACCCGGGCGCTGGCGGAAATGACCCGCTTTGCCGTGAATCAGGGGGCCAACCCGATGACGTTCCTGGGGCTTGCGGGTGTGGGGGATTTGATCGTGACCTGTTCGTCGCCGAAAAGCCGCAATTATCAGGTCGGATTCGCCCTCGGCCAAGGCTTGAGCCTGGAAGAAGCGGTGACGCGGCTTGGCGAAGTCGCGGAAGGTGTGAATACCTTGAAAGTGCTCAAGGCCAAGGCCCAGGAGGTGGGCGTGTACATGCCGCTGGTCGCCGGGCTGCACGCGATTCTGTTCGAAGGGCGCACGCTCAATCAGGTGATTGAAGCGTTGATGCGCGGCGAACCGAAAACCGACGTCGACTTTATTTCCACCAGTGGTTTCAACTGATCACGCTTTTAAAACAGGCAGGGACTTGCATATGAACGATCCGAAAGTAGAAGCCGGCTACGAATCCATCCTGCTGCGGGTGTTGTGGATGATCGTCTTCCTGCTGGTCTGGCAGGTGGCGCAATTCATCCTCGGCGCCGTGGTGCTGGTGCAACTGGTCTATCGTTTGATTTATGGCGCCCCGAGCGCCAGCCTGATGAATTTCGGCGACAGCCTGAGCCAGTTTCTGGCGCAGATCGGTCGTTTCGGCACGTTCCACAGCGACCAGAAACCCTGGCCGTTCGCCGACTGGCCGACGCCGCGTACACCGGAAGGTGAAGCGCCGCACGTCGTGGCGCCTGCGCCGCATCCGGCCCGAGATGAGGAACCCAAGCTATGAAACTCTGGGTATTGCGTCATGGTGAGGCCGAGCCACACGGCAAACGTCCTGATTCCGAGCGGGCATTGACGGCACACGGTCGTGAGGAGGTGTTGCGCGCGGCTGCGGAACTGATGGATAAAAAGCTTACAGCCATTTATGCCAGCCCCTACCGCCGTGCGCAGGAGACCGCGCAACTGGTACGCGACACGCTGGGGTTCGCACCGGAAATCCGCACCGTCGAATGGTTGACCCCCGACTACAGCCCACAAGTGGTTTCGGAACAACTGGTCTCCGTGGATCGCGCATTGCTGGTCAGTCATAACCCGTTGGTGGGCAACTTGCTGGGGTATCTGCAGCATGGCCATGTACAGGACCCGGAAAGGGTTGGCACTGCCGGTCTCGCAGAGCTGGAAGGGGATTTGCCATTGGCCGGGGCGATGAAGCTCAACAGCATCAAGCACCCGTAACCGCAAAAGATCGCAGCCTTCGGCAGCTCCTACAGGATGTACACAATCCATGTAGGAGCTGCCGAAGGCTGCGATCTTTTTTGCAGACAAATAATTAACCAAGCAACCGCTTGGTTGACTACGCTTGCTCCAGACCAAAAATAAAGGAGCGAGTCGCATGTCTGCTGCTTTTCATTTGCCACTGGACGTCTTTTACGAGCGCGAGGCACGTCATCCCCGTCAGCGTTTTCTGGTTCAACCGGTGGGTGGCGGCCAGGTCGAAACCCTGACCTGGGAAGACGTCGGCCATCAGGCCCGTTGCGCCGCGCACTGGCTGCGGGCCCGGGAATTGCCGCAAGGCAGTCACATCGCCCTGATCTCGAAAAACTGCGCGCACTGGATCATCGCCGACCTGGCGATCTGGATGGCCGGGCACGTTTCGGTGCCGTTATACCCGAACCTCACTGCCGAATCCGTCGCGCAAGTCCTCGAGCACTCCGAAGCGGCGCTGGCGTTCATCGGCAAGCTCGATGACTGGTCCGGCATGTCCCGCGGGGTTCGCCCCGACCTGCCGACCATCAGCCTGCCACTGCATCCGCCGGGCAGCTTCGATTTCAGCTGGGCCGACCTGCAAGCGTGTTCACCGATCCAGGACGACCCCAAACCTGCCGCCGATCAACTGGCGACCATCATTTACACCTCCGGCACCACCGGCATGCCCAAAGGCGTGATGCACAGCTTTGGCACGCTGGGATTCGCTACCACCCACGGCACGCAACTGTTCGGCCTCAATGAATCGGATCGGCTGCTGTCCTACCTGCCGCTGTGCCATGTCGCCGAACGAATGTTCGTTGAACTGGCCTCGATCTACACCGGGCAAACCGTATTCTTTGCCGAGAGCCTCGATACTTTCCTGACCGATTTGCAGCGTGCGCGGCCTACCGCGCTGTTCGGCGTGCCACGCATCTGGACCAAGTTCCAGATGGGCGTGTACAGCAAGATCCCGGCGAAACGCCTCGACTTCCTGCTCGGGTTACCCTTCATCGGCAAGCGGGTAGGGCACAAAGTGCTCGCCGCGCTCGGGTTGGATGCCTTGCGCGTGGCATTGTCCGGCGCAGCGCCGGTGCCGCAGACTTTGTTGCTGTGGTATCAAAAGCTCGGGCTGGATGTGCTGGAGGTGTACGGCATGACCGAAAGTTGCGGTTATTCCCACATCGGCCGGTCCGGCGAGAATAAACCCGGCTGGATCGGCAAGCCTTGCCCGGAGGTTGAAGTGCGGATCGCCGAATCGGGCGAGGTCATGGTGCGCAGCGGGGCGAACATGCTCGGGTATTTCAAGGATCCGGAAAAAACCGCCGAGACGATGACCGAGGACGGTTTCCTGCGCACCGGCGACAAGGGCGAGCAAGACGCCGAAGGCAACCTGCGCCTGACCGGACGGCTGAAGGAAATTTTCAAGACCAGCAAAGGCAAGTATGTCGCCCCTGCACCGATCGAAAACCGCCTGGCCGTGCATTCGCGGATTGAACAGGTGTGTGTGGTCGGCGACGGTTTGAGCGCGCCGCTGGGACTGTGCGTACTCTCGGCGGTGGGGCAGCAGGACGCGGGCGGAACCGCGCGCGCCGGTCTGCATTCAAGCCTGGAAAAACTGCTGGAGGAGGTCAACGACGCCCTCGACAAGCATGAGCGCCTGCGCCGGCTCGTGGTGGTCAAAGACAGCTGGGCGGTGGAAAACGGTTTTCTGACGCCGACCCTGAAGATCAAGCGCAACGTGATCGAAGCGGCTTATGGTGCCCGGTTCGAAGAATGGAGCGAGCGCAGCGAAGCGGTGCTGTGGCAGGATTGAGTCACGACAAAACCAACAAAGGATGTCTGCAATGAGTTTGTGGCGCACCACTCCCAACATCGAGCAGTTGAACGCGATTCAGAAAAACACCATCGGTGAAGTGCTGGATATCCGCTTCGAAGCCTTCGACGAAGAGTCCCTGACCGCCAGCATGGTCATCGACCATCGAACGCACCAGCCTTATGGTCTGCTGCATGGCGGTGCGTCCGTGGTGCTGGCGGAAACTGTCGGCTCCATGGCCAGCTATTTGTGCATCGATGCCAGCAAGTTCTACTGCGTGGGGCTGGAAATCAACGCCAACCATTTGCGTGGACTGCGTAGCGGTCGGGTAACGGCGGTGGCCAAGCCGATTCACATCGGGCGCACCACCCATGTCTGGGATATTCGGCTGACCAGCGATGAGGGCAAGGCCAGTTGTGTGTCGCGGCTGACCATGGCGGTTGTGCCGTTGGGAGAGAATCCGCCGGCTCGATAATCCTTTTGAATCGGGTCTCGACAGACGGCTTCAGACGTGAGCGCTATGGCGTCGGACGACGAATCGGCTGCTTGATGATCTAGGTACCGCTGACTGGACGTCTGGACTAATGCGATCTGCTACCTGCGGATTCATTCCACGGTATCCGTTCAGAGCGGTTTCCATGATCAGAGCTCGATGGCCACTGAGCGCGGTGAAGGCACCGGTGACGGCTCCACTTATCATGTTCACCGAATCACCGCGCTCGGAGGCACCCAGGCCGGTGATGCTGGCCGTCGCGGCTTCAACCGCGGTGCCTACGCCGTAAATGAACAGGCCGGAGGTAATCCTGCCGCTTGCTCCGAAGGCTGTATCGAAGAACGGTGGTCTCTGAATCGGCGAAGTGCCGGTTGCATAGGTTGTTTCTGGATGATTTCCCCGCAACCATGTTCCGACAAACCCATCCGTCCCCTCTACTAAAGGACCTAACCAACTGCGAATGGACTCTGGGACATATCGACCGAACGCGCCGTTGAGCGCATTGGTAACTGCATAGACCGAGCCTGTTCGATAAAAGGTCGGCATCCGATTACCCAGGCTGACATTGCCCCAGGGAAAGTTTGCACCATGCCCCCTGAGGATCTGTTGTGAGATTTCTCGAGTGATTGCGCCTGCTGCCGCGCCTATTCGGTTGATGGCTGTCTGGTTCAGTTCTACCTCTGATTCGTCCGTTGAATCACTGTCGTGACTCAACGCCGCCGGTAAAACTCCTATCATAAGGCCGCCGATGGCACCCAATACCATTGCGTTACGATGAAACCGTGCAGCCAAACCGCCACCGACAATCCCGACGGAAATCCCCTCAAGCAGGCCGGCGGTTGTGGCCAGTGCAGCGTTAGTAGCACGACTGGGTGGCAAGGTGTTCAGCGCCGCAATGGTCGACATTTGTACAAGGCCAGACAAACCTCTGGAAACGAAATCGCGCATAAAGGCTGATGAAGACGCATCGCGAAGGTTTCTGCTTTGTACCGTGTGGTCATCTATCAGTCCGGCGATATCTACATGCCCCGCCGGATTCCCGTGAACCATCGCATAGAGATTCAACCCGTCCGAGGTCCCTGCCGGATCGGCACTCAACCATCGCTGACACCAAGGTATGTAGTAGCGAAACCCGTAGCAATACAACCCCGTGGCATCCCGTTCCTGCCCCGAGTAGCGAATCGTTTTGTAGCTGGCTTCCAGCTTGTTTCTCCCGGCCCACCAACAGGTTCCACCGTACGGGTAGTAGCTTTCCCATGAGATCAGTTTGGCGTCTTCATCCACCTCGACGGTGCTGGAGTTCAAATGATCGGTGAAGCCGTAGCGACGCTGATCCTGGGGAATGTCTGATGCTGGCTTTTTCTCCCAATGCAGAACCTGAACTGTTCCGCGTCCGGCCTTCACTGTTATGACGTGGAGGATTTCGTCAGCGCAGGTGCGAATTTCCACACCCGGCAAGTAGCGTGTTTCGTGACTGCGGGTCAGGGTTCCGGTGTAGGCGCGGCGGATCTTTCGCAGACGTTGGCCGCTGCCGTCGTAGAGGTAAAACTCGATATCGTTGGGTTCATCCTCACGCACTACCTGTTCGACCTGACGCAACTGATTGCGCAGATCCCATAGCAAGCCTTGTCCCGGTTGAAGGGTGTTGCGGTTCCCGTTGGCGTCATAACCGGCGGCAATTTCGTTCTCGTCGGGTAACTCGCCATTGGTTTTTTCGGGCAGGCTGCGGTTGTTGAGGCGGGCGATGGCTGTGCGTTCGGTGCGGTTTGCATTGTCTGCCTGGTGCTGCATGACCTCCAGGTTGCCGGCCTTGTCGTAGGTGTAAATGCGCGTGTAGTTTTCCAGTTGTCCGGGATCGGGGGCGGACTGGAACGCTGGCAATTGCGGACCACCAGGGGCGTTGCGAAGCTGTCGGCCGCTGGCTTTTATCAGTCGGTAAAGGCTGTCGTATCGGTAACGATGGGTCGGTTCGATTCGTTGATTGCGATGGTAATGAACAGGATCGGCGCTGTCGGTCAGGCATGTGATATTGCCTGCCGGGTCATAGTCGTAAATCAGATCCTGCAGTGCTGGCTGCCCCGGTACGTAGGCCTTCAGCTGCTCCAGTCGCCCGTCTTCAGGGCGAAACGTCGCACACGAAATCACGCCGTTTCCCGCACGTTGTCGTTCGACCTGGCCGAAGGCGTTGTGCTGGATGTCACTGACCAGGATTTTTTCCTCGGTCTGCCCGGCAAGTGTCAGGCGAACTTCTTTCAGCTCGGCAGCACGGGTCAGAATGGATCTCTGGACATTGCCTTTTGCATCGATCTGCCTGATGGGCTCACCCACCGCGTTGCAGTGAATGCGGGTGATAGCGGGTTCATCCTCCAGTAAACCATCGCGCTCGGTCTCGGCTTCGGGCCAGTTCACGGACCATTGCGGATCTTCTACAAAGGTACGGCTGTGCTCCAGCGGCGTGCCGGCGAGGCCGAATTCGATGAAGCGCAAAGAGCCTGCGGTGTCGTCATGCCGAATCAATTGTCCGCGCCGGTTGTGGGTTTCATCGGCTCTGACATCTGCATAGGAAAACCGCGCGATGCAGTGTTCCGCTCCATCGTGAGCACACTCGAATGCGGCGATCGGCCGCCGTTGCCCGTCATAACGCACGCAGCTATGGCTGAGTTTCTGATCCCAACCTTCGACGCCTTGCCCATCCTCGCCGAGCAACCCCAGGCGCCAACCAGCGTCGCCGTTTTCGGATAAAAGCACGGCGCCCGACAGGCTGAATACATTGATTTGATTGGCGGCGCTCTGGCCTGCCTGATGCAAAAGAAACAACCGTGGGTCGCGGCTCAACACCGCACGCCCGGCAACATCGTGTACCTGCTGTGTGATGCAGGTTTCAGCTGCAGAATCGTCGCGGCGGTGATATGCCACACCACGCACACCCAGTCCCCGGGAGTCGATCACTGCAATAGCAGGCGTGTTGACGTGAGTCATGACAGGCGTTGCCCGAGGTTTGGCGGCAGTGTTCTTATCCGCGTCCTGAGGATTGGCTGTCAACTGTCATAAATAACAGGTCCGACCCTTGCCGCTCATAGCCACGGCACGACTGTCATCATTCCTGGCAGTTACGGTCATTGCGAATCACGGTGGGCTTGCGGACAATCGGGTTCTGTTTTTGGTTGATGGAACGACTGGTATGTCGCAGCAGATATTTTTCGCCCACGCCAACGGTTTTCCTTCGGGGACCTACGGCAAGCTGTTCGCGGCGCTGGCGCCCGAGTATCAGGTGACGCATCTGGAGCAGCACGCCCACGATCCGCGTTTCCCGGCGGACGACAACTGGCACAACCTGGTGGACGAGCTGATTCATCACCTCAAACAGCAAGCGGAGCCGGTATGGGGCGTCGGCCATTCCTTCGGCGGTGTGCTGCACCTGCACGCCGCGTTGCGCTGTCCCGAGCTGTACCGCGGCGTGGTGATGCTCGATTCACCGGTGCTGACCCGCGCCGATCAGTGGGTGATTCGTGCCGCCAAACGCTTTGGTTTTATCGACCGCCTGACTCCGGCGGGCCGCACGCTGGGGCGTCGGGAAGAGTTCGCCGACCTCGAAAGTGCCCGCCGCTATTTCGCTGGCAAAACCCTGTTTCGCAGCTTCGATCCGGAATGTTTCGACGCCTACCTGCAACACGGTTTGTGCAAGGTTGGCGACAAACTGCGCCTGCGTTTCGACCCGGCCACGGAAATCAGCATCTACCGTGGTGTGCCGGACACCAGCCCCGGCCGCGCTCGGCAGTTGAAGGTGCCGCTGGCGGTGGTGCGTGGGCACAAGAGCCGCGTGGTGATGCGTCATCACGCCAGTGCTGTCGGTCGCATGCCGTTGGGCGAATCCCTGACCATGCCGGGCGGGCACATGTTTCCACTTGAACGTCCCCAGGACACGGCCTTGCTGCTGAAAAACCTGTTCAGCCGCTGGGACGGTCGCCATCAGCAGGAATGTGCATGAGCCATGTCGTCGAAGAAGTCCGCCTGAGCCTGCCGCACATCGAGCTGGCAGCGCACCTGTTCGGTCCCGAGGACGGTTTGCCGGTGATCGCCTTGCACGGCTGGCTGGATAACGCCAACAGCTTTGCCCGGTTGGCGCCGAAACTCAAAGGGCTGCGCATCATTGCGCTGGACATGGCCGGACACGGTCATTCCGGGCATCGTCCCGCGGGTGCCGGTTACGCGATGTGGGACTACGCCCATGACGTGCTGCAAGTCGCCGAACAACTTGGCTTGAAGCGTTTTGCGCTGATGGGCCATTCCATGGGCGCGATCGCTTCGTTGATCATTGCCGGTTCGCTGCCGGAACGTGTCACCCATCTGGCCTTGATCGACGGCATCATTCCTCCTACAGACAAAGGCGAAAATGCGGCTGAGCGCATGGGCATGGCCCTGCAAGCGCAGCTGGATCTGCGGGAGAAAAGCAAACCGGTCTACAACACCCTCGACCGCGCCATCGAAGCGCGTATGAAAGGTCTGGTGGCCGTCAGCCGCGAAGCCGCCGAACTGCTGGCCCAGCGTGGCTTGATGCCGGTGCCGGGCGGCTACACCTGGCGTACCGACAACCGCCTGACGCTGCCGTCGCCGTTGCGTCTGACCACCGAACAGGCCATGGCCTTCGTCCAGCGGGTCAGTTGTCCTGCGCTGCTGGTCGTCGCGGCTGACGGCATGCTCGCCAAACATCCCGAGTTGCTGGAGCGTCTACCCTTTAGCCGTGAACAGCTGCCTGGCGGTCATCATTTGCACCTGAATGACGAACCCGGTGCCGACCTTGTCGCAGACTGTTTCAATCGGTTCTTCGCCGTTCCTTGACTTGCGCCGGGCAACTGTCGAGGCTGGGCGGGTTGAAATGGGAGACAACCATGATAGATCTCTACACCGCTGCGACCCCGAATGGCCACAAGGTCTCTATCGTGCTCGAGGAACTCGGCCTGCCCTACACGGTGCACGCCTTGAGTTTCGACAAGAAGGAACAGAAGTCCGCGGACTTCCTCAAGATCAACCCCAATGGCCGGATACCGGCGATTGTCGACCGCGCCAACGGCGATTTTGCCGTGTTCGAATCGGGCGCCATCCTGATTTACCTCGCTGAAATGACCGGAAAACTGTTGCCCCGGGACCCGAAGGGGCGTTCGGTGGTATTGCAGTGGCTGATGTTCCAGATGGGAGGAATCGGCCCGATGCAGGGCCAGGCCAACGTGTTTTTCCGTTATTTTCCGGAAAAACTCCAGGGTGCCATCGACCGCTATCAGCATGAAACCCGTCGCCTGTATGAAGTGCTCGACACGCGCCTGCAGGACGTGGAATTCCTCGCCGGCGATTACAGCATTGCCGACATCGCCACTTATCCGTGGGTGCGCGGCCACGAGTGGTCAGGTGTCGACGTTGACGGCTTGACGGCCCTGCAACGCTGGATGGCGAATATGGAAGCGCGTCCGGCGGTGCAGCGTGGGTTGCTGGTGCCCGAACGCATCGACGACGCCAGCGTCATCAAGGGTGCCCAGGCCATGCTGATCCGATGAGCTTATCCATGCGTTCAATCAGTCTGCTGGCGCTGTGTTGTTTCAGTCCTCTGGTGTTTGCCGCCGATGTGCCGGGCAGTCAGGACCTGCCGATCGTGCCGCGGGTGACCGATTCGCAGATCGTCGACTATCGCCCGGCGGTCGAACTTGAGCGGATCTATCCGCTGGGTTCGATCCGCAAGATCAGCGGCCAATTGCGCTTCGACGGTCAGGTCAGCGCCCGTGGACAAACCACTTCGGTGACCTACGAGTTGCCTCCGGAGCATTCGTCTACCGAAGCGTTTACCGTCGCTCGCGAAGCCTTGCAGAAGCAGGGTGCCGAATTGCTGTTCTGGTGCCAGGCCCGTGATTGCGGTGAAAGCAGCCTGTGGGCCAATGAAGTCTTTGGCAATGCCAAGCTTTATGGCGCTGACGATCAGCAGGCCTATCTGCTGTTGCGGTTGGCGGCACCAAAGGACAACACGCTGGTGGCGCTGTACAGTATCACTCGCGGCAATCGCAAAGCCTATCTGCACGTTGAACAGTTCGATGCTGCCGCACCGTTGGGTGATCTGCTGCCCACCTCCGCGACCTTGTTGCGAGAGCTCAAAAGCACCGGTGAACTCGATTTCCCGAAACTGACCAACGCGCCCGACGAGACCTGGTTGCGCTTGCTCTCGCGCGGCCTGAACCTGGACACGACCTTGCGGGTGACCGTTTCAGGACCCAATGCCGAAGCCTGGCGTCAGGCATTAATCAGCCAGGGGGTACGATCGGCGCGGATGGAGACGGGCAGCGTCGAAGGCTCTGGCCTGCACATCGAGCTATTGCGATAAGCTGGATCAGGCGGGCGCGCTGGCCGCGTTCGCCTACTCTTTTGCGAACTGACTTTTTTTCGAGATTCAGATGATCAATAACGATCGGCTGTTGGTGCAAATCCTGCTCCTGGTGTTGTTTGGCGCGAGCTTCTGGGTGATGGCGCCGTTCTGGTCGGCGTTGTTCTGGGGGGCGGTGCTGGCCTTTGCCAGTTGGCCGCTGATGCGCTTGCTGACGCATTGGCTCAACGGTCGCGAGTCCCTGGCGGCGGCATTGCTGACCCTTGGCTGGATGTTGGTAGTGGCGGTGCCGCTGGTGTGGCTGGGTTTCAACCTGGCGGACCATGTGCGCGATGCCACGGCGTTCATCAAGGATGTGCAGATGGATGGTTTGCCGGAAGCGCCGACCTGGCTGGGCAGTGTCCCTCTTGTCGGTGAACGGCTGGTGGTGATCTGGAACAGTATCGATCAGCAAGGCGCGGCGATGATGGTGTCGCTCAAACCTTATCTGGGGCAGGTCGGTAACTGGCTGCTGGCGCGCAGTGCACAGATTGGCGGCGGCATTCTCGAGCTGACGCTGAGCATCGTGTTCGTGTTCTTTTTCTACCGGGACGGGCCGCGCCTGGCGGCGTTTGTCCACGGCCTGCTGCAACGATTGATCGGTGATCGCGCCGGTTACTACATCGAACTGGTGGCGGGTACGGTTCAGCGCGTGGTGAACGGCGTGATCGGGACGGCCGCAGCCCAGGCGGTGCTGGCGTTGATCGGGTTCCTGATTGCCGGAGTTCCTGGGGCGCTGGTGCTTGGCATTGTCACCTTCATGCTCAGCCTGATTCCCATGGGGCCGCCGTTGGTGTGGATACCGGCAACTGCCTGGCTGGCCTGGAAGGGCGAGTACGGGATGGCGGTCTTCCTCGGGATCTGGGGCACGTTCATCATCAGCGGAGTCGACAATGTGCTCAAGCCTTACCTGATCAGTCGCGGCGGGAATTTGCCATTGGTGATCGTGCTGCTGGGGGTGTTTGGCGGACTGATTGCGTTCGGTTTTATCGGCCTCTTTATCGGGCCGACGTTGTTGGCCGTGGCGTATAGCCTGTTGACCGACTGGAGCAAGAGTCAGGCGCGGGTGGAAGATCGCCGGCCCTGACTGCCTTCACAAAATTTGTAGGAGCCGGCTTGCTGGCGATGGCATCACCGCGGTGTTGCAGGTAAACCGCGATGATGCCATCGCCAGCAAGCCGGCTCCTACAATTGGTTTCGTGAGCGTCCTGGTCAGGTCGCCACGTTCAGGTACTTGCCCACCGTCGCTACCTTGTCGAGCGAGTACTGCTTGCTCAGGTTGGCGATCATTTTGTTCAGCGCCTCTGCCACGTTCGCCTGATCGGTGGAGCTTTCGCTGTTCTTCTCGCGACCGACCTGCAGCGCAGCTTTCAACTCGTCGCTGCTGACTCCGCCACTGCTGTCGCTATCCAATACTTTGAGCAACGCAGCACTGGTGTCGGTGCTGGTCGATGAGGTGCTGTCGCTCGCCTGCAACGCGCTGCCCAGTTCGGTGGCGCTGACACTGCCATCGCTGTCCGCATCGAGCTGGCTGAACAGCGCTTCGCCGGACACCTGCCGAGGTGGAGGCGGTGGCGGGGCGAGGCTGGCGGCCAGCTCGTCCTTGCTGACGACACCATCTTCGTTCTTGTCCAGGGCCGAGAAGATTTCCGTGCTGTCAGCGCTGCTGCCGGCGCTGCTCAGACCGTTGCTCAGTTCGTCGCCGCTGATGGCACCGTCACCGTCGGCATCCAGAGCACTGATCAACGCGTCGGCCAATTCGGTGTCCGGCGCTTGATCACGCGACAGTGGCGGAGGAGGCGCCATCGCGGCCATTTCTGCGCTGCTCAGGCTGCCGCTGTCGTCACCGTCCAGGTCGGCGAAGTTTTTGCTCAGACTGACCAGCAGACCGTCATCGGATTTCTGTGACAGGGCGTTCTTGAGCTCGTCCTGATCCACCGAACCATCGCTGTTGGTGTCGAGTTTTGAGAGCAGTTCTTTCTGGAATTGCTGGCTGCGGGCATTGCTGGTGGTGCTGCTGGCGGTGCTGTTATAGCTCGTGTAGTTGCTGACGCTACCGATCATTGGGCTCACTCCCTGGATTGGAAAGCCGGCGGGTGCACCGGCTTTTGCAGCCTCAAGGAACTAGTTGTTGTGGGTATGTGGGGTTTGTACCGAGTGGTACACACAGATCTCCGCTCAGACACAGATCCCTGTGGGAGCGGCGGTGCGACGATTCGACTTGCTCGCTCCCACATTAGATCGATGTGTGGCTCAAGTGCGAGGCAGCCAAATGACGGCGGTCAGGCCACCACCGGGGGTTTCTTCCAGATTCAAATCTCCCCCCAACCGTTCAGCCGCCTCGCGAGCTATGGTCATGCCCAGCCCGACACCTCCGGAGTTGCGATTGCGCGAACCTTCCAGGCGAAAGAAAGGTTCGAACACAGCTTCGCGTTTATCCTCTGCGATCCCCGGTCCGTGGTCGATCACCCGAATCACCAGGTGTTCGCGATGGTCTTCAAGCGCGATCTGCGCCTGCCCGGCATAACGCAGGGCGTTATCCAGCAAGTTGTTGATGCATGAACGCAGCGCCATCGGCTGCACCTGCAACGGTGCGCAGTGGCCGGTGGCCTGGACATCGGAACCCTGGTCCTGGGCGTTTTCACTCAGGGATTCGACCAGCGCCTGCACGTCCATCCACTGCGGGGCCTCGCTGGTGCGCTGCTCGTGCAGGTAGGTGAGGGTGGCGTCGAGCATGCTGATCATGTCGTCCAGATCCTGGCGCATCTGGCCTTGCAGCTTGTTGTCGTCGATCTGCTCAAGCCGCAGCTTGAGCCGGGACAGCGGCGTGCGCAGGTCGTGGGAGACTGCACCAAGCATCCGCGAACGCTGCTGCATTTGTTCGATGATGCGTTTTTGCATCAGGTTGAAGGTGTAGGCCGCTTGCCGGGCTTCCCGTGGGCCTGACTCGTCCAGCGGCGGGCTATCGAGGTTTTCGCTCAGGCGCTCGGCGGCGTCACTCAGGCGCTGGATCGGCCGGCTCAGTAGTTTTGCGCCGTACCAGGCTGCAATGATCAGCGAGATCAACTGGAACGTCAGCGGCACCAGCGGCCCACCGAACCACGGCCGTGGTGGCCGGTTTTCGAAACGTGGGTCCATCGGCGGGCGCTGCCCTTCCAGACCTTTGAAGAACTCGGGCGGCGGAGGCGGTGGCGGTGGACCGTAATGATGAAACCAGGCAAACGCGAGCAGATGCGCCAGGATGATCGCCACCAGCAGCACGCCAAACAGGCGGCCGAACAGCGTATCGAAGCGCGCACGCATCAGCCGATGTCTCGGGCGTCGAACAGGTAACCCTCACCGCGTACCGTCTTGATCAACTGCGGGGCTTTCGGGTCGTCGCCGAGTTTCTGGCGCAGGCGCGAGACCAGCAGGTCGATGCTGCGATCAAAGGCTTCGATCGAGCGACCGCGCGCCGCATCCAGCAAATGTTCGCGGCTGAGCACTCGGCGCGGACGCTCGATGAACACCCACAGCAAACGGAATTCGGCGTTGGACAGCGGAACCACCAGGCCATCCGCCGCGATCAATTGGCGCAGCACGCTGTTCAGGCGCCAGCTGTCGAAGCGAATGTTCGCACGCTGTTCGGTGCGGTCGTCGCGCACTCGCCGCAGAATGGTCTGAATCCGCGCGACCAGTTCTCGCGGTTCGAACGGCTTGGCCATGTAGTCGTCGGCGCCCAGTTCCAGGCCGATGATCCGGTCGGTGGGTTCGCAGCGCGCGGTGAGCATCAGGATCGGAATGTCCGACTCGGCGCGCAACCAGCGGCATAGCGACAGACCGTCTTCACCGGGCAGCATCAGGTCGAGCACCACCACGTCGAAATGCTCGGCTTGCAGCGCCAGACGCATGGCAGCGCCATCGGTGACACCGCTGGCGTGGATGTTGAACCGGGCCAGGTAATCGATCATCAGCTCGCGGATCGGGACATCATCGTCGACGATCAGCGCGCGAATGCTCCAGCGCTTGTCGTCGCCAGGCGCTTTTTGATCGTCATTCAAGGGGGCTTGGGTGCTGTGCATGCGTGCGTTCATCTGCCAGGTAGGCTGCCAACCACAAAGATAGGCTGCGAGGTTGTGGCTTCAGCATAGGCGTCCGGCCCGGAGGCGGGAAGTGCTGTAAGGACGTGTTGCGGCTGCCGAGGGTAGCGGGCAAGGGTGTTGCAGGCGTGTCGTGTATGTATCGGTCTCGACACAATCGGCGAAAGGGCTAGTCTTGGCTGAGCGCCGACGACGATTTACCGATCATCGGGTCCCGCAGCCGCGCAGGTTCCGCTACAATGCGCGCCGATTTCGTCCTGCCTGAGAGCCCGCACATGTCCGTCTGCCAGACTCCTATCATCGTCGCCCTGGATTTCCCCACCCGTGACGCCGCACTGAAGCTGGCCGACCAGTTGGACCCGAAACTGTGCCGGGTCAAAGTCGGCAAGGAACTGTTCACCAGTTGCGCTTCGGAAATCGTTGGCACCTTGCGCGACAAGGGTTTCGAAGTGTTCCTGGACCTCAAGTTCCACGACATTCCGAACACCACCGCCATGGCGGTCAAGGCTGCGGCAGAAATGGGCGTGTGGATGGTCAACGTCCATTGCTCCGGCGGTCTGCGCATGATGGCTGCTTGCCGTGAAGTGCTGGACCAGCGCACCGGGCCGAAACCACTGCTGATCGGTGTGACCGTGCTGACCAGCATGGAGCGTGAAGACCTGGCCGGCATCGGTCTGGACATTGAGCCGCAGGAGCAGGTGCTGCGCCTGGCGGCACTCGCGGAAAAAGCCGGGATGGACGGTCTGGTGTGCTCGGCGCTGGAAGCCCAGGCCCTGAAATCGGCTCACCCGTCGTTGCAACTGGTGACCCCGGGGATTCGTCCGGCAGGCAGCGCCCAGGACGATCAACGCCGCATCCTGACCCCGCGTCAGGCGCTGGATGCCGGTTCCGATTATCTGGTGATTGGCCGTCCGATCAGCCAGGCGGCGGATCCGGCCAAGGCGTTGGCGGACGTAGTCGCTGAAATCGCCTGACCAGACGCTGAAGATCAAATGTGGGAGCGGGCTTGCTCGCGAAAGCGGTATGTCAGTCAACGTTGATGTCGACTGACACACCGCTTTCGCGAGCAAGCCCGCTCCCACATTGGTTTTGCGGTGAATTTAAATTTCGGGTCAGACTTTCAGCACCAACTTCCCGAAATTCTCCCCGCTGAACAACTTCATCAGCGTCTCCGGGAATGTCTCCAGTCCTTCAACAATGTCTTCCTTGCTCTTGAGCTGCCCCTTGGCCATCCAGCCGGCCATTTCCTGCCCGGCAGCGGCGAACTGCGCGGCGTAGTCCATCACCACAAAGCCTTCCATTCGCGCGCGGTTCACCAACAGCGACAGGTAGTTGGCTGGCCCTTTGACCGCTTCCTTGTTGTTGTACTGGCTGATGGCGCCGCAGATCACCACCCGAGCCTTCATGTTCAGGCGGCTCAGCACCGCGTCGAGGATGTCGCCGCCGACGTTATCGAAATAAACGTCGACGCCTTTCGGGCATTCACGCTTGAGGCCCGCGACGACATCTTCGCTCTTGTAATCGATGGCGCCGTCAAAGCCCAGTTCGTCGATCAGGAACTTGCACTTGTCCGCGCCGCCCGCGATGCCGACCACACGGCAGCCTTTGATCTTGGCAATCTGCCCGGCAATGCTGCCGACCGCCCCGGCCGCACCGGAGAGCACCACGGTGTCACCTTCTTTCGGTGCACCGACATCGAGCAGGGCGAAGTAGGCGGTCATCCCGGTCATGCCCAGCGCGGACAGATAAACCGGCAACGGTGCCAGTTTCGGATCGACCTTGTAGAAACCGCGCGGCTCGCCAAGGAAGTAATCCTGCACGCCCAGGGCGCCGTTGACGTAGTCACCGACCGCAAAGCCTGGATTGTTCGACGCCACGACTTTGCCTACGCCCAATGCGCGCATGACCTCGCCGATACCGACCGGCGGGATGTAGGACTTGCCCTCGTTCATCCAGCCTCGCATGGCCGGGTCGAGGGACAAATATTCGTTTTTGACCAGGATCTGACCCGCGGCCGGTTCTCCGACCGGCACTTCCTGATAGGTGAACGTCTCGCGGGTAGCCGCGCCCACCGGACGTTTGGCGAGCAGGAACTGGCGATTGGTCTGGGTAGTCATGACAGGCACTCAAGATGAATGAAGCCTTGTTGATAGACCTTCATGGTCGCCGCCGCAAGTTTGGCTGATGCGGCGAATGCAGCCTGATCCAGTGCAGTGATAGTCAGGCCGGTCGTTCTATCACTGCAACTCATGGGCGCTCAACCGGCCTTCTGATAGTGCTGCCGTGGCGGTAGCGCCAATGGCTAGACTGGGCCCACGCGAACCCCCGCATTCTTCTCTTCGAGGACAAAACAATGAGCATGACGTTTTCCGGCCAGGTCGCCGTCGTAACGGGCGCCGCCAACGGTATCGGTCGCGCGACCGCCCAGGCGTTCGCCGCGGAAGGGTTGAAAGTGGTGGTGGCCGACATGGACACGGCCGGTGGCGAGGGCACCGTGGCGCTGATTCGCACGGCAGGCGGCGAAGCGACCTTCGTGCGTTGCAACGTCACCGTGGAAAGCGATGTAAAAAATCTGATGGACGAGGTGGTGAATACCTACGGCCGTCTCGACTACGCCTTCAACAACGCTGGCATCGAGATTGAAAAAGGCAAATTGGCCGAGGGTACGGTCGACGAGTTTGACGCGATCATGGGCGTTAACGTCAAAGGCGTCTGGCTGTGCATGAAGTACCAGTTGCCGCTGTTGCTGGCACAGGGCGGTGGCGCAATCGTCAACACCGCTTCGGTCGCAGGTCTTGGCGCTGCGCCGAAGATGAGCATCTATGCAGCGTCGAAACACGCGGTGATCGGCCTGACCAAATCGGCGGCCATCGAATACGCCAAGAAAAAAATCCGCGTGAATGCGGTGTGCCCGGCAGTCATCGATACCGACATGTTCCGCCGCGCCTACGAAGCGGACCCGAAGAAGGGCGAGTTCGCCAACGCCATGCACCCGGTGGGTCGTATCGGCAAGGTTGAAGAAATTGCCAGTGCAGTGCTGTATCTGTGCAGCGATGGTGCTGCGTTCACTACGGGGCATTCGCTGGCGGTGGATGGGGGGGTTACGGCGTTTTGATTCGCCGCGGTTCTTCGGATGTATCTGTTTCTTCGGTGATGGCTGATATGGGCGGACCCCATATCAGCCTTTACTACAGCAACGGATAGGTACGCCCAGCCTCACCCCCCCCCCCGCTTTTTCCCCCTTCGTGAACATCTCAGCAATGTGTTTCAAATGGTTAGAACCGCAAGTTTTGACGGCGTTGTCGCACAGCCCATCGAGCGCGCCTGTGATTAACTCATGCCGTCAAACGAACAGGAGTTTGCTTGCTCATGGAATTGAGAATCGATCGACAGGCCTTGGTGCCGGTCGTACAGCAAGTCGTCGACGCGCTTGCGTACTGGCTGCGTCAGAGCGGCATAGAACCAGGGACGCGTTTGCCGTCTGCGCGGCAAATCGCACGGACCAATTTACTCAGCCAGTCCAGCGTCGTTGAAGCCTGCGATCGGCTGGTGGCTCAAGGGGTGCTGGCGTCGCGTCATGGCGCCGGATTCATAGTCGCTGCCCCAACGTTGGTCGCTGCAGATTCACCCTGGTTAGAGGGCTCGGAGTTACAGACAGTCGACGCCGCGAGCACGTTGAAACTGGGGGGCGGCGGGCTCCCCGAAAGCTGGCGTGAGACAGATGATCTGACTTACGCAATCCGGGAGGTCAGCCGTACCGACATGGCTGGCCTGTTCAATTACAGCACGCCGCTGGGGCTGCTTGCGTTACGTCAACAAATCATCAAGCGCCTGAGCCAGCTTGACATCGACGCAGAAGAAAACCGGGTCATGACGACAGCCGGGGCCAGTCAGGGGCTCGACCTGATCGTGCGTACCTTGCTCAAACCGGGTGATTGCGTCGTGGTCGAAAGTCCCGGTTATTCCTTGCTGTTCGAGTTGCTCAGGCTGCATGGCGTCTCGATGATCGAAGTGCCGCGCACCCCGCGCGGACCTGACATCGAGGTGCTCGAGGCACTGCTGCTTGAGAAAAAGCCCCGAGCGTTGTTCATCAACAGCTTCTATCACAACCCGACGGGCAGCAACCTCGCGCCGGGGGTGGCGCAGCGGATTCTGCATCTGGCCAAAAACCATGACGTGTTGGTGATTGAAGACGACGTCTACGCGGACTTTCACAGTGGCCCCGGTACGCGGCTCGCTGCGCTGGATACTGATGACAACGTCATCTACGTCGGCAGCTTCTCCAAAACCCTCAGCAGTTCATTGCGGGTCGGCTTTGTAGTGGCCGGTACCGCCGTTATTTCGCGACTGACCGAGGTCAAGCGGATCAGCAGTCTGGGCGCTTCCGGGTTTTGCGAATCGGTGCTTGCCTGTCTGTTGGCCAGCGGTGCCTATCGCAAGTTGGTATTGCGGCTGCGACAGCGTCTCAGACATGACCGAGAGGCCGCGCTGCAGGTACTGGAGGATGCCGAGTGGGAGGTTTTCGGTAAACCCGCTGGCGGTTTGTTCATCTGGGCGCGATCGCGCAAGTCCGACTACGCTCACGTGCGAACACAGGCAAGGCGCTTCGGCGTCCTGCTGTCTTCCGCGACGGCATTCAGTCCTGCCAGTGAGGCCAGTGACTGGCAGCGTATCAATGTGGCCTGCGCCTGTGATTCGCGAGCCCGGGCGTTTTTTCAGGCCACCGCTCCGGATCGACCTCAAGCGTTCTGAAAACGACGTGGGCGTAGCTTTTTGCCATTATTCCGACGCCAGAGACTTGTGTTGACACAGGCCCGTTGCGAATCTGCGTCAACAGACTATGTCAGGGGACTAAGTGCAATGATTTCGGCCGTGCAAGGACGTTTTGCCAACCTCGGTATGGCAAAAAAACTGGGTGTCGGGTTTTTACTGGTGCTGTTGTTGACAGCTCTGGTGGCGGCCATCGGCGTGTGGTCCCTGCAAACCATCAGCCATCGCTTCGACGGGCTCAAACAGATGTCGTCGCTCAACAGTGGCTTGCTCAAGGTGCGCCTGCTCGAGCAGGAGTACGCCTTGCACGGCAACCCGAAAGTTGTCACGGCCTTGCACGAGGGGGTCGATGGTCTGATCGTCCTGGCGAATCAGCTGAAGGCGCAATCGCCGGCCAACGTTCCTGTGATGAGTGACGTCGAGCAGTCGTTGGGGGCTTACCGCAAAGCGTTTGACGAATTCGTCTCGCTGAGTCAGGCCAAGGACCTGGCGCTGGAAATGGCCAGTTGGTCGGTCTCCAGCGTGGCCAATAATCTCGACGTGCTGCAGGCCGGGCTTGCCGATGATGGCGCCTATGCCTTGAAGGAATCCGAAGGCAAGGACGGTTCCCAGTTTATCGAGCAGGCCAATCAGGTCAGCCAGGTATCGCGGCTGATGCTGCAAGCCATGAACGAAGCACGTGTGCGCCTCGACCAGAGCCGCAAGGGTGACGACAGCGCCCAAGGCAAGATCGAGCAGGCCGACCAGGCGCTGACTCAGGCCGAGCAATTGAAAACCACGGTCAAGGATGAGGGCTACCTGACCGTTCTCAATGAAGTGGTCGGGCATATCGGCGGTTTCAGCGAAAAACTGGCGGAATACACTGGCCTGCTGGCTCAGGAAAAAACCGTCTACGAGCAGTTGCATCAGCGCGCCGCGCAGGTGGTGGAGCGGGTAGACCAGGCCTATGTGGCCGAAGACCAGTCGATGCAGACCGAGTTGAAAAAGAACTCGGTGCTGATTATCGGCTCGTCGGCCCTGGCCTTGCTGGTCGGGCTGATCGCGGCGTGGGTGATTACCCGATTGATCGTCGGGCCGCTGCGCAGTGTGATTCGCGTTGCCCAGCAGATTGCCGCGGGCGATTTGAGTTCGACGATTGAAGTGACTCGTCGTGATGAGATCGGCCAATTGATGCAGGCCATGCAGCAGATGGGGGCGGGGCTCAGCAGTATTGTCAGCGGTTTGCAGGCGGGTATCGAACAGTTGGCGAGTTCGGCTCAGTCGCTGTCGGCGGTGACTGAGCAGACCAATCTTGAGGTCAGCAGTCAGAAGGAAGAAACCGAGCAGGTCGCTACGGCCATGAATCAGATGACCGCTACGGTGCACGACGTTGCGCGTAACGCGGAAGAGGCTGCCCAAGCCGCACAGACGGCGGACGGCAAGGTCGAAAGTGGCCAGGCGGTGGTGCGCCAGAGCATGGCGCGGATCGAGCAACTGGCGGATTCGGCATCATCGGCCAGTTCGAGCATCGAAAGCTTGAGTGCGGAAATCCAGAATATCGGCACAGTGCTCGGTGTTATCAAAAGTGTGGCCGAGCAGACCAATCTGTTGGCGCTGAACGCGGCCATCGAGGCGGCACGCGCCGGCGAGCAGGGCAGGGGGTTTGCGGTGGTTGCCGATGAGGTGCGGGCTCTGGCCAGGCGGACCCAGCAATCGACTGAGGAAATCGAGCGACTGGTCAGCGCCTTGCGGTCGGCGGCGCAGTCGTCGGTGCAGCAGATTCAGAGCAGTGGTGAGTTGGTTAAGCTGGCGGTCAGTGATGCGCTTCAGACCGAGAGTGCGCTGGGGAGCATTGCGGCGGCGGTGTCGTTGATTCAGCAGATGAACCAGCAGATCGCGGCGGCTGCGGAGGAGCAGAGTTCGGTGGCTGAGGAGATCAACCGCAGTGTGACCAGTATTCGGGCCAGTGCGGATCAGTCTTCGTTGGCGATGCAGGGGAATGCGGCTTCGAGTATTGAGCTGGCGCAGTTGGGGGTTGAGTTGAAGGGGATGGTCGGGCATTTCAGGCTCTGACGTTTTAGACCTTGGCGGCCTGGTAGCCGACCAGGTTCTTTCTGTTCGTGTGCATATCCATTTCTGCGGTAGCGGCGGCTGGCGGTTTCGCCCTTACGGCGAGTCCCTTTTGGCAAACGCCCCAAAAGGAACCAAAAGGTCTCGCCCCGAGCGTCCGGCCCCTCGCTGAGGCTCGGCGTTCCTTCGCTCCGGTATTCATCCGGGGGCATCGCCCTCCGGTTGGCTTCGCTGGCACCTACATGCGATGAGTTCGACTGCGTCGAACGGCGCTGCGCGCCACTCCCCGGATGAACACCTCCACTCAGCCTCCCGAAGGGGCGGGTGGATCAAGATCAAGAGCTGCAGGCGAGCTAACGCTCGGCCTGATGAGTGGTGAGAAGCGGGTGTACGCCGATCTGCTTTTGTAGGCGCCGGCTTGCTGGCGATGGCGGCCTGACAGCCGACCCGATTTCCGCTAATGCCCCTGCCCCCTGTAGGAGCCGGCTTGCTGGCGAAGACGGCCTGCCAGCCGACCTGTTCTCGCCGACATACGCTGATCTTGTGGGAGCGGGCTTGCTCGCGAAGACGGTCTGCCAGCCAACCTGTTCTCGCCGACATACGCTGACCTTGTAGGAGCCGGCTTGCTGGCGATGGCGGCCTGACAGCCGACCATTTTTTCGGAGTTAATTGCCCATCAAACTCAGCGCAAAAAAAACCACCTTTTCAGGTGGTTTCTTCTCAACGGTGCTGATCAGTCGTAAATCACTTTCTTCTTCCAGTCCGCATCCGCCTCGACGTCTTTGAGGCCTTCGGTCAACTGGTTTACTTCGCCTTCAACTGGCGCAATGTTGTCCATGACTTGTGCGTTTGCACGGGCCAGGAGTTTTTCCAGGTATTCGAGCTGTTCGGCGTAGATCTGAGGTTCCTGCTGTTTACGCAGGTACTGCACGCCGCGTTCGAATGCCAGGCGAGCCTGGCCAGGCTGGTTCTGTTGCAGGGAGTGCTGGCCGAGGTTGTTGAAGAACTCGATGTGCAGCAGGACCAGGATGTGGCGAACTTCGCGGATCCAGCGTTTGGCTTCGTTGGTCGGCAGGAAGCCATCCTGTGCCGCGCGGGTGATCTGGCCGTGCAGGGCTTCGAGCAGGAAGCGTACGTCCTTGGCTTTGGCTTCGGTCTGTATCGGTGCCGGCGGGTTGTTGATCGGGATCGACTCGCCCTGGCCAACCAGGGTGTTCAGTTCACTGATTCGCACCTTGAGGTTGGCGCTGGATTTTTCGAGGTTCAACAGGCGCTGGCAGACGTTCAGTTCCAGACGGGTCAGCAGCAGCTTGAGAGCTGGTGTCATCAACTGGCCAGGAAAAGTTTCGGTGATTTCGCCGCAGCGACGCAGTCGGTCGTTGAGTTCAACCTTGGTGCGGGCCCTTTCCAGTTTATTGTTTTCCACCACATGGTTCATGTACCCAATGGCGATCAATAGTGCGATCCCGGCTACGACTAGCAGGGTGATCATGAGTGGTGTCACCGGTAAGACCTCTTTATGGGATTCGCGTGCGAGTGTAGTGGCTTGGCATGGGAGCGCATAGGGCCGCTCGACGGGTTGGATCGAACATCCTTCAGTCTGTATCGACCGCAACGCTGCTTATATAAGTAATAGCGTGTGAGGTGCACATTGCCATCATCTGCTACGTGGGTGGACTATAACGTCTTGGCGGGTGTCAGAATATAGGCGTCAAACCCCGGACGACCAAAAAGCCGTATTCACCGCTCAAAGCAGGGCGAAGTCATTGATTTAAATAAATTTATATCTGGGGGTTGACGACCCCTCAATCCATCCATAGAATGCGCGCCACTTACAGCGTAAAGCACACAGCGAAACGCGGTAGGGAGTGAATGTTGTACGTGTGTCCCCTTCGTCTAGTGGCCTAGGACACCGCCCTTTCACGGCGGTAACAGGGGTTCGAGTCCCCTAGGGGACGCCAATATGCGGGAATAGCTCAGTTGGTAGAGCACGACCTTGCCAAGGTCGGGGTCGCGAGTTCGAGTCTCGTTTCCCGCTCCAATTTTAAACAGCGTTGCTTTCGGGCAGGGCTGAGTGAAACCAGAACCAAGTCTTCGGATGCGGCTCTGGGCACCGAAACACACACCATGTGTTCCGGGCAGCGTGTCCCCTTCGTCTAGTGGCCTAGGACACCGCCCTTTCACGGCGGTAACAGGGGTTCGAGTCCCCTAGGGGACGCCATTTGCGGGAATAGCTCAGTTGGTAGAGCACGACCTTGCCAAGGTCGGGGTCGCGAGTTCGAGTCTCGTTTCCCGCTCCAAATTCACAAAAACGCCGCTCATTGAGCGGCGTTTTTGTTTGCGCGTGATTTGTATCCGAGCCAGCAAAAAGGCCCGACAGTCAGACTGAGCGGGCCTTTTTCATGGGCGCTATTTTACATCGACAGGATCAGGCGCCCCGCGAACAGAATCAGAATCACCCCCATGGTGCGTTCAAACCAGTGCCCCATGCGCATGAATAGCACGCGGACCCGGTTGCTGGAGAAGAACAGCGCGACGATCACAAACCACAACGCGTTCACGAAGCACATCCAGACGCCGTAGAGCGCCTGAATGTTGAGCGGCGTCGTGGCGCTGATGAGGGTGGTGAAGATCGCCAGGAAAAACAGCGTGGCCTTGGGATTGGTGGCATTCGTCAGGAACCCGGTGGTGAACGCCTTCAGCAGCGTTTGCTTGACCATCGGTTCATCCGCTTCCTTTTCACCCTCCAGTACCGATTTGGGTTGGCTGCGCAACAGGCTGACGCCGAGGTACAGGATGTAGGCGCCGCCCACGACCTTGGCCACCGTCAACAGCCAGGGCGTGGTGTGCATCAATGCGCCGACGCCGAGCAGGGTGTAAAGCACATGCACGGAAATGCCCGCACCGATGCCCAGCGCCGTACAAATCCCCACCCCTCGACCGAAACGCACGCTCTGGCGGATGGTGACCGCAAAGTCCGGCCCTGGGGCGACTACGGCCAGGAAGTGGATCGTCGCCAGCGCCAGGAACTCGCCCAGGTAATTCGAATACTGCATCTCAACTCCAGAACGTAAGGGGTGAAGCATTGCCGCGATAGCCGACAAAGAATGAAAGGCTCAAGCGCGGATCGGCCACACCCGGTGTCACCGAGTGCATGCAGCGCGAATTGAACATGATGAAATCACCAGGCTCCGGACAGACTTCCAGGGCCGGAGTGCCGAGCAGCGCGGGATCGATGCCGTAACTGTCGCCGCGCATTTCGTCGAACTGGTTCGGGGAAATGTCGTGGTCCCACATCTGCAGAGCGCCGCCCTCGGTGGGCATGTTGAGGTACACATTGCAGGCGAACTGCGCATCGAGGCTTTTCGCCTGAAAACTGTCCGGGGCGTCCTTGGCGAAAATGTCGTGGTGGGCCAGAAAACACACGCCCGGTTTCACCACCCGGGACAGTCCGACATACATCTTGCGACCGTAGAGGTTTTCCAGATGTGCACCCGCGGGCCAGGACTCATCGAGCATGCAACGCAAGGTGTCGACCGGGGACGAATAGGGCGCGCAACGATTGCGTAATTCCGCGATGTTGCGCGTGGCGCGCTCGAAATAATCCTCGATCAGCAGTGGCTGGTTTTCCGCTTCATAAAACGCCATGCCGATTCGACCGATGCTCGGCGCGTTGATATAGCCTTCAAAGCCGGGTGCGAGAATCTTGTCGCCGATCTGAATCGCCAGCGGCGGGGGCAGGAAGCCTTTGACCCGGATGGCGAGGACTTCTTCGTTGGCCAGTTTTTTTATGCACGTCTCATCGAGACGCTCGACGTCAAGCATCATGGTTAAGGTCCATCTATCGGATAGTCAACGGAACCCGCGAGTGCAGGCTCCCCAGCGCAAGGCGAGGCCGGAATCGGCATCGCCTACTTGCTCAATCCACGCTGTAGTGGACTGACAGCGTTCCTTTCTTCTGCGAAACGGAAGCGATCGTGACCGTGCCCAAATCCTTCAGGCTACGTACATGGGTGCCGCCACAGCCGTAGGCGGGCAGCTCACCGAAACCGATTTCCCGGGCGCCTTCGCGCAGCGATGTCAGGCGCGGCAGGTCATGGGCGATCCACTGTTCAATGCCGAACCCGACGGTTGGGGCATCGACTTCCTGTGCGGAGTCCGTCGGTTTGAACTGCACGCGTCCTTCGCCCGGCCAGTGATGAGCCTTGATCGGCATCCAGCCCATGGCTTGTACGAAATGGCCGATCAGATGGCCAGCGGAATGCATCCGCGTATTGAACTGACGACGTGGCTCATCGATGCGAATCTGGATCATGCCGGGATTTACCGGGCGATCGACGAAATGGATGATCCGGTCCGGATCCTGCACCACACGCAGCACTTGGCTTTCGCCTATCCAGCCGGTGTCAAACGGTTGTCCGCCGCCCTGAGGGTGAAACAGTGTTGCGCGCAGCTCCACGGCGAACTCGTTCTCGTGAGGCGTGCATTCCAGTACTTCCACGTTGGCCTTGAGGTCATCACTATGGAAAAAGAGGCGAAGCGTCATATTCCATGTCCTCATTAAAGATTCTGTTTTTTATTATATGAATCGTGGAATTGCGTGATAATCCGTTCAAACATCAAAGGACTGTTGCACCGTGAGCACAAATCTTCCACTGCCGTTGCTGGGTGAAATGGCGATTTTCGTCAAAGTTGTCGAGACTGGAAGCTTCTCCGAAGCGGCGCGTCAATTGGGCTCTTCACCTTCGGCCGTCAGTCGCAGCATTTCGCGTCTGGAGAAGGCGCTCGCCACAAGCCTGCTGCAACGCACCACGCGCAAGCTGCGGCTGAGCGATGGTGGCGAGGAAGTATTCAAGCGCTGCCAGGAGATGGTGAGCGCGGCCAAATCAGTGATGGAAATCAGTGGCCAGTTCACCCATGAGGCGGAAGGGCTGGTGCGAGTCAGCGTGCCCAAAGCCGTAGGACGATTCGTGATTCATCCGCATATGCCGGAATTTCTGCGGCGTTATCCCAAAGTGGATGTGGAGCTGTTACTCGAAGACCGTCAGGTGGATTTGATCGATGACAACGTCGATCTGGCGATTCGCATTACCGACCGTCCTCCGGCCGGGCTGGTGGGACGGCAATTGCTGACCATCGACCATTTGCTCTGCGCAACGCCGCAGTACCTCGCCGAGCACGGCACGCCGACTCATCCCCACGACTTGCTCAATCACAGCTGCATTTACCTGGGCGAAACGCCGAGCGATGCGCGATGGAAATTCAAGAAAGGCACCAAGGCTGTCACCGTCGGTGTGCGCGGGCGTTATGCCGCCAATCACACCGGTGTGCGATTGGGGGCGGTGTTGCAGCACATCGGGATTGGCAGTTTGCCGTACTTCACGGCGCGTTATGCGCTGGAACAGGGGCTGATTGTGCAGGTGCTGCCGGACTGGACGTTTCTGGCGTCGTACCACGGCGGTGCATGGCTGCTGCATTCTCCGACCCGTTATCTGCCGCCGAAGCTGCGGGTGTTGATCGATTATCTGGTGGAGTGTCTGGAGAAGGAGCCGACGCTGAGCAAGCCAGGGAAGCCCGGTGCGCTGGGTAAGGTTGCGGCGGAGTATGAGTTGCCCGAGAGTGATGGGTTGCTTTGACTGGCCCCTTCGCGAGCAAGCCCGCTCGCACATTTGATGTGTGAACGCCGCCGATCGAATCTGGGAGCGGGCTTGTTCGCGAAGGCGGCGTCACAACCGCCACATCACTTGGCAATGCCATAAAAAAGGCCCGCATGAATAATCATGCGGGCCTTTTGCATTTCTGATCAGTAATCAGTGCTTGCTGTCATCGTTCGACATCGCCAGCAGCTGTTTTTCCTGATTCCAGTCAAACGGTTCATCGTTCTGTTCAGCTTCGAAGCGACGTTCTTCCAGCGCCTGATACAAGTCGATTTCATCATCGGGCATGTAATGCAGGCAGTCACCGGCGAAGTACCACAACAGGTCGCGCGGGACCAGGTGGGCGATTTGCGGGTAACGGGTGATCACCTGGCACAGAATGTCCTGGCCCAGGTATTGGCTTTCGATCGGGTCGACCGGCAGCAACGCACGCAGTTCATCGAAGCGCTCCAGGAACAAGGCATGGCTTTCTTCGGGAACCTGTTCGGCCTCACCCACGGCGACCAGGATGCTGCGCAAGTGGTCAAGCAAGACGAGATGATCGGCAACGACGTTGGACACGAGATAAGTCCTCAAGAGCAAAACGGGCGCGGGAGTATAAAGCTCCCGCGCACCTTTTTACATGACTGGCTGGATCAGCGGACTTTTCCTGCCGCCAGCGTCAGCTCTTCTTTGTCGAAATCATCGACATCGATCACCTTGCGCCGCGCCACTTCGGCATCACGCAGTTTCTGCGCTTCCGCCGGCTGCAACACCCCGGCTTCCAGCGCGGCATCGATGACGTTTTCCCCGGCAACCGGTTTGACCTGACCGCTTTTGAGCGCCACCTGCAGTTTTTTCCGCACGGCCTGCGTCGCCTCCAGCAAGTCGCAGGCGTGTTGCAGGGCGCCCACGGCGTCATCGGCCGATTGCGGACGGAAGCAACCACCCAGCAACTCCTCGAGGGTTGGATCGCCTTTGGCCCGTCCTATCACCGCGGCCACTTCGGCACCGAGTTTGTCCGATGGCCCTTTGTGCCGGCGACCGAACGGAAACACGATCACCCGCAGCAGGCAACCCAGCACCTTGTTCGGGAAGTTGGTGAGCAATTCATCCAGCGCACGTTCCGACTGACCCAGGCTTTCTTCCATGGCCCAGTTGAACAGTGGCGCCATGTGCCCGGGTGAATCAAGGTCGTGATAACGCTTGAGCGCGGCGGAAGCGAGGTACAGGTTGCTGAGCACATCCCCCAGACGCGCCGACAGGCGTTCACGACGTTTCAGTTCACCGCCGAGCAGCATCATGCTCAAGTCGGCGAGCATGGCGAACGCAGCCGCCTGACGGTTGAGCGCACGGAAGTAACCCTGGCTTAGCTTGTCTCCCGGTGCATGTTCGAAGTGACCGAATCCAAGGTTCAGCACCAGTGTGCTGGCAGCATTGCTCACGGCAAAGCCGATGTGTTTGAGCAGCAGGCCATCGAACTCGGTGAGCGCCTGATCCTTGTCTTCACGACCGGCGAGGGCCATTTCTTTCAGGACGAAGGGATGGCAGCGAATCGCCCCCTGGCCGAAGATCATCAGGTTGCGCGAGAGGATGTTCGCACCTTCCACGGTGATGAAGATCGGCGCGCCATTCCAGCTGCGACCGAGGTAATTGTTCGGCCCCATGATGATCGCCTTGCCGCCATGAACGTCCATGGCGTGGCTGATGCACTCGCGGCCGCGTTCGGTGAGGTGATACTTGAGAATCGCCGACAGCACCGAAGGTTTTTCACCGAGGTCCACTGCGTTGGCAGTGAGCATCCGCGCCGCGTCCATCATCCAGGCATTGCCGCCAATACGGGCCATGGCTTCCTGAATACCCTCGAACGCCGACAACGGCACGTTGAACTGCTCGCGAATCTGCGCGTACTGGCCGGTCACCAGGCTGGTGAACTTGGCCGCGCCGGTGCCGACGGCAGGCAACGAAATCGAGCGCCCGACCGACAGGCAGTTCATCAGCATCATCCAGCCTTTGCCGAGCATGTCCTGGCCGCCGATGAGGAAGTCCAGCGGAATGAACACGTCCTTGCCGGAGTTCGGGCCGTTCATGAACGCAGCGCCCAATGGCAGATGGCGACGGCCGATTTCAACACCGGCAGTGTCGGTCGGGATCAGCGCCAGGCTGATGCCCAAGTCTTCTTCATCGCCCAGCAGGTGATCCGGGTCATACGCCTTGAACGCCAGGCCGAGGAGGGTGGCGACCGGCCCGAGCGTGATGTAACGCTTTTCCCAGTTCAGCCGCAGGCCGAGGGTTTCCTTGCCTTCCCATTCGCCTTTGCAGATGACCCCGGTGTCGGGCATCGAGCCGGCATCGGAGCCGGCCAGTGGCCCGGTCAAGGCAAAGCACGGAATGTCATCGCCGCGTGCCAGGCGTGGCAGGTAATGGTTGCGTTGTTCGTCGGTGCCGTAATGCAGCAACAACTCGGCCGGGCCGAGGGAGTTGGGGACCATCACGGTGGACGCGAGGTCACCGCTGCGGGTCGCCAGTTTCATGGCCACCTGGGAGTGGGCATAGGCAGAAAAGCCCTTGCCGCCGTATTCCTTGGGAATGATCAGAGCGAAGAAGCCGTTTTCCTTGATGTGGGCCCAGGCTTCGGCAGGCAGGTCCATGTCTTGCCCGATCTGCCAGTCGCTGACCATCGCGCAGAGTTCGTCGGTCGGGCCATCGATGAAGGCCTGTTCCTCTTCGGTCAATTGAGCTTTCGGGTAGGACAGCAGTTTGTCCCAGTCCGGCCGGCCGCTGAACAGTTCACCGTCCCACCACACCGTGCCGGCGTCGATGGCATCGCGCTCGGTTTGCGACATCGGCGGCAGGGTTTTCTGGAACCAGCTGAACAGCGGCGCGCTGAAGTATTTACGGCGCAGGTCGGGCAGCAACAAAGGCGCCGCGACAGCCGCGATCAGCACCCACAGCACCAGAAGCAACCCGCCTGGTGCGCGACTGAAGGCGCCCATCGCCACCACATAAACGGCAACGATGCACAGGGCGGGCAGCGGGGCGATACGGCGGTGGGCTAAATACGCAATCCCGACAACCAGAACCAGTATCCACAACAGCAGCATATTTAATCCTCCGTGAAACAAGGGCAAAAACAACCTTCAGAGCTTAGACGGCATCCGCAAAACAGGGTGGTCAGAGCGATGTGATTGAAATCGTGGGAAACTTCGACGAGCTTCGCAGGACCGGTTGGTACCGGCCAGATCGTTTGTTGGGCGGGCGGCTAAGCGTCCATGTTTGGCCGAAACGTCGTTATCTCTGTGCTGAACCTGTCGTTAGACTCGTGGCTTCCTCAGGAGATTATTCTCATGCACGAGTATCTGCGTCCCGGCCGCTTCATCGATAGTGACCACCCGTCGGTGGTGGAGTTCGCCGAAAAACATCGTGGCAGTCACCGCGACCCGCTCGAGCAGGCGATCAATCTTTATTACGCGGTACGCGAGGCCGTGCGTTACAACCCCTATACGTTCAGCCGCGATCCAGACACCTTGCGCGGCAGTTATGCGCTGGCGGCCGGGGAAAGTTATTGCGTGCCCAAAGCCACATTGCTGGCCGGCGCGGCCCGGCATTGCGGGATTCCCGCGCGGATCGGTCTGGCGGATGTGCGCAATCATTTGTCGACCCCGCGTTTGCTGGAATTGCTCAAGAGCGACGTGTTCGCCATGCATGGTTATACAGAGCTGTACCTGAACGATCGCTGGGTCAAAGCCACACCGGCGTTCAACCAGAAACTCTGCGAACTGTTCAACGTTGCACCGCTGGAATTCGACGGGATCAACGACAGTGTTTTCCACCCTTTCAATCGCGACGGCGAGCAATTGATGGAATACCTGATCGACCACGGCCAGTTCACCGACGTGCCGGAAACGTTTTTTTTCGGACACCTGGAAAAGTGCTACCCGCATCTGTTCAGCGAACAACTGCCGCCGCTGTTGGGTGACATGCAGAGCGATTTGAGTCGCGCCTGATCCGGCGTATGCTGCCTGCGCATTCATCCATAAAGAGGCGGTCATGCTGAAGATCTGGGGTCGGAAAAACTCGTCGAATGTCAGAAAACCTTTGTGGGCCGCCGAGGAACTGGGCCTGGCCTATGAGGCCATCGATGCGGGCGGTGCCTTTGGAGTCGTCGACACGCCGGAGTACCGCGCAATGAATCCCAACGGCCGCGTACCGGTCATTGAGGACGACGGCTTCGTGCTGTGGGAATCCAACGCCATCGTGCGTTACCTGATGGCCCTCCACGCCAGCGGCACTGCCTGGTACCCGGAAAACCTGCAAGCGCGCGCTACAGCCGACAAATGGATGGACTGGACCACTTCAAGTTTTGCCGGCCCGTTCCGCACTGTGTTCTGGGGAGTCTTGCGCACGCCGGAAGACCAGCAGGACTGGCCGTCAATCAACGCCGCGATCAAAGAGTGCGAGGGTTTGCTGGCGATGGCCGATCAGGCACTGGCGGCCAAACCGTATTTGTCCGGCGATGAAATCGGCATGGGTGACATCCCCCTCGGCAGCTTTATCTATGCCTGGTTCGAGATGCCGATCGAGCGTGCGCCGCAGCCTCATCTGCAAGCCTGGTATGCGCGACTGAAGCAGCGCCCGGCGTACAGGAAAGCCGTCATGACCGCGTTGACTTAATACTCACTATCGACACACTTGACTGTACTTGTGTGGCGGCGACAAGCACCATTGCGCTCATGTGCCGCGGTTGTATTGTTCGCCGCCCGCCCTCATTGATCCCTTTCTTCCCTTCTTGGTGCATAAATCCGATATGAGTTCCGCTCTGTCCATCCGGCAGCTAACCAAAACCTACGGCAACGGTTTCCAGGCCCTGAGTGGTATCGATCTGGACGTCGCCGAAGGTGACTTTTTCGCCTTGCTCGGCCCGAACGGCGCCGGCAAATCAACGACCATCGGCATTCTCTCGACCCTGGTGAACAAGACCAGCGGCACGGTGAACGTCTTCGGTCATGACCTGGACAAGGAGCCGGCGGCGCTCAAGCGTTGCATCGGCGTGGTGCCCCAGGAATTCAACTTCAATCAGTTCGAAAAGACCTTCGACATCGTCGTGACCCAGGCGGGTTACTACGGCATCCCGCCGAAAATCGCCAAGGAACGCGCCGAGCAGTACCTGACCCAGCTCGGTCTGTGGGACAAGCGCGATGTGCCCTCGCGTTCGTTGTCCGGCGGCATGAAGCGTCGGCTGATGATCGCCCGCGCACTGGTTCACGAACCGCGCCTGCTGATCCTCGACGAACCGACGGCGGGGGTGGATATCGAACTGCGTCGTTCGATGTGGACGTTCCTGACAGAGCTGAACCAGAAAGGCATCACCATCATCCTCACCACGCACTATCTGGAAGAGGCTGAGCAGTTGTGCCGCAATATCGGCATCATCGATCACGGCACCATCGTCGAGAACACCAGCATGAAACAGCTGCTCGGCCAGCTGCATGTGGAAACCTTCCTGCTCGACACGAAAAACACGCTGAGCGTTGCGCCGCAGTTGCTGGGTTACCCGACCCGGTTGCTCGACGGTCATACCCTTGAGGTCCAGGTCGACAAGTCCATGGGCATCACTGCGTTGTTCACCCAATTGGCGCAGCAAAACATCGAAGTGCTGAGCCTGCGTAACAAAACCAATCGCCTCGAGGAGTTGTTCGTGTCCCTGGTGGAGAAAAATCTGTCGAAGGTGGCGGTATGAGTTCGGAGCTGCAACCTAACCTCGTCGCCCTCAATACCATCGTTTACCGTGAGGTCAAGCGCTTCACCCGGATCTGGCCGCAGACACTGCTGCCGCCGGCGATCACGATGGTTCTGTACTTCGTGATTTTCGGTAATCTGATTGGCCGGCAGATCGGTGACATGGGTGGTTTCACCTATATGGAATACATCGTGCCGGGGCTGATCATGATGTCGGTGATCACCAACTCTTATGGCAACGTGGTGTCGAGTTTCTTCGGCAGCAAGTTCCAGCGTTCCATCGAAGAGTTGATGGTGTCGCCGGTGTCGCCGCACACGATTCTGATCGGCTACACCCTGGGCGGCGTGCTGCGCGGGTTGATGGTCGGGCTCATCGTGACGCTGTTGTCGCTGTTCTTCACTCAATTGCAGGTGCATCACCTGGGCGTGACCATTCTGGTGGTGGTGCTGACGGCGACGATCTTCTCGCTGCTGGGTTTCATCAATGCGGTGTTTGCGCGCAACTTTGATGATATTTCGATCATTCCGACGTTTGTGCTGACGCCGCTGACTTACCTGGGCGGGGTGTTTTACTCGATCTCGTTGTTGCCGCCGTTTTGGCAGACGGTGTCGTTGGCAAACCCGGTGTTGCATATGGTCAATGCGTTCCGGTACGGGATTCTTGGGGTTTCGGATATCCGGATCAGTGTGGCGATTACGTTCATGCTGGTGGCGACGGTGGTGTTGTATATCGGGTGTGCGCGGTTGTTGGTGAGTGGGCGGGGGATGCGTACTTAAGTGTACATATCCGTTTTCGCGGTAACGGATATGTACCCCAGCCCACAGAAAAAAAGGCCTCCCGACAAGGAGGCCTTTTTAACATTCACAACATCCGTTTTTTCTTCCGCCGAGCCCACTGCCGACTCACCCACCACCGCCAATACATCATCACCAAACAATAGGCGAGGGCACCCAACACCAGCCCCACCACCACCGAACCCAGCAAAAACGGCTGCCACAGCGTAGAGAGCTCGCCGCTGATCCACTCCCAGGTCAACTCATCCGGCAGATGGCGAGCCGGCACATCCATCAGCCACGCCCCAGTCTGATACGTACAAAAAAACACCGCAGGCATGGTGATCGGATTGGTCAGCCACACCAGGCTGACAGCAATCGGCATGTTGCCCCGCACGACGATGGCGAGAATGGCCGCCACCAGCATCTGCAACGGAATTGGCAGAAACGCCGCAAACAAACCCACAGCCATGGCCCGCGCAACCGAGTGACGGTTGAGGTGCCAGAGGTTCGGGTCATGCAGCAGCGTGCCGAGAAAGCGTAAGGATTTGTGTTCCCTGATGCTGATCGGGTCTGGCATGTAACGTTTGAATAAGCGCCGGGGCATAGGGCTTCTCGGTCGGTTAAGGCGGCAAGTATGTCTGGATTCTATGAGCCGCCCATTCAGACTTTGTGACAATTAATAACGATGCACGTGCCGTGAGCCGGCTATGCCTAGGAGGGGACTCTCAAGGACGGGCTTATGCGCACAGGGATGATGGCGCTGGCGTTGGGTCTGCTGGCCCTGCGTTTTTTGCCGGTATTACCGCCGGTCTGGTTATGGCTGGTGTTGCCCGTAACGGGTTTGATGTTGCTGCCGTTCAGGACTTATCCATTGGCGTTTTTCCTGTTCGGCTTCAGTTGGGCTGGCGCGAATGCGCAGTGGGCGCTGGATGATCGACTGTCGGCGAATCTCGATGGCGAAACCCGTTGGGTCGAAGGCCAGGTGACAGGATTGCCCCAGAACAATGATGGGGTTGTGCGTTTCGAACTGACAGATGCCCGGTCGCGACAGGCAAAGGTGCCGTCACTGATGCGCCTGGCCTGGTACGACGGACCACCGGTCAACAGTGGTGAACGCTGGCGGCTGGCAGTGAAACTGAAGCGTCCTGCCGGGCTGCTCAATCCCCATGCTTTCGATTATGACGCCTGGCTGCTGGCGCAACGCATCGGTGCAACCGGAACCGTCAAGGATGGTCATCGCCTTGCTGAAGCCGGCTGGGCCTGGCGCGACGGCATCCGACAACGCTTGCAAGCCGTGGACGCTCAGGGGCGAACCGGTGCGTTGACCGCGCTGGTGCTGGGGGATGGCGCCGGGCTCAGTCGCAAGGATTGGCAGGTGCTGCAAGACACCGGCACCGTGCACCTGTTGGTGATTTCCGGGCAGCACGTCGGTCTTCTGGCTGGCGTTGTGTATCTGCTGATCGCCGGGCTGGCTCGCTACGGTATGTGGCCGAATCGCTTGCCGTGGCTGCCATGGGCGTGCGGACTGGCATTCGCTGCTGCCCTCGGTTACGGACTGCTGGCAGGATTCGAAGTGCCGGTGCGGCGAGCCTGCGTGATGATCGGGCTGGTGCTGTTGTGGCGCCTGCGATTTCGCCACCTCGGTGCCTGGTGGCCGCTGTTGCTGGCGCTCAACGGGGTGTTGTTGCTGGATCCGCTGGCGAGTCTGCAACCGGGTTTCTGGTTGTCCTTCGCGGCGGTGGCGGTGTTGATCTTCACCTTCGGCGGGCGCCTCGGCCCTTGGCGATGGTGGCAAACCTGGACCCGCGCCCAATGGCTGATCGCAATCGGCCTGGGCCCGTTGCTGCTGGTGCTCGGATTGCCGATCAGTCTCAGCGGGCCGGTCGCCAATCTGCTGGCGGTGCCCTGGATCAGTTTGCTGGTATTGCCGCCGGCCTTGCTGGGACCCCTGTTGTTGCCGCTGCCTTATGTGGGCGAGGGGTTGCTTTGGTTGGCGGGTGGGCTGATCGACTGGCTGTTCAAGGGCCTTGGGTTGATGGCCGGTCAATTGCCCGCGTGGGTACCCGTGGCGATTCCATTGTGGGCATGGGCGCTAGGCACTCTCGGCGCGTTTCTGCTATTGATGCCGCGCGGTGTACCACTGCGCCCGCTGGGTTGGCCGCTGTTGCTGTTGCTAGTTTTTCCTCCTCGGCCACTGTTGCCGGAGGGAATCGCCGAAGTCTGGCAACTGGATGTCGGCCAGGGGCTGGCGATCCTGGTGCGAACCCGCCATCACACGCTGTTGTATGACACCGGCCCGCGCTTCGGCGACTTTGACCTCGGCGAGCGAGTGGTGCTGCCCACCTTGCGCAAACTGGGCGTGAGCGGACTCGACCTGATGTTGCTCAGTCACGCCGACGCCGATCACGCTGGCGGCGCGCGTGCGGTTGCCCATGGCTTGCCGGTGACGCGAGTGCTCAGCGGCGATCCTGAGGCGTTGCCCCTCGAACTGCACGCCGAGGCCTGCGAGAGTGGCCGGCAATGGACGTGGGACGATGTGAGGTTTCAGCTCTGGCAATGGCCTTCCGCCTCGGACAGCAATCAACAATCCTGTGTCCTGCAGATCGAGGCCAACGGCGAGCGCTTGCTGCTGACGGGGGATATCGACAGCGCCGCCGAACGAGCCTTGCTCGAGAGTCCGCTGGCCGTGCCCACCAACTGGTTGCAGGCGCCGCACCACGGCAGCCGCAGTTCGTCGTCAATGGCACTGCTCGCCGCGTTGCAGCCCACGGCGGTGCTGATCTCGCGTGGTAATGGCAATTCCTTCGGTCACCCGCATCCCACCGTCATGGCCCGTTATATGAAACGCGGCATGGCGATCCATGACAGTGCCGAGCAGGGTGCCATTCGTCTGCACCTCGGACGCTTCGAGCCGGCGTGGGCGATGCGTCAGGAACGGCGCTTCTGGCGTGCCGCGCCATAACCGCGCGTTATTAAAGCCCGACCGGATGCGACATCACGGTCTTCGGTGCGCCACCCCCCTATGTTAGAGTGGCGCACTTTTTCGAGGGGACTGTCACTGTGTGGGAATTGGTCAAATCCGGCGGCTGGATGATGCTGCCGATCATTCTGAGTTCCATCGCGGCCATGGCGATCGTCGCCGAGCGTCTCTGGACCCTGCGTGCCAGCCGTGTGACCCCGGAGCATCTGCTCGGACAGGTCTGGGTGTGGATCAAGGACAAGCAGCTCAATAAAGAAAAACTCAAGGAACTGCGTGCCAACTCGCCGTTGGGCGAGATTCTGGCGGCGGGCCTGGCCAACTCCAAGCATGGTCGCGAGATCATGAAGGAGTGCATCGAAGAGGCCGCTGCACGAGTGATTCACGAGCTCGAGCGCTACATCAACGCCCTCGGCACCATCGCCGCGATGGCGCCGTTGCTGGGGCTGTTGGGCACGGTGCTGGGCATGATCGATATTTTCAGCGCGTTCATGGGCACGGGCATGGGCACCAACGCCGCCGTGCTGGCCGGTGGTATTTCCAAGGCCTTGATCACCACGGCTGCCGGCCTGATGGTCGGTATCCCGGCGGTGTTCTTCCACCGTTTCCTGCAACGCCGCATCGATGAACTGGTGGTGGGCATGGAGCAGGAAGCGATCAAGCTGGTCGAGGTGGTGCAGGGGGATCGTGACGTAGACCTGGCTGAGGGCAAAAAAGCGTGAAATTCCGCCGCAAACCGCGGGAAACGGTGGACATCAACCTCGCGTCGTTGATCGACGTGGTGTTTATCCTGCTGCTGTTTTTCGTCGTGACCACCACCTTCACCCGGGAAACCCAGTTACGCGTCGATCTGCCGGAAGCGGTCAGTGGTTCGCCTGCCGAAGACCAGCAGGTCAAACACCTGGACGTCGCCATCAGTGCCGAAGGCGTGTTCTCGGTGAACAATCAGGTCTTGCAGAAGAACGACCTGACCACGCTCATGGAAGCGTTGCAGAAAGAATCCAGCGGCGACACCAACCTGCCGTTGTCCATCAGCGCGGATGGCAAGACCCAGCATCAGTCGGTCATCACCGCCATGGACGCCGCCGGCAAACTCGGCTTCAGTCACCTGCGCATGACCACAGTCGAGGCGGCGCCGCCCGCGCCCTGATGGCCATGTCCGATCGCTTGCTCGCAGCGTGGTACGACGGTCATCCGGCCCTGAGGCTGTTGCAGCCACTGGAGTGGCTGTATCGCCGTGTGGTTACGGCCAAGCGCAAACGCTTTCTGGCGGGTGAGGGCGATATTTATCAGCCGCCGGTGCCGCTGGTCGTCGTCGGCAATATCACCGTGGGCGGTACGGGCAAGACACCGCTGATCCTGTGGATGATCCAGCATTGCCAGCGCAGCGGTTTGCGGGTGGGCGTGGTCAGCCGCGGCTATGGCGCCAAACCGCCGCAACTGCCATGGCGCGTCGAAGCCGATCAAAGCGCCGATGTGGCGGGCGATGAGCCGCTGTTGATCGTCCAGCGCACCGGCGTTCCGTTGATGATTGACCCGGACCGCAGCAGCGCCGTGAAAGCGTTGCTGGCGAGCGAGCCGCTGGACCTGATCCTGTCCGACGACGGCATGCAGCATTACCGGTTGGCGCGGGACCTTGAACTGGTGTTGATCGACGCTGCCCGAGGCCTGGGCAACCAGCGTTGCCTGCCTGCCGGACCGTTGCGCGAGCCGGTCGAACGCCTGCAAAGCGTTGACGCGGTGCTGTACAACGGCGCCTCGGAGGATCGCGACAGCGGTTTTGCCTTCCAGCTGCAACCCACCGAACTGGTCAATCTGCGCAGCGGCGAACGCCGTCCCCTCGATCACTTCCCCCCAGGCCAGGCGCTGCACGCCGTGGCCGGAATCGGCAATCCGCAGCGTTTCTTCACGACCCTCGAAACGCTACACTGGCAGCCAGTTCCGCATGCATTTGCCGACCACGCCGAGTACAGCGTGCAGGCCTTGAATTTCACACCGTCATTGCCGTTGGTGATGACCGAAAAGGATGCGGTGAAGTGCCGTGCCTTCGCCGCCGCCGATTGGTGGTACCTGGCGGTCGATGCTGCGCCATCACCGGCCTTCGTGGCCTGGTTCGATACGCAGCTGATGCGCCTGTTGCCGGCTCGTCTTTTGCCTTAAACCGCTTTATCCAGGGAATGCTCATGGACACCAAATTGCTCGACATCCTCGCTTGCCCGGTCTGCAAAGGCCCGCTCAAGCTCAGCGCCGACAAAACCGAGCTGATCAGCAAGGGCGCCGGCCTGGCGTACCCGATTCGCGACGGCATCCCGGTAATGCTCGAAACAGAGGCCCGCACCCTGACCACTGACGAGCGTCTGGATAAATGACCACAGCCTTCACCGTTGTCATTCCATCGCGCTACGCCTCCACCCGCCTGCCGGGTAAACCGCTGTTGCTGATCGCCGGCAAGCCGATGATCCAGCACGTCTGGGAACAGGCGAGCAAAAGCAGCGCCGAGCGCGTGGTGGTTGCCACTGATGACACGCGCATTGTCGAGGCATGCAACGCGTTTGGCGCCGAAGTGGTGCTGACCCGCGAAGATCACAACTCCGGCACTGATCGCCTGGCCGAAGTCGCCGCGAAACTCGGTTTGGCGCCTGACGCCATCGTAGTCAACGTTCAGGGGGATGAACCGCTGATCCCGCCGAGCGTGATCGATCAGGTTGCCGCCAACCTGGCCGCCCACACCGAAGCGCGCATGGCCACATTGGCCGAGCCGATCGAGGACGTTGAAACCCTGTTCAACCCCAACGTGGTCAAGGTCGTCAGCGACCTCAATGGCCTGGCGCTGACGTTCAGTCGCGCGACGTTGCCGTGGGCCCGGGACGCGTTCGCGAAAAATCGCGAAGTGCTGCCGGAAGGCGTGCCGTACCGTCGCCACATCGGCATTTATGCCTACCGCGCCGGTTTCCTGCATGACTTCGTCAGCTGGGGCCCATGCTGGCTGGAAAACACCGAATCCCTGGAACAGTTGCGTGCCCTGTGGCACGGCGTGCGAATTCACGTCGCCGACGCATTGATCGCACCGCCCACCGGCGTCGACACCGTCGAAGACCTTGAGCGCGTTCGTCGCCTGCTGGAGGCCTGATGCGGGTTTTGTTCGTCTGTCTGGGCAACATTTGCCGTTCGCCGACGGCCGAAGGCGTGCTGAGACATAAACTGCGGGAAGCGGGGCTGGCCGATCAGGTCGAAGTGGCCTCCGCCGGCACCGGTGACTGGCATGTCGGCAGGGCGCCGGACCAGCGCAGCCAGGCGGCGGCCAAACTGCGCGGTTACGACCTGTCCATGCAGCGCGCCCAGCAAGTGACCCGCGCCGATTTCGCCACGTACGACCTGATCCTGGCGATGGACCACAGCAACCTGCGCAACCTCAAGTCGATGCAACCGGCCAAAGGCAAGGCTGAGCTGGACCTGTTCCTGCGTCGCTACCAGTCGGATGTCGATGAAGTGCCTGACCCGTACCACGACGGTGACCAAGGGTTCGAGTACGTGCTGGACCTCATCGAGCGCGCGACAGACTTGCTGGTGATCGAATTGAAGGGCCGGATATGAGTTTGCAGGTTCAACCCCGGGTTTCGCTAAAACCGTTCAATACCTTTGGCGTGGACGTTCAGGCGCGTTTGTTTGCCGAAGCCCACAGCGATGCCGACGTGCGTGAAGCGCTGGCCTATGCGGCGGAACATGACGTGCCGCTGCTGGTGATTGGCGGTGGCAGCAATCTGCTGCTGACCGCTGATATCCAGTCGCTGGTGCTGCGCATGGCGACACGCGGGATTCGTATCCTGAGCGACGACGGCAACAAAGTCGTGATCGAAGCCGAGGCCGGCGAGCCTTGGCATCCGTTCGTTCAACACACGCTGGCGCAGGGGCTGTCGGGGCTGGAAAACCTCAGCCTGATCCCCGGCACCGTCGGCGCGGCACCGATGCAGAACATCGGTGCCTACGGGGTGGAGATCAAGGACGTGTTCGCCGGCCTGACCGCTCTGGATCGCCAGACGGGCGAGTTGCGGGACTTCACGCTGGCCGAGTGTAACTTCGCTTACCGTGACAGCCTGTTCAAACAGGAGCCGGGACGCTGGTTGATCCTGCGGGTTCGGTTCGCCCTGGATCGCGCCGCGCATCTGCATCTGGAATACGGCCCGGTGCGTCAGCGCCTGACCGAGCAAGGCATCGATCAGCCGACGGCTACCGACGTCAGCCAGGCGATCTGCAGCATCCGCAATGAAAAACTCCCGGACCCGGCGGTGCTCGGTAATGCCGGCAGCTTCTTCAAGAATCCCTTGGTCTCGGCCGCGCTGGTCGCTCAGCTCAAAGGCGAGTACCCGGACCTGGTGGCTTACGCGCAACCCGATGGGCAGATGAAACTGGCCGCGGGCTGGCTGATCGAGCGAGCGGGCTGGAAGGGTTTCCGCGAGGCCGACGCAGGCGTGCATAAATTGCAGGCGCTGGTGCTGGTCAACTACGGAGGCGCGACAGGCCTGCAGTTGCTGTCTTTGGCGCAGCGTATCCAAAAAGACATTTCCGAACGTTTCCACGTCGACCTGGAAATGGAGCCCAATCGGTATTGAGGCTACGCTTTCAAGACTGATCTCAAAGCCCTGCACATCTTCGATTGTGCAGGGCTTTTTTGTTAATGCTGGGTTAACTTAGCCACCTAACGATGCAAGCATTTGCTCCACCAAAGGCCCGATGCAGACGTTCCTGTTCGCATAAGAGAGCCTCAATTAGCCTGAGTCGATCTGCGTGATGCCAACCGCTAGTCCCCAGCGGCAGATTGCTCGACCCCATAACCTCCAGACATATGCGGGCGTGCCCATGATTACCCTGAAACTTAATGGCCAAGACCATCAACTCGATGTCACCGAGGACATGCCGCTGCTCTGGGCTATCCGCGACGTGGCCGGTTATAACGGCACCAAATTCGGCTGCGGCATGGGCCTGTGCGGCGCCTGCACCATTCATATCGAAGGCGCCCCGGCGCGCAGCTGCATCACGCCAATCGGTTCGGTGATCGGTCAGAACGTCACCACCATCGACAACCTGCACGCCGATCCCGTCGGGCAAATCGTCCAGCAAGCCTGGCTCGACACCGCCGTCGCCCAGTGCGGTTACTGCCAGGGCGGGCAGATCATGTCCGCCACTGCGCTGCTCAAGACCAACCCGAACCCGAGTGACGAACAGATCGAAGAGGCGATGGTCGGCAATATCTGCCGTTGCGGCACTTACAACCGCATCAAGACCGCCATCCGCCAGGCATCCAGCCACCTGAAGGAGGCCAAGGCATGAGCCAGTTACCGAATGATTTCGCCCTGAGCAACCTCAGTCGCCGTGGTTTCCTCAAAGGCGTCGGTGCCACCAGTGCGCTGGTCATTGCTGCGAGTTGGGGCTGGCAGGACGCTTTTGCTGCCGAGAAAGAAAAGAAATTCGGCGCTGACGGCATGCCCAACGGCTGGATCGATGATCCGAAGGTTTACGTCAGTATCGCGGCTGATGGCACGGTGACGGTGGTCTGCAACCGTTCGGAAATGGGCCAGGGCGTTCGGACCAGTTTGACCATGGTGGTGGCCGATGAGCTGGACGCCGACTGGGCGCTGGTAAAAGTGCAACAGGCGCCGGGTGACGAGGTGCGTTTCGGCAACCAGGACACCGACGGTTCGCGCAGCATGCGCCACTGGTACGAACCGATGCGCCGTTGCGGCGCTGCCGCGCGGACCATGCTTGAACAAGCGGCCGCCGAGCAGTGGAAAGTCCCGGTCGACGAATGCCATGCACAACTGCACAAAGTCATCCATAAACCGACCGGGCGAGAGCTGGGCTACGGCGCGTTGGCCGCGGCTGCCGGTGCGTTGGCGGTGCCGGCGCGCGACAGTGTGCGGCTCAAGGAGCCTTCAGAGTTCCGCTATATCGGCAAGGAAGGCACCAAAGCCATCGACGGTGCGGACATCGTTAACGGTCGCGCCATCTACGGCGCCGACGTGCATTTCGACGGCATGCTTTACGCCACCATCGCGCGTCCGGCGGTGTACGGCGGCAAGGTCAAATCCGTGGATGACAGCGCCGCGCTGAAAGTCCCGGGGGTGATCAAAGTCATCCGGATCGAAGGCCGTCCGCTGCCCTCGGAGTTTCAGCCGTTGGGCGGCGTGGCCGTGGTAGCCAGCAACACCTGGGCGGCAATCAAGGGCCGCGACGCGCTGAAAATCGAATGGGACGACGGCCCCAATGCCAGTTACGACTCGATCGCCTACCGCAAGGAAATTGAAGCCGCGTCGCTCAAACCCGGCAAAGTCGTACGCAACACCGGCAATATTGACGAGGCCATGAGCAGCGCCAGCAGCACCCTCGAAGCCTCCTACTATCTGCCGCACCTGGCGCAATCGCCGATGGAACCGATGGTCGCCATCGCCCGTTTCAAGGAGGGTGTGTGCGAAGCCTGGGCCCCGAGCCAGGCGCCGCAAGTCACCCGTGAACGGATCGGCGAACGCCTGGGCATTCCGTTCGATAACGTCACCTTTAACGTCACCCTGCTCGGCGGCGGTTTCGGTCGCAAGTCCAAGCCGGACTTCATCATCGAAGCGGCGATCCTCGCCAAGGAATTCCCCGGCAAGGCGGTGCGGGTGCAGTGGACGCGTGAAGACGACATCCATTGCTCCTACTTCCACACCGTGTCGGCCGAATACCTGAAAGCCGGATTGAACAAGGACGGCCTGCCGTCCGGCTGGCTGCACCGCACGGTGGCACCGAGTATCACCGCGCTGTTCGCACCGGGCATGAACCACGAGGCGGCCTTCGAGTTGGGCATGGGTTTCACCAACATGGCCTACGCGATTCCTAACGTGCGCCTGGAGAACCCGGAAGCGGCGATTCATACGCGGGTCGGCTGGTATCGCTCGGTGTCGAACATTCCCCACGGCTTTGCGATCCAGAGCTTTGTCGATGAACTGGCGCACAAGGCCGGCGAAGATCCGCTGAAGTACCAGATCAAGTTGCTCGGCCCGGATCGTCAGATCGATCCGCGCACCTTGAGTGAAGAGTGGAACTACGGCGAGTCGCCCGAGCGCTATCCGATCGACACCGGGCGGATGCGCACGGTGCTGGAAACCGCTGCCAAAGCGGCGGGTTGGGGGCGTGATCTGCCCAAGGGCCGAGGCTTGGGACTGGCGGTGCACTACAGCTTCGTCACCTATGTGGCGGCGGTGATCGAGGTCGAAGTCAAAGACGATGGCACATTGATCGTGCACAAGGCCGATATTGCAGTGGATTGCGGTCCGCAGATCAACCCGGAGCGGATTCGCTCGCAGTTCGAGGGTGCCTGCGTGATGGGCCTGGGCAACGCGGTACTGGGGGAAATCAGCTTCAAGGACGGCAAGGTCCAGCAGGACAACTTCCACATGTACGAAGTGGCGCGCATGTCCCTGGCGCCGAAGGAAGTTGCCGTGCATCTGGTGACGCCACCGGGCAGCGTGCCGCTGGGCGGCGTCGGTGAACCGGGCGTGCCGCCGATAGCACCCGCGCTGTGCAATGCCATCTTTGCCGCCACCGGCAAACGTATCCGCAACCTGCCGGTTCGCTATCAGTTGCAGGGTTGGCAGAAGGCTGAAGCCTGATGGACAGCGTCGATCTGAACGTCCTGCGCAGCGTGCTGGAATGGCGTCGCGCCGGTCAGCGGGTGGTGTTGTACAGCGTGGTCCAGACCTGGGGCACCGCGCCCCGGGCACCTGGCGCCATGTTGGCCTTGCGTGAAGACGGCGTGGTGATCGGTTCGGTATCCGGCGGTTGTGTCGAGGATGACTTGATTGCCCGGCTGCACGATGGCCGCATCCCGGCTGACGGTCCGCCGGTGCAACTGATCACGTACGGCGTTACCCGCGAGGAGGCCGCACGCTTCGGTTTGCCGTGCGGCGGCACTTTGCGCCTGACCGAGGAGCGCGTCGGTGACCCGGCCTGGGTCGCCGAATTGCTGGCGCGTTGCGAAGGCCATGAAATCGTCGCGCGCTCGCTGGATATTGCGACCGGCGAGGTGGTGTTACAGCCGGCGAACAAGAGCGATGTGCTGAGTTTCGACGGTCACACGTTGCGTGCGATCTACGGTCCGCGCTGGCGGTTGTTGCTGATCGGTGCGGGGCAACTGTCCCGGTATGTCGCCGAGATGGCGCGATTGCTGGATTTCGAAGTGCTGATCTGCGATCCACGCACCGAATTTGTCTACGGCTGGGAAGAGCAGCACGGTCGCTTTGTCCCGGGCATGCCGGACGAAGCGGTGTTGAACATCCAGACCGACGAACGAACGGCCATCGTCGCGCTGACCCACGATCCGCGCCTGGATGACATGGCGCTGCTCACGGCCCTCGATTCCCGGGCCTTTTATGTCGGTGCGCTGGGCTCGCGGGTCAACAGCCTGAAGCGCCGGGATAACCTGGCTCAGCTAGGCTTGTCGCAAGAGGCCATCGAGCGCTTGCATGGGCCGATCGGCCTGCACATCGGCAGCCATTCCCCGGCGGAAATCGCCTTGTCGCTGCTGGCTGAAATCGTGGCGATCAAGAACGGCGTCGAGCTGAAACAGAAGAAGCCGTTGCGGGAGGAGGCATGAGTGAGCCCATTGGCGTCATCGTGTTGGCAGCGGGGCAGGGCAACCGGTTTCGGCAGGTGGCGGGAGCCGATAAGGATAAGTTGTTGGCGGACTGTACGGGACGCGATGGCGCCGTTCATTCGGTGATCGAGCAGGTGCTGGTCAGTTTGCCGGCCACTTTGACGAAGCGCGTGCTGGTGACGACTGAAGATCGCCCACAAGTGGCTCGTATGGCTCAGGCGTATGGTTTCGAGATTGTGCTGATCGAATCGACCGGCATGGGTGACAGCATCGCGGCTGGGGTGGCGGTGTGCCCGCAGCTCGGTGGGTGGTTGATTGTGTTGGGGGATATGCCGTTTATTTTGCCGTCGAGTATTGAGCGGGTGGTAGCGGGGGTTGCTGATGACTCTGTCAGTGTGCCGGTACATCAAGGGAAGTATGGGCACCCAGTGGGTTTTGGGCGTTCGTTTGGACCGGGATTGATGGCGTTGTCCGGAGATCACGGGGCCAAGCCATTGTTTGCGTCGGCGAGGATGGTCGAGGTCGCGGTGGACGATCCCGGGGTGTTGTGGGATGTGGATGTGCCCGCTGCGTTGGTCTTCAAGTAGGCGTGGCGCAGCTCAAATGTGGGAGCGGGCTTGCTCGCGAATCCGGTTCAACATTCAACATTGATGCACGCTGATCCACCGCATTCGCGAGCAAGCCCGCTCCCACATTCGTTCTTGGTGATATTCAAGACATAAAAAAAGCCCCGCCTGGATTACCAGGCGGGGCTTTTTAGTGGCCGATGGAATCAGACGAGGGGTTTAGGCTCGTGCTCTTTTTCCAGGGCTTGCTCGTGTTGCTCTACCGCTTCCTGAACGGAGCGCGGTGCTTCGTCGATCACGGATTCAACTGGCTCGGCAGTGACTTCAGCAACCGGGGCAGGAGCAGCCTCGACGACTTCAGCCACAACCGGTGCCACTTCGACAGCGACCGGAGCCGCAGCGGCAGCCAGTTCGGCTTCCTTCTGCAGGCGCTCTTCTTCACGCTTGCGACGACGCACTTCACGCGGGTCGTTCGGCGCGCGGCCACTTGGTGTCAGGGCGCTGACAGGAGCGGCTTCAACGGCGGTTGCAGCCACTTCAGCGACAACCGGCGCTTCAACCACTGGAGCAGGTTCGGCGGCAGCCACTACTGGCTCGGAAACCATGGCTTCAGTCGTTTCGCTCTCAGCGACTGGCGCTGGAGCTGGAGCTGGCGTTTCGGCAACAGCTGGCTCGGCAACCCAGTTGAACGCGGTTTGCTCTTCGCGAACTTCACGAACCGTTTCGGTCACGGTTTCAGCAACGGTTTCAACAACCGGTTCTGCAACCACGGCAGGCGCTTGAGCAGCGAAGGCCGGTTCAGCGGCAGCTTCAACCTGAGGCTGTGCTTCTTGAGCCTGTGCCACTTCGATTTCCGGAGCGGAAGTTGCTTCTACAGGTGTAGTTGCTTCAACGACTGGCGCTTCCGGAGCAGTTTCCAGTGTGGCAGCAGTGGCGCGTTCGGCTTGCTCGTTGGCTTGTGCTTCGGCCGGAGCGCTGATCACGCTGCTGGCAACGGCTGCGGTGACAGCCAGGCCGGCGGCCAGATCGGCAGCGCTTGGCGCTTCGCGGCTTTCGCCAGCTTCGCTACCTTCGGCGGATTCCGATTCTTCCGAACCTTCGATCACGTTGCCGTTGGCATCGCGTTGACGCTCGCGACGGTTGCTGCGACGACGCTGGCCACGGGAGCGGCGGCGTGGACGATCGCCTTCGGCGCCTTCCTGACCCTCTTCCTGCAGTTGCTCTTCGTTGCCGGTCAGTTCTTCTTCGGCAACAGCGGCAGCGGCTTGCTCTGCACGTGGTTGACGCTCTTCACGCGGAGGACGCGGAGCACGCTCTTCACGTGGTTGACGGGCTGGACGCTCTTCAGCGGTTGCAGCAGCAGCCGGAGCAGTGGCGTCCAGCGGTTCACGCAGTTCACGAACCCGCTCTTCACGCTCGCCGCGTGGCTTGCGATCTTCGCGAGGTGCGCGCGGTGCACGTTCTTCACGAGGGGCACGCGGTGCGCGCTCTTCACGTGGAGCGCGTTCTTCGCGAGCGACTGCCGGGGTTTCTTCGCGGGCTTCGCGTGGCTCACGTGGTGCGCGTTCTTCACGCGGTGCACGTTCCTCACGAGGCTTGCGCTCTTCATCGCGGCGACCGTTGCGGTTGCGGCTCTGCTGGCGACCGTTGCGACGCTCTTCGTTGCGGGCCGGACGCTCGGTGGTCGCCGGTTTTTCAACCACAACCGGAGCGGCAGGCTCTTCTTTGGTCGCGAACAGGCTGACCAGCGATTTCACCAGGCCTTTGAACAGGCTTGGTTCTGGCGCGGCGGCCGGTGCGGCAACAGGTGCGGCAGCGACGACTTCGGTCGGAACCGGAGCGTTGGCGCGGGCCGGTGCAGTCTTGACCGCGGCTTCCTGGCGAACCAGGGTGCGGGTCGCAGCGGCTGGCTGGACTTCTTCGACTTCGGCAGCGGCAGCAGCGATTTCGTAGCTGGACTGGTTGATGCTGGCTTCCGGGCTGTCATCACGCAGACGCTGAACTTCGAAGTGCGGCGTTTCGAGGTGATCGTTCGGCAGAATGACGATGCGGGCACGGGTGCGCAGTTCGATCTTGGTGATCGAGTTGCGTTTTTCGTTGAGCAGGAAGGCTGCAACCGGAATAGGCACTTGTGCGCGAACTTCGGCGGTGCGGTCTTTCAGGGCTTCTTCTTCGATCAGGCGCAGGATCGCCAGCGACAGCGATTCAACGTCACGGATGATGCCGGTGCCGTTGCAACGCGGGCAAACGATGCCGCTGCTTTCGCCGAGCGATGGACGCAGGCGTTGACGGGACATTTCCAGCAGGCCGAAGCGCGAGATGCGACCGACTTGCACGCGAGCGCGGTCGGCTTCCAGGCATTCGCGGACTTTCTCTTCCACGGCGCGCTGGTTCTTGGCAGGGGTCATGTCGATGAAGTCGATGACGATCAGGCCGCCGATGTCGCGCAAGCGCAACTGACGGGCGATTTCTTCGGCGGCTTCAAGGTTGGTCTGCAGGGCGGTTTCTTCGATGTCGCTGCCTTTGGTGGCGCGCGCCGAGTTGATGTCGATGGACACCAGGGCTTCGGTCGGATCGATAACGATGGAGCCGCCGGAAGGCAGTTCAACGACGCGCTGGAAAGCGGTCTCGATCTGGCTTTCGATCTGGAAACGGTTGAACAGCGGAACGCTGTCTTCGTACAGCTTGATCTTGCTGGCGTACTGCGGCATCACCTGGCGGATGAAGGTCAGGGCTTCGTCCTGGGCTTCAACGCTGTCGATCAGCACTTCGCCGATGTCCTGGCGCAGGTAATCGCGGATGGCGCGGATGATCACGTTGCTTTCCTGGTAGATCAGGAATGGTGCGGAGCGATCCAGCGAGGCTTCTTTGATGGCGGTCCAGAGTTGCAGCAGGTAATCGAGGTCCCACTGCATTTCTTCGCTGCTGCGGCCCAGGCCGGCAGTGCGCACGATCAGACCCATGTCGGCCGGGGCAACCAGACCATTCAGGGCTTCACGCAGTTCGTTGCGCTCTTCACCTTCGATGCGACGGGAGATACCGCCGGCACGCGGGTTGTTCGGCATCAGTACCAGATAACGACCGGCCAGGCTGATGAAAGTGGTCAGGGCGGCGCCCTTGTTGCCACGTTCTTCTTTTTCGACCTGAACGATGACTTCCTGGCCTTCGCTCAGGACGTCCTTGATGTTGACGCGGCCTTCAGGCGCTTTCTTGAAGTATTCGCGGGAGATTTCTTTGAGGGGCAGGAAGCCGTGGCGCTCGGAGCCGAAATCGACAAAGGCAGCCTCAAGGCTTGGTTCGATGCGAGTAATCCGGCCTTTATAGATGTTGGCCTTCTTCTGCTCGCGTGCACCGGATTCGATGTCCAGGTCGTAGAGGCGTTGGCCATCTACCAGTGCAACACGCAACTCTTCGGGTTGAGTTGCGTTAATCAGCATTCTTTTCATGTAGTACCGTCGGTTTCCGGGCTGCCGGAAACGGCGTTCGGCACACACGACTTCTCATGGTCGGTGTCAGGTGCGTCGGGAGTGGTTGGCCATTCCCGTGTCCAGCGAAGTCCGGCCAATGTGGGCCTTCGTCGCGACGTACGCGTCCTGCTTGCTGTGGCTACTTAAGCACTCAGTCAGGAGGAGGAATCAACCGGCGGCTGTGGACGAGATGAAGCGTCTTGATAAAGCCTATTGCTACACAGTCCAGCGGTTGTGCATCTCCACCCTACACGTATCCCTGATAATTCGGGTGCTGCCGCGCGCAGAATCCGCAGCGGGTTGGCATTTACCGTGAGCTCCGAAAGGGGAGGTCACGCATCATGGCTAATTTAGGCGTTGTTTCCGAAGCGTCCGCTCGGGGTCATTCGCAGCTGACTGCACTTTGTGAACTGGCCGTGAATATTGGCTCGCGAAGCGAGTGAAAGCTCTGCTTTGCGGCGTGATTCAGGCCTTATGTCACCTGCGCTCGTTACACCTGCAAACTCCACCGTTACGTAGCGAAAGCCCCGTAGGACGGCCTCGCGTCCTGGTGAATTGCATTGGTCAGGGCCGGTTTTTGACCGTTTGTCCGCTGTCCAGGCCGCTTTTGGCGGCGTTCGCGACTATAGCAGTAATGATTAAGTGCTTCAATTCCATAAAAAATTGATATCATCCGCGCCATGACGACTACTGCCCCCTCGACCCCAGCCGTACAACTGCTTGAGGTCTCGCCGGAATATGCCGGCCAACGTATTGATAACTTCCTTCTCGCTCGGCTCAAAGGCGTGCCCAAGACCTTGATTTACCGCATTTTGCGCAAGGGCGAAGTGCGGGTGAACAAAGGTCGGATCAAGCCCGAATACAAGCTGCAGGCGGGCGATATCGTGCGCGTGCCGCCGGTTCGCGTGCCGGAGCGCGACGAGCCGGTGCCGCTGGCCCAGGGTCTGCTGCAACGCCTCGAAGCCTCGATTGTCTTTGAGGACAAAGCGCTGATCGTGATCAACAAGCCTTGCGGCATCGCTGTTCACGGTGGCAGCGGCCTGACTTACGGCGTGATCGAAGCCTTTCGTCAGTTGCGCCCCGACTGCAAGGAGCTCGAACTGGTTCACCGTCTCGACCGTGACACCTCCGGCCTGCTGATGATCGCCAAGAAGCGCAGCATGCTGCGTCACTTGCACACGGCATTGCGCGGCGATGGCGTCGATAAGCGCTATATGGCGCTGGTCCGCGGTAACTGGGCGGCCTCGATCAAGCAGGTTCGTGCGTCGCTCGGCAAGAGCAACCTGCGCTCCGGCGAGCGCATGGTCGAAGTCGATGAGGAGGAGGGCAAGGAATCCGTGACCGTGTTCAAGGTCCTGCGTCGATTCGGCGACTTTGCCACCCTGATCGAAGCCAAACCGATCACTGGCCGCACTCACCAGATCCGCGTTCACACCCTGCACGCCGGACATTGCATCGCTGGCGATACCAAGTACGGCGACGACGATTTCAGCAAGGAAATCCGCGATCTGGGCGGCAAGCGCCTGTTTCTGCATGCCTACATGCTGACCGTGCCGTTGCCCGATGGCAGCGAGCTGAAGTTGCAGGCGCCCGTTGACGACATGTGGGCCAAAACCGTGGAGCGCCTGAGTGCACCCCTCTGATTACAAGCTGCTGATTTTCGATTGGGACGGCACTCTCGCCGACTCCATTGGTCGGATTGTCGAGGCGATGCACGTTGCGTCCGAGCGTTCCGGCTTCCAGTTGCGCGATGATTTTGCTGTCAAAGGCATCATCGGCCTGGGCCTTCCGGAGGCCATTCGTACGTTGTATCCGGAAATCGGTGACAACGAATTGGTGGCGTTCCGTGAGCACTATGCCGACCACTACATCGCTTCGGAAGCCGTACCTTCGCCGTTGTTTGAAGGGGTAGTCGAGTCGATGGAGGCGTTTCGCGCCGAGGGTTATCACTTGGCGGTTGCGACCGGCAAGGCACGTCGCGGGCTGGATCGCGTGTTGAAGGCGCATGGTTGGGAAGATTATTTCGATATCACCCGTGCGGCCGACGAAACCGCCAGCAAGCCCCATCCGCTGATGCTTGAGCAGATCCTCGCCCATTGCGAGGTTCGCCCGGAGCAAGCGTTGATGGTCGGCGATTCGTCCTTCGACCTGCAGATGGCGCGCAATGCCGGCATGGACTCGGTGGCGGTCAGTTATGGCGCGCAATCGATCGAAGCGCTGAAGCTGTTCGAGCCTGCATTGGCCATCGATCGTTTTTCAGAATTGCATGCCTGGCTGAATCAGCGGGCCTAATGGATTTTTGCTGGGGTAGATGTCATGACCGACGAATGGAAGGCACCCGCCAAGGCGAGCGCAGAGAGCGGTGACGAGAAGAGCTGGAAGCTATTGGAGAAGACCCTGCTGGCCAGTGTGCAGGAACAACGCCGGTCGCGGCGCTGGGGGATTTTCTTCAAGCTGCTGACCTTTGTGTATCTGTTTGGCGCGCTGGTCCTGTTCACGCCGCTGATGGACATGGAAAAAGCCGCCACCCGCAGCGCCAATTACACCGCGCTGATCGACGTGACGGGCATGATCGCCGACAAGGAGCCTGCCAGCGCTGACAACATCGTCGGCAGTCTGCGTGCGGCTTTCGAGGATGAAAAGGTCAAGGGCGTGATTCTGCGCATCAACAGTCCGGGCGGCAGTCCGGTGCAGTCGGGTTACGTTTATGACGAAATCCGCCGGTTGCGTGGCTTGCACCCGGACACCAAGGTTTATGCGGTGATCTCCGATCTGGGTGCGTCCGGTGCTTACTACATTGCCAGTGCGGCGGATCAGATCTACGCCGACAAGGCGAGTCTGGTGGGTTCCATCGGTGTGACGGCGGCGGGTTACGGGTTTGTCGGCACCATGGAAAAACTGGGTGTCGAGCGTCGCACTTACACGTCCGGCGAGCACAAGTCGTTCCTTGATCCGTTCCAGCCGCAAAAGCCTGAGGAGACTCGGTTCTGGCAGGGCGTACTCGATACGACGCACCAGCAGTTCATCAACAGCGTCAAGAAGGGGCGTGGCGATCGCCTCAAGGACAAGGAGCATCCGGAGCTGTTCTCCGGGTTGGTCTGGTCCGGTGAGCAGGCGCTGCCCTTGGGGCTGATCGATGGTCTGGGTAATGCCAGTTCGGTGGCGCGTGACGTGATTGGCGAGAAGGAACTCGTGGACTTCACTGTTCAGGAATCGCCGTTCGATCGCTTCTCGAAGAAGCTTGGTGCCGCCGTGGCTGAGCAGTTGGCGATGTGGATGGGCTTTCACGGTCCGTCGCTGCGCTGATCTTCCGGCTACATAAAAAAACCGGCCCCAGTGGCCGGTTTTTTTTGCGCTCACATCCTGTAGGAGCCGGCTTGCTGACGATGCGGGCTGTGTGGTGCATCAGATTCGCCGCCATCGCCAGCAAGCCGGCTCCTACAGCGTCAGGGTATTTGCACGCCTTCAGCGAGCAGCATGTCGGTCAGGCGAATCAGCGGCAGGCCGATCAGGCTGGTGGCGTCTGGACCTTCGGTGCTTTGAAACAGGCTCACCCCCAAACCTTCGGCCTTGAAGCTCCCAGCGCAATCGTAGGGCTGTTCGGTGTGCAGGTAGCGTTCGATGCGCGCGGTGTCGAGTGTGCGCATGTGCACGGTGAATGGCACGCAGTCGACCTGGCAGCGTCCGGTCTGGCTATTGAGCAGGGCCAGGCCGGTCAGAAAGGTTACGCTTGCGCCGCTTGATGCCAGCAACTGCTCGCGAGCCTTTTCGAAGGTATGGGGTTTGCCGATAATGCGCTCGCCGAGCACCGCGACCTGATCGGAGCCGATAATCAGATGGGCGGGGTGGCTGCCGGCAAGAGCCCGGGCTTTTTCTTCGGCGAGGCGCTTGACCAGTTCGACGGCGGCTTCATTCGGCCGATGACTTTCATCGATATCCGGCGAGCTGCAGGTGAATGGCAGCTGCAAGCGGGCCAGTAATTCCCGGCGATACACCGAGCTTGAAGCGAGTAATAAAGGCAGCATGCGCATCTCCAGAAGACAGGCGCGAATTCTAGCGAGGCTTCCAGGTGACGGACAGGGCTGAATTTCCTTTGACATGGCCGGGTGCATCCCTATAATGCTGCGCCTATGTTGAATGACCCGATTCCACCTCACGTTGACCCGCGCAAATTGGCTGACCGTGGCACCACCCTTCAAGGTGAACTGCTGCTGGCCGATTTGGAGAGACTCTGCGACCCGCTTTCCGACACTGTCGGTACGGTGCAGGCTAAATTCGTTTTTGAACGAGATGAACGTAAGTCTGTGGTAATCCACAGCTTTATCGACACCGAAGTCAAAATGGTTTGCCAGCGTTGTCTTGAGCTGGTCACCCTGCCGATCCATAGCGAATGCAGTTATGCTGTGGTGAAGGAGGGTGCGAATACCCAGTCGTTGCCGAAAGGTTATGACGTGCTGGAACTGGGCGAAGATCCATTGGATCTGCAGTCACTGATCGAGGAGGAGCTTCTGCTCGCCTTGCCCATTGTGCCTGCTCATCATCCGGAAGAATGCCAGCAGCCGGGGGGTCTCGAAGAGGCCGAACCGAGCGAGGACGAGGTAACGCGGTCCAACCCGTTCAGTGTATTGGCGCAGTTAAAGCGTGACCCAAACGTTTAGGAGTTAATCAATTATGGCTGTTCAGCAGAACAAAAAATCCCGCTCTGCCCGTGACATGCGTCGTTCGCACGACGCTCTCGAGGCTAGCACCCTGTCTGTAGAAAAAACCACCGGTGAAGTTCACCTGCGTCACCACGTATCGCCAGAAGGCGTATACCGTGGCCGTAAAGTGATCGACAAGGGCGCTGACGAGTAATCACTTGTCCGCTCAAGTCATCGCGATTGACGCAATGGGCGGGGACTTCGGTCCCCGCAGCATTGTTCAGGCCAGCCTTGCTTGTCTGAATGCTACGCCCTCGCTACACCTGACCCTTGTCGGTCAACCCTCCCTTCTTGAAGAATTGATCGCTGGCCAATCGGCTGTGGATCGCTCGCGCCTGTCGATTGCACCGGCATCCGAAGTCATCACCATGGACGAAAAGCCTGCCCAGGCTTTGCGCGGCAAACCCGATTCGTCAATGCGCGTGGCGCTCGAGTTGCTGCGTGACGGCAAGGTTCAGGCCTGTGTCAGCGCTGGCAATACCGGTGCGCTGATGGCGTTGTCGCGGTTTGTGCTCAAGACCTTGCCGGGCATTGATCGGCCGGCCATGGTCGCGGCGATTCCTACGCAGAAGGGCTTTTGTCAGTTGCTCGATCTGGGCGCCAATGTCGACTGCAGTGCCGAGCATCTCCTGCAGTTCGCGGTGATGGGCTCGGTCGCTGCAGAAACCCTTGGTATCGTTCGCCCACGTGTTGCGTTGCTGAACATCGGCACCGAAGACATCAAGGGCAATCAGCAGGTCAAGCTGGCGGCGACGTTGTTGCAAAGTGCTCGCGGCATCAATTACATCGGTTTTGTCGAAGGTGACGGCTTGTACCGGGGCGAGGCGGATGTGGTTGTGTGCGACGGCTTCGTTGGCAATATCCTGCTCAAATCGAGCGAAGGGTTGGCGACCATGATCTCGGGGCGCATCGAAGCCCTGTTCAAAAAAAACTTTGCATCAAAAGTAATCGGCGCAATGGCGCTGCCGCTGATGAAACGCCTGCAAGCGGACCTGGCGCCCGCGCGGCATAACGGGGCAAGCTTCCTGGGTTTGCAGGGAATTGTGGTGAAAAGTCACGGTTCTGCAGGGGTTCAGGGTTTCCAGAGCGCCATCTCGCGAGCCTTGATCGAAATTCAGGAAAACCTGCCGGAACGGATTCACGGTCGCCTGGAGGATTTGTTGCTTTAGGCGTTTTCGTCGGACAATGCTTAAATGTGACCGCTCAGTTCAATTTGCCATCCAACTGTCAGTTTCTTGTGTCCCTCTAGCGGGACGTCAATTCTCCGACGACAAGATCATTAGGGGCTTGTTACATGTCTGCTTCCCTCGCATTCGTCTTTCCAGGACAGGGTTCGCAGTCCCTCGGCATGCTGGCCGAGTTGGGCGCGCAACATCCGGTGGTCCTCGAAACATTCAAAGAAGCATCCGCCGCTCTCGGTTACGACCTGTGGGCACTGACCCAGCAGGGGCCGGAAGAGCAGCTCAATCAAACCGATAAAACCCAGCCGGCGATTCTGACCGCCTCGATCGCCTTGTGGCGGCTGTGGCTGGCTGAAGGCGGCGCGCGTCCGGCTTATGTTGCCGGTCATAGCCTGGGCGAATACAGCGCCCTGGTCGCTGCGGGCAGCCTGAGTCTGGGCGACGCGGTGAAGCTGGTAGAGCGTCGTGGCCAGCTGATGCAGGAAGCGGTTCCGGCCGGGCAGGGCGGCATGGCTGCCATCCTCGGCCTGGACGATGCTGACGTACTGGCAGCCTGCGCCGAAGCGGCGCAAGGCGAAGTGGTCAGCGCGGTGAATTTCAACTCGCCAGGCCAGGTGGTTATCGCCGGTGCCAAGGCTGCGGTCGAACGCGCCATCGAAGGTTGCAAGGCGCGTGGTGCCAAGCGCGCCATGCCGTTGCCGGTCAGCGTGCCGTCTCACTGCGAGCTGATGCGTCCGGCGGCCGAACGTTTTGCCGAGTCGATCGCTGCGATCGACTGGCAGGAACCACAGATTCCTGTGGTACAGAACGTCAGCGCGAACGTGCCGGCCGATCTCGAAACCCTCAAGCGCGATCTGCTTGAACAGCTCTACAAGCCTGTGCGCTGGGTCGAGTCGGTCCAGGCATTGGCTGCCAAGGGCGCGACCCAACTGGTCGAATGCGGTCCTGGCAAGGTGCTGGCCGGCTTGAACAAACGCTGCGCCGAAGGCGTGTCGACATCCAACCTCAATACCCCAGACGCCTTTGCTGCCGCCCGCGCAGCGCTGGCCTGAATCAGGAGAAGCTTGCATGAGTCTGCAAGGTAAAGTTGCACTGGTCACCGGTGCGAGCCGCGGTATCGGCCAAGCCATCGCCCTGGAACTGGGTCGTCAGGGTGCCATCGTTGTGGGTACCGCGACATCCGCTTCGGGCGCCGAGCGCATCGCCGCTACCCTGAAGGAAAACGGTATTCAAGGCACTGGCCTGGAACTCAATGTCACCAGCGACGAATCCGTTGCGGCGGTGCTGGCGAGCATCCAGGAGCAGTTCGGTGCGCCGGCGATCCTGGTCAACAATGCCGGTATCACCCGCGATAACCTGATGATGCGCATGAAAGATGACGAATGGCATGATGTCGTCGATACCAACCTGAACAGTCTGTTCCGCCTGTCCAAGGGCGTTTTGCGCGGCATGACCAAAGCCCGTTGGGGACGAATTATCAGTATTGGCTCGGTAGTGGGTGCCATGGGCAACGCAGGCCAAGTAAACTACGCTGCCGCCAAGGCAGGCCTGGAAGGTTTCAGTCGCGCCTTGGCGCGTGAAGTCGGTTCGCGTTCGATTACGGTAAACTCGGTGGCCCCTGGGTTCATTGACACTGATATGACCCGCGAACTGCCCGAGGCACAGCGTGAAGCCTTGCAGACGCAAATTCCGCTGGGCCGTCTGGGGCAAGCTCAAGAGATCGCGTCTGTGGTCGCTTTTCTTGCGTCCGACGGTGCGGCTTACGTTACTGGGGCTACAATCCCGGTGAACGGCGGGATGTACATGAGTTAAATGTGACGGATTGCTTCAAAAAAATGTCATACGAGCTGTCTAAAATCCGTTATAAAGCTGCAATCTATTTATAGGCAGAGGGCTGCAGGGTTTGAGGAGTGAAGCTTTCAGTTGAAAAACTGAAAAGTCTTTCTATACACTTACCCACTGGCCAGCTGCCTGAATTTGTCCATTAGGAGTGAAAACAAGGTATGAGCACCATCGAAGAGCGCGTCAAGAAAATCGTTGCCGAGCAACTGGGCGTTAAAGAAGAAGAAGTGGTCAACACTGCTTCCTTCGTTGAAGACCTGGGTGCCGACTCCCTTGACACCGTTGAGCTGGTGATGGCTCTGGAAGAGGAATTCGAGACCGAAATCCCTGACGAAGAAGCTGAGAAGATCACTACTGTACAAGCTGCAATCGATTACGTTACTAACCACCAGGCTTAATAGCTTGTAATCGTTGCTTGCTGTCATGGAAAAACCGCACTGCCATCTTGGCGTGCGGTTTTTTCTTTAGGCCTGATGCAAAGTCGTCATTTGAAAAAAGGAGAGTGCTGTGTCGCGTAGACGCGTCGTAGTCACCGGTATGGGTATGTTGTCGCCACTGGGCACGGATGTGCCGAGCAGTTGGCAGGGCATTCTGGCTGGCCGCAGTGGCATTGGTCTGATCGAACACACCGACCTTTCTGCCTATTCCACCCGTTTTGGCGGCTCGGTAAAGGGCTTCAATGTCGAGGAATACCTGTCGGTCAAGGAAGCTCGCAAGCTCGACCTGTTCATTCAGTACGGTCTCGCCGCCGGTTTCCAGGCTGTGCGTAATGCCGGTCTTGAAGTCACCGACGCCAACCGTGAACGCATCGGCGTGGCCATGGGTTCGGGTATTGGCGGTCTGACCAATATCGAAGAAACCAGCCGCACGCTGCATGATTCCGGCCCACGACGGATCTCTCCGTTTTTCGTGCCAGGCTCGATCATCAATATGATTTCCGGTTTCCTGTCGATCCACCTGGGTGCACAGGGGCCTAACTACGCCATCGCCACCGCGTGTACCACCGGTACGCACTGCATCGGCATGGCGGCTCGCAACATCATGTACGACGAAGCCGACGTGATGATTGCCGGCGGTGCCGAGATGGCCGCTTGCGGTCTGGGCATGGGGGGCTTCGGTGCCTCCCGCGCGCTGTCGACCCGCAACGACGAGCCGACCCGCGCCAGCCGCCCGTGGGACAAAGGCCGTGATGGCTTTGTCCTGTCCGACGGTGCCGGTGCGCTTGTGCTTGAGGAGCTGGAGCACGCGAAGGCTCGCGGCGCGACCATCTACGCCGAGCTGATCGGCTTTGGCACCAGTGGCGATGCCTACCACATGACTTCGCCACCAGCGGACGGTGCAGGCGCTGCGCGTTGCATTACCAATGCCCTGCGCGACGCGAAGATCAACAGCGATCAAGTCCAGTACATCAACGCCCACGGCACATCGACTTCTGCCGGCGACCTCGCCGAAGCCTGTGCGATCAAATCGGTGTTCGGCGATCACGCCTATAAGCTGGCGGTCAGTTCGACCAAATCCATGACCGGTCACCTGCTGGGTGCGGCAGGCGCGGTCGAAGCGATCTTCAGTGTGCTGGCGATCAACAGCCAGGTGGCACCGCCGACCATCAACCTCGATGAGCCGGACGAAGGCTGTGATCTCGATTTCGTGCCGCACACCGCGCGCAATATGGATATCGACGTGGTGCTGTCCAACTCCTTCGGTTTTGGCGGTACCAACGGCTCGCTGGTGTTCCGCCGGTTCGCTGACTGATGGACAGCTGGGTCGACGGTCAGCCGGCTGACGCTCTGTCGCTGAAGGATCGCGGCCTGGCCTACGGTGATGGTCTGTTCGAGACCATTGCCGTGCGCGGCGGCCAGCCGCTATTGCTGGACCGGCATTTGTCGCGTCTGGCCGATGGCTGTTCGCGCCTGGCAATCACGACCGATCACGCGCTGATCCGCAGTGAACTGCTGGCCTACTCCGCAGCTCTGGGTGAAGGTGTGCTTAAACTCATCCTCACTCGCGGCGACAGCTTGCGCGGTTATGCTCCCGATCCTGCGGCCCAGGCCCGACGTATTCTGCAAGGTAATCCTCCTGCTGCTTATCCAGCGGTTCATGGGGAGCAGGGCATTCGCCTCTTTCCCTGTACCACGCGATTGTCCATACAACCCTTGCTCGCCGGGCTTAAACATCTGAACCGTCTGGAGCAAGTCATCGCTCGCTCCGAATGGCAAGACACTGAGCATGCCGAAGGCTTGATGCTTGATCTGGCCGGTCGCGTGATCGAAGGCGTGTTCAGCAATCTGTTCCTGGTCCGAGATGGCGTGTTGATCACCGCCGATCTCAAACGCTGCGGTGTCGCCGGCGTGATGCGTGCCGAATTATTGTTTCAAGCCGAGTCGCTGGGGATACCCACGCAAATCACCGACATTACCCTTGAACAGCTGCAATGGGCTGATGAAGTCTTCGTCTGCAACAGCGTGTATGGCGTTTGGCCGGTGCGCGCCTATGCAGCACTGAGCTGGTCGGTTGGGCCGCTCACCCGTAAACTCCAAACCATTGCCCGCGCGCTACTGGATGCTTGATACGTGAGACGTAAATTCTTGCTGTTGCTGGAAACCGGCCTGGTTCTGGCAGGGCTATGTCTGGGCGCTTCGGCCTGGAAAATCCATTCGGCGCTGGAACAGCCGCTGAACATTACCCAGGAAAAACTGCTGGACGTGCCCAAAGGCACGACGCCCACCCGCACTTTCTATCGACTCGAAGCCGATGGCGTCATCAAGGACGCTTTCTGGTTACGCGTGTACTGGCGCTTCAATCTGGCCGGGCAACCGCTGCACAAAGGTGAGTACCGCATGCAGCCCGGCATGACCGTTGAAAACCTGATCGACCTGTGGAAGCGCGGAGAAATGGTTCAATACAGCCTGACGCTGGTCGAAGGCTGGAATTTCCATCAGGTCCGTCTGGCCCTGGCCAAGGATGAAAAGCTCGAGCAGACGTTGAACGGCTTGAGCGATAGCGAAGTGATGGACAAAATCGGTCACCCCGGGATCTTTCCGGAAGGGCGATTCTTCCCGGACACCTACCGGTTCGTGCGGGGCATGACGGACGCCGAGCTGCTGAAAAAAGCTTACGATCGCCTGGATGAAGTCCTTGCCAAGGAGTGGGGGCAGCGCGCGGCGGACGTGCCGTATACCGAGCCCTATCAAGCGCTGATCATGGCCTCGCTGGTGGAAAAGGAAACCGGCGTACCGCAGGAGCGTGGGCAGATCGCCGGCGTATTCGTGCGGCGAATGGAAATGGGCATGCTGCTGCAGACTGATCCGACCGTGATCTACGGCCTGGGTGATCGTTACAACGGCAAGTTGACCCGCGCCCATCTCAAGGAACCTACCCCTTACAATACCTACGTGATCGCCGGCCTGCCGCCGACTCCGATTGCGATGGTCGGCCGCGAGGCGATCCACGCTGCGTTGAATCCGGTGGCTGGCAACAGCCTGTATTTTGTCGCACGCGGCGATGGCAGCCATGTGTTCTCGGATGATCTGGACGCCCATAACAACGCGGTGCGTGAATTCCAGCTCAAGCGCCGCGCCGATTACCGTTCCAGCCCGGCACCGGTCACCGCCCCAGAGGCGACGGATGAGTCGGCGCCGATCCCGGCGGCTTCGCCCGACACAGCCCCCGAGGCTTTGCCGCCAGTGACGCCGCAAGAGCCGGTTCAACAAGCGCCGACTCAAGAGGCAACGCAAGAACCGGTTGAAGAACCTGCCAACGAGCCCGCTGCAGCGCCTGCGCCCGAGCCCAATGCAACCGCGCCGCAAAGCCCGCAATGATTCTGAATAAGGACTGCCTGTGACTGGCTTGTTTATTACCCTGGAAGGCCCTGAAGGCGCCGGCAAGAGCACCAACCGTGAGTACCTGGCCGAGCGCCTGCGCGCCGCCGGTATCGAGGTGGTGCTGACCCGCGAGCCGGGTGGCACACCTTTGGCCGAGAAAATTCGCGAGGTGCTGTTGGCACCGGTCGATGAAGCCATGGACCCGGACACCGAGTTGTTGCTGGTGTTTGCCGCGCGCGCCCAGCACCTGGCTGGCGTGATCCGCCCGGCGCTGGCTCGTGGTGCGGTGGTGTTGTGTGATCGCTTTACCGATTCGACCTATGCCTATCAGGGCGGCGGTCGCGGCTTGTCGCTGGAGCGCATCGCGACGCTGGAAACGTTCGTCCAGGGCAATCTGCGCCCGGACCTGACACTGATTTTCGATCTTCCTGTGGAAGTTGGCCTGGCGCGTGCCAGTGCTCGCGGTCGCCTGGATCGATTCGAGCTGGAAGGCCGGGCGTTTTTCGATGCAGTGCGCAGTGCGTTCCTCAAGCGTGCTGAAGCCGATCCGGCGCGTTATGTATTGGTCGATGCCGCCCAGCCGCTGGCGCAGGTTCAGCAGTCGCTGGACGCCTTGCTCCCTCGTTTGCTGGAGCTGACCCGTGGCTGAAGCCTATCCGTGGCAGGACAGCCTCTGGCAGCAACTGGCGGGTCGCAAGCAACATGCTCACGCGTATCTGCTGCATGGTCCGGCCGGGATCGGCAAACGCGCGTTGGCCGAACGCTTGATGGCCAGTTTGCTGTGCCAGCGTCCGACAGCCCAGGACGCCTGCGGTGAATGCAAATCCTGCCTGTTGCTCAAGGCCGGTAGCCATCCCGACAACTACATTCTGGAACCGGAAGAAGCCGACAAGGCGATCAAGGTTGATCAGGTGCGTGATCTGGTCAGCTTTGTGGTGCAGACCTCGCAGATGGGCGGGCGCAAAGTGGTGCTGATCGAGCCGGTCGAGGCGATGAACGTCAACGCGGCCAATGCCTTGCTCAAAAGCCTTGAAGAGCCGTCCGGCGATACGGTGTTGTTGCTGGTCAGCCATCAGACCAGCCGTTTGTTGCCGACCATCAAGAGCCGTTGCGTGCAGCAGGCCTGCCCGCTGCCGAGCGAGGCAATGAGCCTGGCGTGGCTGGCGAAGGCGCTGCCGGACTGTTCCGAAGAAGAGCGCATCGAGTTGCTGACCCTCGCCGCCGGTTCGCCGCTGGCCACCGTCAACTTGCAGGCCCAGGGCGTGCGCGAGCAGCGGGCGTTGGTGGTTGACGGTGTGAAGAAGTTGCTCAAGCAACAGCAATCGCCGACGCAACTGGCCGAAGGCTGGAACGCGATTCCGCTGTTGTTGCTGTTCGACTGGTTCTGCGATTGGTCGAGCCTGATCCTGCGCTATCAGCTGACACAGGATGAAGAAGGGCTCGGACTGGCCGATATGCGCAAGGTGATTCAGTACCTTGCGCAAAAATCCGCTCAGGACAAAGTGCTGGGCATTCAGGACTGGATCCTCGCCCAGCGCCAGAAAGTCATGAGCAAGGCCAACCTCAATCGGGTGCTGTTGCTGGAAGCGTTGCTGGTGCAATGGGCGTCATTGCCTACCCAGAAGTGACCGACAGGGCCTATCCTCTGAACATCAGCAGTGGAGGTCAGCATGAATGAAGCCGTCAATCCTGGGCCGCGCAACGGTATTCTGTCCCTGACCATCAAGGACAAGTCCGTGCTATACGCGGCCTATATGCCATTCATCAAGAACGGTGGCCTGTTTATCCCGACCAATAAAAGCTACAAGTTGGGCGATGAGGTATTCATGCTGCTGAACCTGATGGACGAGCCGGAGAAGATTCCGGTGGCCGGCAAGGTCGCCTGGATCACGCCCAAAGGCGCGCAAGGCAACCGCGCCGCCGGCGTCGGCGTGCAGTTCAACGACGGCGACGACACCGCCCGCAGTCGAATCGAAACCCATCTGGCCGGAGCCCTGAAGTCCGACCGTCCCACCCATACGATGTAAGTTGCAGCCCTTTTATGCTCGTAGATTCCCATTGTCACCTTGATCGTCTCGACCTCGCCGCCCATGACGGCTCTCTGGATGCCGCACTCGATGCGGCCCGGCAGCGCGGGGTAGGGCACTTTCTGTGTATCGGCGTCAGCGTCGACAACGCGGCCGACGTCAAAGCCCTGGCCGAACGTTACGACGATGTCGACTGTTCCGTCGGCGTGCATCCGCTGGACGTGCAGCCGGGCGCTGCCCCGGCGCTCGACTGGTTGTTGCAGGAGCTCAACCACCCGCGTGTGGTTGCGATCGGTGAAACCGGCCTGGATTATCACTACGAACCTGAAGCGGCCGAGTTGCAGCAGGAGTCGTTTCGCCTGCACCTGCAAGCCGCGCAGCAAACCGGCAAGCCAGTGATCATTCACACCCGTGGCGCCCGTGCCGACACCTTGAACCTGTTGCGCGAAGCCGCGCTACCCCAGGCTGGCGTCCTGCACTGCTTCACCGAAGATTGGGACATGGCCAAAGCGGCGCTGGACATGGGCTATTACATCTCCTTGTCCGGCATCGTCACTTTCCGCAATGCCGACGCACTGCGTGACGTGGCCAGCAAAGTGCCTGCTGACCGCTTGCTGGTGGAAACCGACTCGCCGTACCTGGCGCCGATCCCTTATCGCGGCAAGCCGAACCTGCCGCAGTATGTGCGGGAAGTGGCAGAGTTCCTGGCGATGTTGCGCGGTGAGTCCTACGAGCGGTTTGCTGAGCAGACCACTGAGAATTTCAAGCGGCTGTTTCCGTTGGCGCATGTCAGGACGTCGGCGTAGCGCTGGGACAAAAAATCGCAGCCTTCGGCGGCTCCTGCGGGACTTTGGCCGCTGAATCGCAGGCAAAAAAAACCCGGGTTCTGGGGGGTGAATCCGGGTTAAGACCATTAGGAGTAAAACAATGGTACGCGGTCCGTTGGTACCAATATCGACGCAGCACTTGGGGGAGATGCCCCGCCGACAGTTGAAGTATTGATCAGTATTGCGCCGAGTCCAGTTTACCGGTCGAGGTTTTTAAACAATTTTGGAATACGTGCGCTTCGGAAGCGTTCTCATTAAATGGCGGCGTTGCCAGAATTCATCAAGAAACACAGATATGGATGGATGATCCGTGCATTTTGCCGCAAGTTAGGCATAATACGCGGCTTCGAATTTTGACCCCGACAGACCTTTTCTTATGCATAAAGAACCTCGTAAGGTCCGTGAATTTCGTCGCCGTGAGCAAGAAATTCTCGATACCGCGCTCAAGCTGTTCCTCGACCAAGGTGAAGACAGTGTCACCGTCGAGATGATTGCTGATGCCGTCGGTATCGGCAAAGGCACGATTTACAAGCACTTCAAATCGAAAGCGGAGATCTATCTGCGCCTGATGCTCGATTACGAGCGCGATTTGAACGAGCTGTTGCATTCGGCAGACGTCGACAAGGACAAGGAAGCCCTGTCCCGGGCCTACTTCGAATTCCGCATGCGCGATCCGCAACGCTATCGCTTGTTCGATCGCCTGGAAGAAAAGGTGGTCAAGGGCAACCAGGTGCCGGAGATGATCGAGGAGCTGCACAAGATCCGCGCCTCGAATTTCGAACGCCTGACCCTGCTCATCAAGGGGCGCATCAGCGAAGGCAAGCTCGAAGACGTGCCGCCTTACTTCCATTACTGCGCGTCCTGGGCGCTGGTGCACGGCGCCGTGGCGCTGTATCACTCGCCGTTCTGGAGCAATGTGCTGGAAGATCAGGAAGGTTTCTTCCAGTTCCTGATGGACATCGGCGTGCGCATGGGCAACAAGCGCAAGCGCGACACCGACACCCCGAGCAGCTGAGCCATTCAGTTGCCTTATTGCGCCATTATTTAGCTACATGGCGCAGTACCTCAGGAATATACTCAGGCATGGGACTTGCTAAAACTTGATTTGTAAGTCAAGTTTTACGCCGTCCGATTTCCTTGTGCCGGAGTGACCATGATCGTTGACCGTCAAGGCAGGCGTTTCCGAAATCTGCGAATCAGCCTGACCTCAGCCTGCAATTACGCGTGTACCTACTGCGTGCCCAACGGCAAGCGGTTGGTCGCTGCGCAGGATGAACTGTCGGCCGAAGCCATGGCGCGCGGTGTGGCGTATCTGATCGAAGCCGCCGGCATCGAGCGTTTGCGCATCACCGGGGGTGAGCCGCTGGTCAGTCCCAAACTCGAAGCCTTCATGACTGCCGTCGGGCAGATGGGCCTGCAAGACATCAGCCTGACCACCAATGGTCAACTGCTGGCGAAAAAACTGCCCCTGCTGGTCGACGCCGGCATCCGCCGCATCAATGTTTCCCTCGATACCCTGGATGCCGGTGCATTCCGCAGCATTGCTCGTGGCGGTGATCTGGCGACAGTGCTCGACGGCATGGACCAGGCCAGCGCCGCCGGCATGAAGATCAAGGTCAATATGGTGCCGTTGCGAGGGCAGAACCTCGATCAGGTGATGCCGCTGCTCGATTATTGCCTGGAACGTGGCTATGAGCTGCGTTTCATCGAGCTGATGCGCATGGGGCACCTGGCCAGTGACAACAACGCTTTCCTGCAACAGTTCGTCAGCCTTCAGCAATTGCTGGGCCTGATCGGTGATCGCTATGAGTATCTTCAGGCGGATGCTCCCGTCGACGCGACGGCGGTGCGCTATGAAATTCCGGGGCAGGGCTACTTCGGCGTAATTGCCAATGAAAGCGTTCCTTTCTGCCGCACCTGCTCGCGACTGCGCTTGTCGTCGACGGGTTGGCTGCATGGCTGCCTGTCGTCGAGCAACCGGCACTATGTCGGTGATCTGCTCGACAAGCCGCGCCATCAGGCGTTACCGGCCTTGCAGAGACTGTTGGTGAAGGCCTTGGGTGACAAGCAGGAAGTGGCGTTTTCCGGTGGTGCTACCGTCATGAAAATTATCGGTGGCTGATCCAGCTGTGGCGAGGGGATAAATCCCCTCGCCCAATTGTTCGCGCTCCTGAAGACTGGCGCGGAAGCTGCATCCCATGGCCATTCGCCGGTTTTCCGTCACCGGCCTCTGGAGGGTAGGATGCGTAGCCTGGTTTTGCTGCTGGCCGTTTTGGCGCTTGGTGGCTGCATGAATGTCAGCGATATGGCTGAAGGGACTCGCTACCACATGAGCGACGCGGGTCTGCTCGACCACAGCGACAGCCGCCGGGTGAACAACCTGCGCATTCAGCCGGACTCGTTCGTCTATATCGCCCAGGGTGCCTTTGCACCGCCGGGCAGCTCGGTTTATCCGCGACCTAACGTGATCGCCGAAGTCGCCTTCGATGGCTTTATCGAATACTTCCCGATGGTCCGCCGTGCGCGTGCGCCGGAAGGCCTCGACCAGGCCCTGGGCGAAGCCCGTGCGGTCGGTGCGCATTACCTGCTCTATACCCGTTTCGCCAAGTCTGATGATCGCATCGGCAACTCGGACGAATGGCTCGATCAGGAGGCCGTGGATCGCCTCGGTATCGACACCGGCGTGATTCAGATCATGTTGATCGAGACCAGCACCCAGTATTTGATCGATACTGCACGTATCAAGAGTCGTGGCGGTTTACTGACGTTCCACGACAAAAAGCCAGAAGACCTGATGGGCCCGCCGCTGGAACAATACGCGCGTAGCCTGCTGGGGCTCAGCGACCAGTAATTCCAAGGAGAACGCCATGAGTGGCCCGCAAAAAGCCAACGACCTGTTGGGGCAAATCCCCAAGACCAAAGGCTTGCCACCGGTCCACTTGTGGAACCCCGACTTCTGCGGCGACATCGACATGCGCATCGCCCGCGACGGCACCTGGTATTACCTGGGCACGCCGATCGGGCGCAAGCCGATGGTCAAATTGTTCTCCACCATCATTCGCCGCGACGGCGATGATTATTTCCTTATCACCCCTGTCGAGAAAGTCGGCATCAAGGTCGATGATGCACCGTTTGTGGCGATCGCCGTCGAGGTGGAAGGCGAGGGTGAAGCCCAGGTCCTGCGCTTCACCACCAACGTCGATGAAACCGCCGAGGCCGGTGCCGAGCATGCGATCCGCGTGGTGATTGAGCCAGTGACACAAGAGCCTGCGCCTTACGTGCATGTGCGCACCAACCTTGAAGCGCTGATTCACCGCAATGTGTTTTACCAATTGGTGGAACTGGCGGTCACCCGCGAGATTGAAGGGCAGCGCTGGCTCGGTGTGTGGAGCGGCGGTGAGTTCTTTCGCATCGGTTTAGAGCCTTGACCGGATCAAAGTATGAGCGGGCTTGCTCGCGAAAGCGGTGTGTCATTCAGCAGCGATATTGACTGATACACCGCTTTCGCGAGCAAGCCCGCTCCCACATTTGATCTCTGCAATATTTCGAAAAATCAAATTGACACCCAATCATATGATGATTAGCGTGGGCAACCATCGCGAACGGTTTTGTGCCGTCCCTGCCTCGAGGTGCCCATGTCCAGCAGTTTTCACGCATCGACGGTCGATTGGCTGGGTTGCTGGATTGCCACCGGTCAGGTGAAACCCGGCGAAACCCTTAAGGTTGAAGCCGATCTGGGCGAGCAACTTGGCGTCAGTCGCACGGTCATCCGCGAAGCCATCAAAACCCTGGTCGCCAAAGGCATGCTTGAAGTCGGGCCCAAGGTTGGCACGCGTGTGTTGCCGGTGCGGCGCTGGAACCTCTTCGATCCGCAAGTCGTTGGCTGGCTTTCCCGCAGCGGCTTGCCGGAAAATTTCGTCGACGACCTGCTCGATCTGCGCCGCACCATCGAGCCGATGGCCGTGCGCTGGGCGTGCGAGCGAGCGACCGTCGAACAGGTGCAAGCGGTGCTTCAGGCCTACAACGCGCTGGAGCGGGCGGTCGACAGCGGCATTGATTACAACCGCGCCGACCAGTTCTTCCACGAGTGCATTCTGGCGGCCAGCCACAATCAATTCATCGAACAAATGGTTCCGGCCCTTGGCGCGTTGCTGGCGGTGTCTTTCGAAGTCTCCGCCGCCGACCCCGACGAACTGCGCCGCACATTACCGATTCACAAAGACATGGCCGACGCCATCGCCGCTCGCGATGCCGCGCGCGGTGTGTGGGCCTGCATGACCCTGATCGACAACGCGGACCTGGCCATCAAGCGCTTCTACCCAAAAGTCATGGCCGACAAAAAAGCCGGCTAAAAATACAGGACCCTTGTGGGAGCGAGCTTGCTCGTGAAGAGGCCGTCACATTCAGCATTGATGTCGACTGACGCTCTGCCTTCGCGAGTAAACCCGCTCCCCCATAAAACAAGAACAATGCAGGAGGTTTCATGGAGTGGAACGCAGTTACCCAGCACCGTGCACACCTCGGCGAAGGCCCGTTCTGGGATGCGCCGACGCAGGCGCTGTACTGGGTGGATATCGCCGGCAAACAGGCACTGCGCCTGATCGGCGCCAACGTGCAGATCTGGCAGATGCCCGAGCACGTGTCAGCCTTCATTCCCTGCGAAAACGGCGATGCGCTGGTGACATTGAGCAGCGGCGTGTACCGGCTCGATCTCGATTCACCGGGGCTTGAGCCACGACTGACCTTGTTCTGCGTCGCCGACCCGCAACCTGACAATCGCGCCAACGAAGCTCGTTGCGATGCGCAGGGCCGGCTCTGGCTCGGCACCATGCAGAACAACATCGGTGAGAACGGCGAAGACCTGCCCATCGTGCGGCGTTCCGGCGGCTTGTTTCGTATCGACCGTGATGCCCGGGTCACGCCGCTGCTTCGTGGATTGGGCATTCCCAACACGTTGCTGTGGAGTGAAGACGCCACCACGCTTTATTTCGCCGACAGCCTGGATGGCACGCTCTACCAGCATTTCATCCGCACCGACGGCGGCCTCGAACCCGCGCAAGTCTGGTTCGGCCCCCATGAACGCGGCGGCCCCGATGGCTCGGCGATGGATGTCGAGGGTTACTTCTGGAACGCACGCTGGGACGGCAGTTGCCTGCTCAGGCTGACGCCGGACGGTCATCTCGATCGCGTGATCGAACTGCCGGTCAGCCGTCCCACCAGCTGCGTGTTCGGCGGTGCAGACCTGAAAACCCTCTACATCACCAGCGCCGCGAGCCCGCTCAACCATCCGCTGGATGGGGCGGTGTTGTCCCTTCAGGTTGATGTGCCCGGAAAACCCTGTACGAGGTTTGCTGGATGAATCCCAAAATATGGGATGTTAAATTATATATTGAGATTATTTGGTGGTCGGGTTTATAGTCGGCCCCATCAGTTACACGCACTCACACTTAAAAAAACAAAACAGGTGAAGTGATGCAGCGATTTTCCAAAAAGCTTTTTGGCCGGACATCGACAGATGCCCGGTTTTTGTCGTGCCTGGAAAAGGGAGTTTGAGGCATGGCTGAACGACTCTCCTTGCCGCCGCTGGCCGAACCGCCCAAGGGCAACCGTCTGAAAGATAAGGTCGTGCTGTTGACCGGTGCCGCCCAGGGCATCGGCGAGGCGATTGTCGCGGCCTTCGCCCACCAACAGGCCAAACTGATCATCAGTGATATCCAGGGCGAGAAGGTCGAAAAACTCGCGGCGCGGTGGCGTAATCAAGGCTTCAACGTTCATGCGATTACGGCTGATGTCTCCCGGCAGCAGGATCTCGACGCTATGGCCGATCTGGCGATGGAGCGCCACGGTCGCATCGACGTGCTGGTCAACTGCGCCGGGGTCAACGTGTTCCGCGATCCGCTGGAAATGACCGAGGAAGACTGGCGTCGCTGCTTCGCCATTGACCTGGACGGCGCCTGGTTTGGCTGTAAAGCAGTGCTGCCGCAGATGATCGAGCAGGGCATCGGCAGCATCATCAACATCGCCTCGACCCATTCCACTCACATCATTCCGGGCTGCTTCCCGTACCCGGTGGCCAAGCACGGTCTGCTGGGCCTGACCCGCGCGCTGGGCATCGAATACGCGCCCAAGGGCATTCGCGTCAACGCCATCGCACCGGGCTACATCGAAACCCAACTGAACATTGATTACTGGAACGGTTTTGCCGACCCGCACGCCGAACGCCAGCGGGCTTTCGATCTGCATCCACCGCGGCGCATCGGCCAGCCGATTGAAGTGGCGATGACGGCCGTTTTCCTCGCCAGCGACGAAGCGCCATTTATCAACGCATCGTGCATCACCATCGATGGTGGTCGCTCGGTGATGTATCACGACTGAATAACCGGGGTTTCAGGCGCGGAACTCCGTCTGAAATTCAATCATCATACGATATGACTATTTGCTGCACCGGCTTTCAAAATAACGCTCAAAAAAAATAACAAGGAGTCATCTTATGAATCGTCGTCGTGGGATCCGTTCCCTGTGCTGTGCCGCTTTGGCGGTCACCGCGGTCAGCCTGAGCAGTACGTTGCTGGCGGCCGAGGAAGTGAAGATCGGTTTTCTGGTCAAGCAGGCGGAAGAGCCCTGGTTCCAGACCGAATGGGCCTTCGCCGAAAAGGCCGGCAAAGAGAAAGGCTTCAAAGTCATCAAGATCGCGGTACCGGACGGCGAGAAGACCCTTTCCGCCATCGACAGCCTGGCCGCCAACGGCGCCAAGGGTTTCGTGATCTGCCCGCCGGACGTATCCCTCGGCCCGGCCATCATGGCCAAAGCCAAGCTGAACGGTTTGAAAGTGATTGCGGTGGATGACCGCTTTGTCGATGCCAGCGGCAAGTTCATGGAAGACGTTCCGTACCTCGGCATGGCGGCGTTCGAAGTCGGCCAGAAGCAGGGCGCGGCCATGGCCACCGAAGCGAAAAAACGCGGCTGGGACTGGAAAGACACCTACGCGGTCATCAACACCTACAACGAACTCGACACCGGCAAGAAGCGCACCGACGGTTCGGTCAAAGCGCTGGAAGACGCCGGCATGCCGAAAGACCACATCCTGTTCTCGGCGCTGAAAACCCTCGACGTGCCGGGCAGCATGGACGCCACCAACTCGGCGCTGGTGAAGCTTCCGAGCGCGGCGAAAAACCTGATCATCGGCGGCATGAACGACAACACCGTACTGGGCGGCGTGCGCGCCACCGAGAGCGCCGGTTTTGCCGCGGCCAACGTGATCGGCATTGGCATCAACGGCACCGACGCCATTGGCGAACTGAAGAAACCCAACAGCGGCTTCTTCGGCTCGATGCTGCCGAGCCCGCACATCGAGGGCTACAACACCGCCAGCATGATGTACGAGTGGGTCACCACCGGCAAAGAACCGCCGAAATACACCGCCATGGACGACGTGACCCTGATCACGCGCGACAACTTCAAGCAGGAACTGGAAAAGATCGGCCTCTGGAACTGAGGCACGGTTGATTTCATCGGCGGCCCTGGCGACGGGGCTGCCTGATCTGTTGATGAGGTGGCTTATGCACGCGCAAGTACAGACACAACACGACAGCGTCGGCGGGAGCCTGCGCTTCAACGGGATCGGCAAGACCTTTCCCGGGGTGAAGGCGCTGGACGGCATCAGCTTCGTCGCCCATCCGGGCCAGGTTCATGCCTTGATGGGCGAGAACGGTGCTGGCAAATCGACGTTGCTGAAAATCCTCGGTGGTGCCTACACGCCGAGCAGCGGAGACCTGCAGATCGGCGAGCGAACGATGGTCTTCAAATCCACCGCCGACAGCATCGGCAACAAGGTGGCAGTGATCCATCAGGAGCTGCACCTGGTCCCGGAAATGACCGTGGCGGAAAATCTGTTCCTCGGTCATCTGCCCGCCAGTTTCGGCCTGATCAATCGCAACGCACTGCGGCAACAAGCGCTGGCCTGCCTCAAGGGCCTGGCCGATGAAATCGATCCGCAGGAGAAAGTCGGGCGCCTGTCCCTCGGTCAACGGCAACTGGTGGAAATCGCCAAGGCGTTGTCCCGTGGCGCGCATGTGATCGCGTTCGACGAACCGACCAGCAGCCTCTCGGCGCGGGAAATCGATCGCTTGATGACGATCATCGGACGCCTGCGCGACGAGGGCAAAGTGGTGCTCTACGTCTCCCACCGCATGGAGGAAGTGTTCCGCATCTGCAACGCGGTGACGGTGTTCAAGGACGGCCGCTACGTGCGCACCTTCGAGGACATGAGCGAGCTGACCCATGATCAATTGGTCACGTGCATGGTCGGGCGCGACATTCAGGACATCTACGATTACCGCCCGCGCAAGCGTGGCGCGGTGGCGTTGAGGGTCAACGGTCTGCTCGGGCCGGGTTTGCGTGAGCCGGTGAGTTTCGACGCGCACAAGGGCGAGATCCTGGGATTGTTCGGTCTGGTCGGTGCCGGTCGTACCGAGCTGTTCCGCATACTCAGCGGCCTCGAGCGCAACACCGCCGGGCGCCTGGAATTGCGCGGGCATGAACTGAAACTGCGCTCCCCCCGGGATGCCATTGCGGCAGGGATTCTGCTGTGCCCCGAAGACCGCAAGAAGGAGGGCATCATGCCGCTCTCCAGCGTCGCCGAGAACATCAACATCAGCGCACGCGGCGCCCATTCCACCTTCGGTTGCCTGTTGCGTGGCCTGTGGGAGAAGGGCAACGCCGACAAGCAGATCAAGGCGCTGAAAGTGAAGACGCCCAACGCGGCGCAGAAAATCATGTACCTGTCCGGCGGCAATCAGCAGAAGGCGATTCTCGGTCGCTGGCTGTCGATGCCGATGAAAGTCCTGCTGCTCGACGAACCCACTCGCGGCATCGACATCGGTGCGAAAGCCGAGATCTACCAGATCATCCACAACCTGGCGGAAAGCGGGATCGCGGTGATCGTGGTGTCCAGCGACCTGATGGAAGTCATGGGCATTTCCGACCGCATCCTGGTGCTCTGCGAAGGGGCGATGCGCGGCGAACTGTCCCGTGACGAGGCCAACGAATCCAACCTGCTGCAACTGGCTTTGCCGCGCCAACGCGCTGACGGCGTGGCGAACTGAGAGGTGACTATGATGACAACCCAAAACAACGCTCTGCCCACCCCGCGCAAACCTCTGGACCTGCGGCGCTTTCTCGATGACTGGGTCATGCTGCTGGCGGCCGTCGGGATCTTTGTGCTCTGCACCTTGCTGATCGATAACTTCCTTTCGCCGCTGAACATGCGCGGCCTGGGCCTGGCGATTTCGACCACCGGGATAGCGGCGTGCACCATGTTGTATTGCCTGGCGTCCGGGCATTTCGACTTGTCGGTGGGGTCGGTGATTGCTTGTGCCGGTGTGGTCGCGGCGGTCGTGATGCGGGACACCGACAGCGTTTTTCTCGGCGTGAGTGCGGCGCTGGTAATGGGGCTGATCGTCGGGCTGATCAACGGGATCGTGATTGCCAAGCTGCGGGTCAATGCGTTGATCACCACGCTGGCGACCATGCAGATCGTTCGCGGTCTGGCTTACATCTTTGCCAATGGCAAAGCGGTGGGCGTGTCGCAGGAGTCGTTCTTCGTCTTCGGCAACGGTCAGTTGTTTGGCGTGCCGGTGCCGATTCTGATCACCATCGTCTGCTTCCTGTTTTTCGGCTGGCTGCTGAATTACACCACCTACGGGCGCAACACCATGGCCATCGGTGGCAATCAGGAAGCCGCGCTGTTGGCCGGGGTCAACGTTGACCGGACCAAGATCATCATCTTCGCCGTGCATGGTGTGATCGGGGCGTTGGCCGGGGTGATCCTGGCTTCGCGGATGACCTCGGGACAGCCGATGATCGGCCAGGGTTTCGAGCTGACGGTGATCTCGGCCTGCGTGCTCGGCGGGGTGTCGCTGAGCGGCGGGATAGGCATGATCCGGCATGTGATCGCCGGGGTGCTGATTCTGGCGATCATCGAGAATGCGATGAACCTGAAGAACATCGACACGTTTTATCAGTACGTGATCCGTGGTTCGATCCTGTTGCTGGCGGTGGTGATCGATCGCCTCAAACAACGCTGATTCCAACGGCGATCCTGCTGACGCCATCGCGGGCAAGCCCGCTCCCACAGGTTCTGTGTCGGTTGCATCATGTGTGAACGACACAGGCTCTGTGGGAGCTGGCTTGCCAGCGATGGCGGTCTGACTGATTAATCCCGCTCCTGCAAACGACCGCTTCCTTCCGTCACTTCCCCTAAATATTTCTTGCCCGCTACAACCGGTTTCGGTTATCACTTTGTACATGATTAGACAGGTACGATTTGACAAGAAACAACGGGTGGTCGACGAACTCATCCGGCGCATCGAAAGCGGCCTCATGGAGGACGGCTTTCTGTTGCCGGGCGAGCATCAGTTGGCTCAAGAATTCAAAGTCAGCCGAGGTACGCTGCGTGAAGCCCTGGCCGAATTGAAACGGCGCAACTACATCGCGACGCAAAGCGGTGTGGGTTCCATCGTCACCTTCGACGGTGTGGTGCTCGATCAGCGCAGCGGCTGGGCGCAGGCCCTGGCCGACAGCGGGGCGCTGATCAATACCGAAGTGCTGCGGCTGGAGGCGGTGACCCGTCCTGACCTGCTGCCGCGTTTCGGCACTGACCAGTTCATCACCCTCGACCGCCGCCGCCGTTCCACCGACGGCAAGCTGGTTTCCCTCGAACGCTCATTGATGCCCGCCACCGGAGGCCTGGAAAGCCTGCCGCGTGTCGGCCTGATCGACAATTCCCTGACCATCACCCTGGCCGCCTACGGCTACATCGGCGAGCGTGGCGATCAATGGATCGGCGCCGAACCCTTGAATGCCGAAGACGCCGAGCTGCTCGGTCGTCCGGTCGGCACAGTGTTCCTCAAAGCCCTGCGCACCACGTACGACCGACAAAACCGTTTCATGGAGCAAGTCGAAAGCCTGCTCGATCCCGTGCACTTTCGCCTGCATCTGCAATTTGGACATCAACAATGACCGCGCTCAATCGTGCACTGGGCGCGTTTTACGGACTGGCCCTGGGCGATGCGCTGGGCATGCCGACCCAATCCCTGAGCCGCGCTGAAATCAAGGCACGTTTCGGTGAAATCATCGATCTGCAAGACGCTGGCCCGGATCAACCCATTGCGGCCAACATGCCCAAGGGCTCGATCACCGACGACACCGAGCAGGCGATTCTGGTCGGCCAGTTGTTGATCGAAGGCGAAGGCAAGATCGACCCTTCGGTGCTGGCCCAGCGGCTGATCGAATGGGAAGCGGCGATGCAGGCCAAGGACTCGCAGGATTTGCTCGGGCCGTCGACCAAACGTGCGATCGAGATGATTCTCGCCGGCCAGTCGCCGGAAGAGGCGGGGCGCTATGGCACCACCAACGGCGCGGCGATGCGTATCACGCCGGTCGGGATTTCGGCGGATGTCAGCGATCCCGAGCGTTTCATCAACGCCGTGGTTCAGGCCTGCCAAGTCACTCATAACACTACGCTGGGTATTTCCAGCGCAGCGGCGGTGGCCGCGGTGGTGTCGGCCGGCATCAACGGCATGGACCTGGGTGAAGCGTTGAATCTCGGCCAGCAGATCGCTCTGCAAGCGGAAAGCCACGGCCACTGGGTTGCGGGCGGACGCATTGCCTCGCGCATCAGTTGGGCACGGACGATCAGCGTCGACAGTGACAAGGCGTTGCTGGCGGACTTGATGTATGACGTGATCGGCACTTCGGTGGCGTCACAGGAGTCGGTGGTGGTTTCGTTTGCCCTGGCGCAACAAGTGGCCATCGGTGAGATGAATGCCTTCGAAGCGGTTTGCATGGCCGCAGGTTTAGGCGGTGACACTGACACCATCGCGGCGATTCTGGGGGCCATGCTTGGGGCCTGCCTGGGGCTTGAGAGTTGGCCTGTTGCGATGATCGACCAGGTTAAAGCCGTTAACTCGCTGGCGTTGGAACCGTTGGTGCAGGGGCTGTTGGCTTTGCGTTGACTGCGTTGACTGCGCTGACGCCTTCGCGAGCAAGCCCGCTCCCACAGTGATCTGCGGCGTTCACAAACCCTGTGGGAGCGGGCTTGCTCGCGATGGGTGCACCACCTATTTCAATTGATAACCCCGCAATGGATCGCACTGACTTGGCCAGGACAGCCGGGCTGTAGTTTTCGTCTTCCGTCATTGCCCATAACCACAACAAAGGCAACAGGAGCATTTCACATGAGTTCATCGAACGCCGGGCAAAGCGCCGGGCAACTGGAAACCCGTGGCATCGAACCGGTGCCGGAAGCGGAGTGCAACGGTCATCCGCTGCAACTGTTCTGGGTCTGGTTCGCCGCCAACATTTCCATCCTCGGCCTGCCACTGGGCGCCACGCTGGTGGCGTTTCGCGGCTTGGCGATCTGGCAGGCGATCATCGTTGCCATCCTCGGCGCTGCCGGTTCCTTCGCGGTGGTCGGGATCATTTCCATCGCCGGTCGCCGTGGTCGCGCACCGAGCCTGACGCTGTCGCGGGCGATCTTCGGTGTGCGCGGCAATATCGGCCCGACACTGGTCTCGCTGATGTCGCGCCTGGGTTGGGAAACCGTCAACACCACCACTGCCGCGTTCGTGCTGTTGTCGCTGTGTTCGATTCTGTTTGGCTCTCCGGTGGAAGCCAAAAGTGCACCGGTGTTGACCCTGATCTTCATCGCGATTTTCGTGCTGCTGACCCTGTCGGTGTCCGGTCTCGGTCACGCGACGTTGCTGGTGATCCAGAAGTGGGCGACCTACGTGTTCGGCGCGCTGAACATTCTGGTCGGCGGTTTCCTTTGCGCCACCATCGACTGGAGCGCCGTGTTCAACGCCACGCCTGCGCCGTTGAGCGCGATGATCATCGGCGTCGGTACCATGGCCGCCGGCACCGGGATCGGTTGGGCCAATGCTGGCGCCGACATGTCGCGCTACCAGCACCGCAGCGTCAAGGCTGCGCGTCTGGTGGCCTCGGCCGCATTCGGTGCGGGTATCCCGCTGGTGTTGCTGATCACCCTCGGCGGCCTGCTGTCGGTGGGCAACAACGACCTGGCGTCGGCCACTGACCCGATCATCGCGATCCGCGACATGCTGCCGACCTGGATGGCCGTGCCGTACCTGATCACCGCATTCGGCGGCTTGCTGCTGTCGAATAACCTGTCGGTGTATTCCGCCGGTTTGACCACATTGACCCTGGGCCTCAAGGTCAAACGCGTCTACGCCGTGGTGGTCGACATCGTTGCGATCTTCGCCGGTTCGATCTACTTCATGCTGATCGCCGACAGTTTCTACGGCCCGTTCATTACCTTCATTTCCTTGCTGGCCGTGCCGATCACTGCGTGGGTCGGGATCTTCGTCGTCGACCTGATTCACCGCCATTACTACAGTCCGAAAGACCTGCTGGACGTCAGCCCGAGCAGCGCCTACTGGTATCGCGGCGGCGTGGAATGGCGCGCCTTCGGTGCATGGGCGCTGGCGATCGTGTTGGGTTTCAGCTTCACCACCATCGGCACCACCGAACAAACCGTCTGGTTCCGCGGCTTCCTCTCCGATTCGTGGCTGGGGCATAACGGCCTTGGCTGGATCGTGACGTTCCTGGTCGCCGGCGGGATTTATTTTGTACTCGGCGGGGCCAGGGATCGCCGCGCCGCGTCGCTCGAGAATGCTCATGCCTAAAATGTTGCACACCGGCCAGGTCATCATCGACCTGGTCATGGCCGTGGATAAACTGCCTCAACCCGGCGGCGACGTACTGGCGCAATCCGCCAGTTTCGAAGCCGGTGGCGGGTTCAATGTGATGGCCGCCGCTCAGCGTAATGGCTTGCCGGTGGTTTACCTGGGCCGTCACGGCAACGGTCGTTTCGGCGACCTGGCGCGTGAGGCGATGAAGGCTGAAGGCATTCGCATCGGCATTGCTCACAGTGCTGAGCGAGACACGGGGTTGTGCGTGGCAATCACGGATGCTTCCGCCGAGCGCAGCTTCGTCTCCTATATCGGCGCCGAAGGTGAAGTGTCCGCAGAGGATTTGAACAGCGTAGCGGCGCAGGCGGGCGACTATGTCTACGTCAGCGGCTACAGCCTGCTGCATGTCGGCAAGGCTCAGGCGCTGGTGGATTGGGTGTTGGCGTTGCCGAGTGCGGTCAACGTGGTGTTCGACCCGGGCCCGCTGGTGGAATCACCCGATGCGCCGTTGATGCAGGCGTTGTTGCCGCGTATCGATGTGTGGACCAGCAACAGCGTCGAGGCACTGCGTTTTACCGGGGCGTCGGACATTGCCGAGGCGCTGGATCGACTGGCCGATCATCTGCCGTCGAGGGTGTTGATGGTGGTTCGCGACGGTCCGCAAGGGTGCTGGATTCATCAGCATGGCGAGCGTCAGCACGTGCCGGGTTTCAAGGTTGAGGCGGTGGACAGCAACGGCGCCGGGGATGCCCATGCCGGGGTGTTTGTGGCCGGGTTGGCGCGAGGGTTGTCGGCGGGTGAAGCGGCGCGGCGGGCGAATGCGGCTGCGGCGCTGGCGGTGACGCGGTGGGGGCCGGCGACTTCGCCTGGGGCGGATGAGGTTGATGCGTTGATCAGCAAGACTTTCGGCGCCTGACGGGACGCCATCGCTGGCAAGCCAGCTCCTACAAGGGATCGCGTAATTCCTGTAGGAGCTGGCTTGCCGGCGATAGGCCCTCAAAGGTTTACACGTCCAACTTGCACGCCGCCTCAACCCCAGCCGCACATAGCTTGATCGGTTTTTATCGACGTTCATGGATACTGATGAACGACGAACGGTTCAGGCCTGTTGCAACGTTTTGACCGTGTAGCGGCGCCAGATCAGGCGGCCCACGGTGATCAGCCAGTTCAACAGCGCCACGGCGAGAACGGTGAGCAACAGTGTCGCCATCCCGTGTTCGACGATGATCTTCCCGGCCAGCAACGGAAAGCCGAACACACCAATGAAGTACGACAGGCTGAACAGCAGCAACGCTTGCGCGGTGGTGCCGTGCGGCGTTTCATTCGCCGCCAGGCCATTGATCACCGAATACGTCAGCCCGTAACCGACCCCGAGCATCATCGCCGCGAGCACGTAGCTCAAGCCGCTGTCGACCACGAAACCGAACATCACAATCGAAACCATCATCAGCCCCGACAACAGGCAGGATGCGAGGAACGGATCGCGCTTGACCACGAATCCGGCAATCACCATCCGGCTGCTGATTGCCGCGCCCATGAAGCCGAAAAAGAACAGCGAGTAATCCAGCGAACGAGACGCCGCATAGCTGGTCTGGAAACTCGACAGACCACCGAAGACGCAGCCGCCGAGGCCTACCATGAGGATCGGGAACACTGCGCGGGACGACAAAATCTGCCGGGTTGCGCGCCAGGAAATGCGTGCGACCGCAGCGGTCGGCGAGGGCGCTTTTTTCAGCTGCGCATCCAGGCGCCAGAACAGCAACACGCCGATCAGGCTGGCCAGCGCCGCGAGGTAAAACGCCGCCGTTACGGGATAGCCCAGCGCACTGGCCGCGCGGCCCAGCAACGGACCGCTGCCGATCCCGGTCATCATGCTGCCCGACAGTAGCGCGAAATATCTGGCCCGTTGGGCAGGCGTCACAAGGCTTGCGACGATGATCGGCCCGAGTGTGTAGAAAACGCCCCAGCCCAAACCCAGCAGCAAGCCGAAAAACAGCAGCAGATGACCGAAGCCCGGCGTCAGTGCAAAACCCAGGCTGGCCGTCACCAGCAGCACGCCGAACAGCGCAATCGAACGCGCCGCGCCAAGCCAGTCGGACAAGTGCCCGGAAACGATCACCGCCGCAAACGTGCTGAGCATCGCCGCCGAAATCACGCTCCCGGCATCGTGTTCGTTGCCGCCGCGTGAGCCGATCAACAGCGACAGCAAAAACGTCGAGCCGTAGGACAGCGACAGCAAATAACTGGCGAGGCAAAACAGGCCGAACAGTTTGCTGGAGACCTGAGGTGGAGCAGTAGACATGACGCGCTTCCTTGACCCGATAACGGAGAGTGTCATCTATCTATCATGCAAGGCGCCGATGTTAGGTCTGAGGTTATCGATTCCAGGGTTAGTGGTGGGCGGAGTAATGCACTCAGCCGATGCCGATTTCTTCCTTGAACAGCTCCATGAAATTTTTCAAACGTTCATGCCGGATGCGGGCCAGGCGTTGACCGGTGAGGGTCTGGAAGCCGTCTGCCAAGTGCAGCAGCTTGGTCTGGAAATGATCGAGGCAAAAGCGTTTGTCATCGTATTCCCGCGCATTCGCTTCCGGGTCTTGTGGGTCATACAGCGCGCTGCCCATGCGACCGGCGATGTAAAAAGTGCGCGCAACGCCGAGCATGCCAAGGGAATCGAGACGGTCGGCGTCCTGCATGATTTTCGCTTCGAGGGAACTTGGGGTGATGTTTGCAGAAAAGCTGTGGGCCTCGATGGCGTGTCCAACGGCGCTGATTTTTGCGCTGGGCCAGTGCATGTCGGTCAACACTGCAGAGGCCTTCTCGGCTGCCAGCCGCGATGCTTGCGAACGCAACGGCGAGTTCTTCTCCACCGACACGCAATCATGCAAAAGCACCGCTGCCAGCAGCACTTCAACATCGCCACCTTCCTCGGCATGAAGAGTGCGCACGTTGTGCCAGACCCGCTGCAAGTGCGACAGATCGTGGGCGCCGTCTTCCGAGGGTTCCAGTGCGTGGGGCAGCAGCCTGGCGGCGAGGATTGGCAGCGGCGCGAAAGCATCAGTCGTCATAAACGTCCTGTTAAGTGAAAACGGTTGGAGCAGCGGCTCCACATCCTCCATAGATCAGCTTTGAATTTCCAGTGTGACGAGCGTTGCGCGCCGACTTAGTATGGCGTTTTCCACTTTTGACGAAGGCACGTCCATGACGATCGAAATCCGCCCGGCGACCCCCAGCGATGCACCGCAAATCCTCGGGTTCATCACTGAACTGGCCGATTACGAACGTGCCCGCCACGAAGTCATCGCCAGCGTTGCCGACATCGAGCGCAGCCTGTTCAGTGAAGGCGCCACGGCCCACGGCCTGATCTGCCTGCGGGACGGTTTGCCCATTGGCTTTGCAGTATTTTTCTTCAGCTACTCCACCTGGCTCGGCAGTAACTGCCTGTACCTCGAAGACCTCTACATCACCCCTGAACAACGTGGCGGCGGCGCGGGGAAAACCTTGTTGCGGCACCTGGCGAAAATCGCCTGCGCCAATGATTGCGGACGATTCGAGTGGAGCGTGCTGGACTGGAACAAGCCGGCCATCGAGTTTTACAAATCGTTGGGTGCGCAGCCGCAGGAAGAGTGGGTGCGGTATCGAATGGATGGTGCGGTGTTAAGGGATTTTGCCGCGGGCGATTGAATCCCTGAAAGATCGCAGCCTTCGGCAGCTCCTACATTGGGTGGCGTACACCTGTAGGAGCTGCCGAAGGCTGCGATCTTTTTTTGTGTTATCCCAATATATGGGAGTGATATTTATATATTGAGATTTTGACGCGTCCGGGTTTATAGTCCAGCTCACTCACTGCCAATAAACAAAACAGGTGAAGCGATGCTGGCGCAATTGATCGCGCTCGATTGGGGGACAACCTCATTACGTGCTTACAAACTTGCCGCGGGTGGCCAAGTGCTCGAACAGCGTTCGCTGTCATCGGGGATCATGCAGCTGCCCCGGACGCCGCGAATCATTAAAGGCCAGGAATGCACCGATGGTTTTGAACTGGCCTTCGATGACGCCTGTGGCGACTGGCTCGACGCGCAACCCGACTTGCCGGTGATTGCCTGCGGCATGGTCGGCAGCGCTCAAGGTTGGCGCGAAGCGGCCTACTGCGATACACCGGCGAATGTCGCCAATCTCGGAACTTCCCTACAAACCATTCGCAGTCTTCGTGGTGTCGATGTGCACATCGTGCCGGGCGTCATTCAGCGTTCGCCGCTGCCGAACGTGATGCGCGGCGAAGAAACCCAGGTCCTCGGCGTGCTGCAAAATCTGCCGGTCGGGGCGGGCGAAGATCTGTTGATCGGCCTGCCGGGCAGTCATTCGAAATGGGTGGAAGTGGCCGACGGCTGCATCGTGCATTTCGATACCTTCATGACCGGCGAAGTCTTCGCCGTGCTCAGCGAACACAGCATTCTGGGGCGCACTCAACAACGCGGCGCATCCTTTGATGGCGAAGCGTTTGACCGTGGTGTGCAAGTGGCCCTGTCGGCGGAGGGCGAAATCGGCCCGTTGTCGACATTGTTCAGCGCCCGCAGCCTCGGGCTGACCGGTGAGCTGAGCGGCAGCGCGCAACCGGACTATTTGTCGGGTCTGTTGATCGGTCATGAGCTGTCGGCGCTGGCCACTGTTCAGCGGCGTCGGCGCAACAGCGCTCATCTGCCGTCGATCATCCTCATCGGTAACTCACACCTGTGTGCCCGCTACAGCCGGGCCCTCGACGCCTGTGGTTTTACTCGCGTGACGCTGGCCGAAAACGCCACCGAACGCGGGTTGTGGCAGTTGGCGCTCGCTGCCGGACTCGTCACCCCACATCCATCCCGTTAAACCTGACTGGAGGTCTGACATGCTCAAGCAAGCCCTGGCGCAAAACGGCCTGATCGCGATCCTGCGTGGCCTGCGCCCGCAGGAAGCGGCGGCTATCGGAGAAGTCCTTTACGCAGCCGGATTTCGCGTCATCGAAGTGCCGCTCAATTCCCCCGAGCCGTACGAAAGCATCCGCATCCTGCGCAGTACCTTGCCCGCCGATTGCCTGATCGGTGCCGGCACGGTGCTGACGCCGGAACAGGTCGAGCAAGTGAAAGCCGCAGGCGGGCAGGTGATCGTCATGCCCCACAGCGATCCCAAAGTGCTGCGCGCTGCAAAAGCGGCGGGGCTGTTCCTGTCGCCGGGTGTTGCGACGCCGACCGAGGCCTTCGCCGCATTGGCCGAAGGGGCGGACGTGCTGAAGATGTTCCCGGCCGAGCAAATGGGCCCGGCCGTCGTCAAGGCCTGGCTCGCGGTGTTGCCGGCAGGAACCATTCTGGCGCCGGTGGGCGGGATCACGCCGGACAACATGCAGGTGTTCATAGACGCCGGCGTCAAAGGCTTCGGCCTCGGGTCCGGGTTGTTCAAACCCGGCATGACGGCGCAAGAAGTGGCAGTCAACGCCAAGGCGTATGTCGCTGCATGGAACGCTCTGCGTTAAGACTTTTCTGGCGCCGAGCGCGCTGCATCTAACAAGAGAGAGAAGAGATGAAAATCACCAAACTGACCACCTTCATCGTTCCGCCACGCTGGTGTTTCCTCAAGGTCGAAACCGACGAGGGCGTGACCGGATGGGGCGAGCCCGTGGTCGAAGGCCGCGCCCACACGGTGGCAGCCGCCGTTGAAGAATTGTCCGACTACCTGATCGGCAAAGACCCACGCAACATCGAAGACATCTGGACCGTGCTTTACCGCGGCGGCTTCTACCGGGGCGGCGCGATCCATATGAGTGCCCTGGCCGGTATCGACCAGGCGCTGTGGGACATCAAGGGCAAGGCTCTGGGTGTGTCGGTCAGCGACCTGCTGGGTGGTCAGGTACGGGACAAGATTCGCGTGTATTCGTGGATCGGCGGCGACCGGCCGGCCGACACCGCGCGGGCGGCGAAAGAAGCGGTCAGCCGTGGTTTCACCGCGGTGAAAATGAACGGCACCGAAGAGCTGCAATTCCTCGACTCTTTCGAAAAAGTCGACCTGGCTTTGGCCAACGTCGCTGCCGTGCGTGACGCGGTCGGGCCGAACGTCGGCATTGGCGTGGACTTCCATGGCCGGGTGCACAAGCCCATGGCCAAGGTGCTGATGAAGGAACTCGATCCGTACAAACTGATGTTCATCGAAGAGCCGGTGCTCAGCGAAAACTACGAAGCGCTGAAGGAACTGGCGCCGCTGACCAGCACGCCGATCGCCCTTGGCGAGCGGTTGTTCTCGCGCTGGGATTTCAAGCGCGTGCTCAGCGAAGGTTACGTCGACATCATCCAGCCCGATGCTTCTCACGCTGGCGGCATCACCGAAACCCGCAAGATTGCCAACATGGCCGAAGCCTACGACGTCGCGTTGGCGTTGCATTGCCCGCTGGGCCCGATTGCCCTCGCGGCGTGCCTGCAACTGGACGCGGTTTGCTACAACGCGTTCATCCAGGAACAGAGCCTGGGCATTCACTACAACGAGAGCAACGACCTGCTGGATTACGTCAAGGATCCGCGGGTGTTCGATTACGACAAAGGCTTCGTGAAGATTCCGAATGGCCCGGGCCTGGGCATCGAGATCAACGAGGAATACGTGATCGAACGCGCGGCGGTCGGGCATCGCTGGCGCAACCCGATCTGGCGCCACGCCGATGGCAGTTTTGCCGAGTGGTGAGTTCTCGCTGACCCACCGCAATTCCCCTGTAGGAGCCGGCTTGCTGGCGATAGCGGCAGATCATTCGACATTGATGGTGCTTTCACACCGTCGTCGCCAGCAAGCCGGCTCCTACAGGGTTCGTGCACGTCTTCAGAACGACCTCAATAAACATAAGAAGAGGCAATCCCCATGCAACCGCAAACCCTCACCGGGCAGGCGTCGTTGGCGGCGCCCAGCCGCAAGCGTTTTTTCATCATGGTGCTGCTGTTTATCACCGTGGTGATCAACTACCTGGACCGCAGCAATCTTTCTATTGCCGCCCCGGCGTTGACCAGCGATCTGGGCATCGACCCGATCCACGTCGGGCTGATTTTCTCGGCGTTCGGCTGGACCTATGCCGCCATGCAAATCCCCGGCGGCTGGCTGGTGGATCGCGTCCCACCGCGCATTCTCTATAGCGTCGCATTGCTGCTGTGGTCGATCGCTACGGTGATGCTCGGCTTCGCCGCCAGCTTCATCGCGCTGTTCGTCCTGCGCATGGCGGTTGGTGCGCTTGAAGCCCCGGCGTATCCGATCAACAGCCGTGTGGTGACTACATGGTTTCCGGAACGCGAACGCGCCACGGCCATCGGTTTCTACACGTCCGGCCAGTTCGTTGGCCTGGCATTCCTGACGCCGGTTCTCGCCTGGTTGCAGCATGAATTTGGCTGGCACATGGTGTTTGTCAGCACCGGTGCGGTGGGCATTCTCTGGGCGGTGATCTGGTACGCGGTGTATCGCGAACCGCGGGATTTCAAGGGCGCCAATGACGCCGAAATCGACTTGATCCGCGAGGGTGGCGGGTTGGTGGATATCCAGGCCGAGACCGCCAAGGCCAAGGCGAAATTCAGCTGGACCGACCTCGGCATCGTCCTGACCCAACGCAAACTCTGGGGCATCTACCTCGGTCAGTTCTGCCTCAACTCGACGCTGTGGTTTTTCCTGACGTGGTTCCCGACCTACCTGGTGAAATACCGTGGCATGGACTTTATCAAGTCGGGCCTGTTGGCGTCGCTGCCGTTTCTCGCGGCCTTCGTCGGCGTGCTTTGTTCCGGGTTCTTTTCCGACTTCCTGATCCGCCGCGGTTACTCAGTGGGTTTCGCCCGCAAGCTGCCGATCATTGGCGGCTTGCTGATTTCCACTTCGATCATCGGCGCCAACTTCGTCGAATCGACGCCGCTGGTGATTGCCTTCCTTGCGCTGGCCTTCTTCGGTAACGGGCTCGCCTCGATCACCTGGTCACTGGTTTCAACGTTGGCACCGGCACGTTTGTTGGGGCTGACCGGCGGCGTGTTTAATTTCATCGGCAACCTGTCGGCGATTACCACACCGATCGTCATCGGCTTCCTCGCCAGCGGTAATTCGTTTGCCCCCGCGATTACCTATATCTCGGTTCTGGCGTTGATTGGCGCACTTTCCTACATTCTGTTGGTGGGCAAGGTCGAACGTATCAAGTTGTAGTCGCAGCCATCGGGCGACCATAATGCCGCCCGTTCCCTCGCTCAACGGTAAAGGCTGGATATGCAGGAAGACGCCCCAAAAACCGCCAAGGACGCTACTCCGACCGGCACCCAGACACTGCTTCGCGGTCTGGGTGTGGTTCAGGCCGTGGCCAGTGGCGCCCGCGATCTCAAGGAAATCGCCCGGCTGATCGGCACGACACGCAGCACCACCCATCGTCTGGCCAGTTGCCTGGTGGACGAGCGTTATCTGCGCGTGGTGCCGCAAGTCGGGTATCTGTTGGGGCCGAAGCTGATCGAATTGGGCTTTCAGGCGCGTGAAGAATTGCCGCTGGTCACGTTGGCCGGGCCGTATCTGGACGAGCTGTCGGCGTTGACCGGCGACACCATCCACCTGGCGATTCGCGAGGGCGACGAGGTGCTGTACCTGCACAAGAATCCAGGACGCAACGGACCGGAAATGCGTTCCCGGGTCGGCCACCGCATGCCCTTGGCGCGCACCGGGATCGGCAAGGCGCTGATGCTGGATGACACGCATGAAGAATGGCAACGGCTGTACGAAGTCAGCTTGCCGGCGGGTGGGAAAAATCAGTTCTGGCCGCAGCACCCGGAGCAATCCTGGGAGCAGTTTCAGCAACGCATGGTCGAGTACGTGGCGGGTGGTTACGCCTTCGATCTGGAAGACAACGAACCGTCGATCCGCTGCGTGGCGGCGCCGATCCGCGATGCCAGCAAACGCATCGTTGCCGGCATCAGCATCGCCAGCACCGTGCCGTACATGCCGCTGGAAAAAATGGCCGAGCTGATCCCCCTGATCAAAGGGGTCACAGCCCGGCTCTCGGCAGAGCTTGGCGCCAAGCTCTGATCAGACTTTCAGCGTCGCCATGTCGATGACGAAACGGTACTTCACGTCACCGGCAATCATGCGGGCGTAAGCCTCGTTGATCTGGCGAATGTCGAGCATCTCGATGTCGCAGGTGATGTTGTGCTCGGCGCAGAAATCCAGCACTTCCTGGGTTTCGGCGATGCCGCCGATCAGCGAGCCAGCCAGCACGCGACGGCTCATCACCAGTTTGCCGGCGTGGATCGGTGGATCGACCGGTTCGATCAACCCGACCAGAATGTGCACGCCGTCAAAACGCAACGCGTCGAGGTAGGGATTAAGGTCATGCTGCACCGGAATGGTGTCCAGCAGGAAGTCAAAGTAACCCGCCGCCGCCTTCATCTGCTCGGCATCGGTGGACACGATCACGTGGTCCGCGCCTTGGCGACGACCTTCTTCTGCCTTGCTCGCCGAGCGGGTGAACAGCGTCACTTCCGCGCCCATCGCCTTGGCGAACTTGATGCCCATGTGGCCGAGACCGCCCATGCCGAGAATCCCGACTTTGTCGCCCGCCTTCACGCCATAGTGCTTGAGCGGCGAGTAGGTGGTGATGCCGGCGCAGAGAATCGGTGCGGCGCTGGCCAGTGCGAGTTTTTCCGGGATGCGTACGACGAAGTGTTCGCTGACCACGATGCTGTCGGAGTAACCGCCCATGGTGTTGCTGCCATCCACGCGGTCCGGTGTGGCATACGTCATGGTCGGACCTTGGAGGCAATATTGCTCAAGGTTGGCCTGGCAAGCTTCGCAGCTGCGGCAGGAATCGACCATGCAACCGACGCCGACCAGATCGCCGACTTTATGTCGGGTGACATTCGCACCGACGGCGGTCACTTTGCCTACGATCTCGTGGCCGGGCATCAGCGGGTAAACGGCAATGCCCCACTCGTTGCGGGCCTGGTGGATGTCGGAATGGCAGACGCCGCAGTAAAGAATGTCGATCGCGACATCGTCGGCCCGAGGGCTGCGGCGCTCGAATTTCATCGGGGCGAGGGGAGTGGTGGCCGACTGGGCGGCGTATCCGATGGCGGTGTACATGGTGAACCTCGCAAAAGCAGTGACAGGTGAGGCGGCGCATTCTGGGCGCCGCACCGATCAGCGGCCATGGCGATTCCTCCGGGTGTCATGCCTATTCCTCCGGCATCGGCGTTCGTTTGGTCAAATGGACGATCAGACCTGCGATGATGCTTTCATCCCTTTTTCCACGACTTTTTTGTGAAGAGCTCCCATGTTGTTGACCCGTCACCTCGATGCCAATGCCGCGCTGGTTTCGCTGATTGAACCACTGGCGACCCGCGACGGTTTCAACCAGACCGCGTTGCCTGGCGTGCAGGTTCTGCGGGCGAGTTGCGATGTCGCCCGTGGCCCGCATATTTACGAGCCGAGCCTGATGATCATCGCCCAGGGCAGCAAACTGGCGTATCTGGGGCCGCGAACGCTGGAGTACGGCGCCGGGCATTATCTGATTCAAGCGTTGCCGGTGCCGTTCGAGTGCGAAACCTATGCGTTGCCGAATGCACCACTGCTCGGGATTTCGGTGGCCATCGACCGGGTATTGCTGGGGGAACTGGTGCTGGCCATGGGACTCGCGCCGGATCGGCACGTTGCGGCGCAGACGCCGGAGTCGATGACCTCGGTAGTGCTCGACGACGGCATGCGCGGTTGCGTGGAACGACTGTTACGTTGCCTGCACGATCCGCTGGACGCCCAGATCATGGGGCCGTCACGCTTGCGCGAGTTGTTGTTCGTCGCCTTGCGTGGGCCGCAGTCCGATGTGTTGCGTGCGCTGGTGGAACAGCAGGGGCAGTTTGCCCGTGTCGCAGCGGCGATCAGTCATTTGCATGCGCACTACACCGAGCCGTTGAACGTCGAGACGCTGGCCAGTTGCGCGAACATGAGTCCGTCGACCTTTCATGAGCATTTCAAGCGCAGCACGTTGTTGTCGCCGGTGCAGTACCTGAAGCGCTTTCGGTTGCTCAAGGCGCAGACGTTGCTGGTGGCGGAAGGTTTGGGCGTGGCGCAGGTGGCGCATCGGGTCGGGTACCAGAGCACGTCTCAGTTCAGTCGCGAGTACAAGCGCTACTTTGAGCGTAATCCGGGAGATGAGCGCGCTGCCTGACACACTGCAAATCCCCTGTAGGAGCCGGCTTGCTGGCGATGGCGTCCATTCAGTCAATAAACAAGTTGACTGACACACCGCTATCGCCAGCAAGCCGGCTCCTACAGGGACCGTGTTGGGGTATGAATTTTGGGCAACAAAAAGGCCCCCATTCGGGAGCCTCGTTGTTCAGGCGTACGACTTACATGTTCGGGTAAGTCGGGCCGCCAGCACCTTCCGGTGCCACCCAGGTGATGTTCTGTGCAGGGTCCTTGATGTCGCAGGTCTTGCAGTGAACGCAGTTTTGGGCGTTGATCTGGAAGCGCTTCTCGCCGTCTTCCTTGGTCACCACTTCGTACACGCCGGCCGGGCAGTAGCGCTGGGCAGGTTCATCGTACATCGGCAGGTTCTTGGCGATCGGGATGCTTGGATCGGTCAGCTTCAGGTGGCAAGGCTGTTCTTCTTCGTGGTTGGTACCGGAGATGAACACCGAGCTGAGCTTGTCGAAACTGATCTTGCCGTCCGGTTTCGGGTAGTCGATCTTCTTGCAGTCGGCCGCGAGCTTCAGGCAAGCGTAATCCGGCTTGGTGTCGTGCAATGTGAACGGCAGTTTGCCGCCGAAGATGTTCTGGTCCAGCCAGTTGAAACCACCGCCAACGATGGCGCCGAACTTGTGGATCGCCGGACCGAAGTTGCGGCTGGCGAACAGTTCGTCGTAGAGCCAGCTCTTCTTGAACGCGTCGACGTAAGTGGTCAGCTCTTCGGTGCCGTCCTTCTCGGCGAACAGCGCCTCGGCCACGGATTCAGCGGCGAGCATGCCGGACTTCATCGCGGTGTGGCTGCCTTTGATCTTGGCGAAGTTCAGGGTGCCGAGGTCGCAACCGATCAGCGCACCGCCCTTGAAGACCATTTTCGGCAGCGAGTTCAGGCCGCCTTTGCAGATGGCGCGGGCGCCGTAGCTGATGCGCTTGCCGCCTTCCAGGTACTGCTTGAGCACCGGGTGATGCTTGAGGCGCTGGAACTCGTCGAACGGCGACAGGTAGGTGTTGCTGTAGGAAAGGTCGACGATCAGACCGACCACCACCTGGTTGTTTTCCAGGTGATAGAGGAAGGAGCCGCCGGTGTTCTCGGTGCCCATGATGTCCAGCGGCCAGCCGGCGGTGTGCACCACCAGGCCTGGCTGATGCTTGGCCGGGTCGATTTCCCAGATTTCTTTCAGGCCGATGCCGTAATGCTGGGCGTCGGCTTCGCTGTCGAGGTTGAAACGCTTGATCAACTGTTTGCCGATGTGGCCGCGGCAACCTTCGGCGAACAGCGTGTATTTGCCACGCAGTTCCATGCCCGGGGTGTACAGGCCTTCTTTCGGATGGCCTTCGCGGTCAACGCCCAGATCACCGGTGATGATCCCGCGAACCACGCCGTTCTCGTCGAACAGTGCTTCCTGGGCGGCGAAGCCGGGGTAGATTTCCACGCCCAGGTTTTCGGCCTGCTGAGCCAGCCAACGGCACAAGTTGCCCAGGGAGATGATGTAGTTACCTTCGTTGTGCATGGTCTTGGGCACAAAGAGGTCAGGAATTTTCTGCGCGCTGTCGGCGTTCTTGAGAACGAAGATGTCGTCGCGGGTGACCGGCGTGTTGAGCGGGGCGCCGAGTTCTTTCCAGTCCGGGAACAATTCGTTCAGGGCGCGTGGTTCGAACACGGCGCCAGACAGGATGTGAGCACCGACTTCGGAGCCTTTTTCGACCACGCAGACGCTGATTTCCTTACCGGCTTCGGCGGCCTTCTGCTTCAAGCGGCAGGCGGCGGAAAGACCAGCGGGGCCGGCACCGACGATGACCACGTCGAATTCCATGTATTCGCGTTCCACAGGTTATCTCCTACTCAAGGCTCAACAGTTTTTTTTCTAATTGGAGGTTTGGTGTCGCATCCATGAATCCCTGCGCAAGCGGGGAAGAGGACAATCGATGAACCACCTTTCTCTTTGGGTGGCGCATTATATCTACACCACTCCTAGCGTCCAATACAAACGTTTGTTTGAATTGGCTCAAAGCCAGAGAAATCAAAGTCACGCGGCTTATGAACGGCTATTTTGCCGTATTGACCGGAATAGGCGTTCCGGTCAAGATACGGTCGGTTTTGCGCTCGCCGTAGGCTGACTGTTGGTTTCAAGAGCACCTCTAAAGACAGGGCGATGGCAGTACAAGGTGATGCGCGGCGCGGTGTTGGCGCGCAGTTTACACGCCACGATATTGAATGACTTGTTGGTCACCACTGACGAACGGTCATCAACTTCTTGAGCGAGGGTCACTTGATACGTATGCCGGCGTTTTTAGAGGTGCCCTTGCGCCCGATGAGCATCAACCGCCAGGTTCGCCTAGGCGACTTTCTTTTCACCGGAGAGTAACGAGGAATCCATGAAGGTTCTTGTAGCTGTCAAACGCGTTGTGGATTACAACGTCAAGGTTCGCGTCAAGGCGGACAATTCCGGCGTCGACCTCGCTAACGTGAAGATGTCGATGAACCCATTCTGCGAAATCGCCGTGGAAGAAGCCGTACGCCTGAAAGAGAAAGGTGTTGCGACTGAAATCGTCGTCGTTTCCGTCGGCCCGTCCACCGCTCAAGAGCAACTGCGCACCGCGCTGGCTCTGGGTGCCGACCGCGCCATCCTCGTCGAATCCGCTGAAGATCTGACTTCCCTGGCGGTTGCCAAACTGTTGAAAGCTGTTGTCGACAAGGAACAGCCTCAGCTGGTGATCCTTGGCAAGCAAGCCATCGACAGCGACAACAACCAGACTGGCCAGATGCTCGCTGCATTGAGCGGTTACGGTCAGGGCACCTTCGCTTCGAAAGTCGAAGTGTCCGGCGACAGCGTTGCCGTGACCCGCGAAATCGACGGCGGCGCGCAGACAGTTTCCCTGAAACTGCCAGCCATCGTCACCACCGACCTGCGTTTGAACGAGCCGCGCTACGCGTCCCTGCCAAACATCATGAAAGCCAAGAAGAAGCCTCTCGAAGTGCTGACTCCGGACGCTTTGGGCGTTTCCACCGCCTCCACCAACAAGACCGTGAAAGTCGAAGCGCCAGCTGCACGCAGCGCGGGTATCAAGGTCAAGTCGGTGGCTGAACTGGTCGAGAAACTGAAAAACGAAGCGAAGGTAATCTAAATGACTATCTTGGTTATTGCTGAACACGACAACAAAGTGCTGGCCCCGGCCACGCTGAACACCGTGGCCGCTGCCGCCAAAATCGGCGGTGACATCCACGTACTGGTTGCTGGTCAGGGCGCTGGCGCCGTGGCTGAAGCCGCTGCGAAAATCGCTGGCGTAGCGAAAGTGCTGGTGGCCGATAACGCCGCCTACGCTCACCAACTGCCGGAAAACGTCGCGCCGCTGGTGGCCGAATTGGGCAAAGGCTACAGCCACATCCTGGCTGCCGCGACTTCCAATGGCAAAAACATCCTGCCGCGCGTTGCCGCTCAGCTGGACGTTGACCAGATCTCCGAGATCATCTCGGTTGAAAGTGCTGACACCTTCAAGCGCCCGATCTACGCCGGTAACGCCATCGCCACCGTTCAGTCGAACGCTTCGGTCAAAGTGATCACCGTACGTGCCACCGGTTTCGACCCGGTTGCTGCTGAAGGTGGTTCCGCTGCTGTTGAAGCGGTTGCTGCTGCGCACAACGCTGGCACTTCCAGCTTCGTCGGTGAAGAACTGGCCAAGTCCGATCGTCCGGAACTGACCGCTGCCAAAATCGTCGTTTCCGGCGGTCGCGGCATGCAGAACGGCGACAACTTCAAACACCTGTACGCCCTGGCCGACAAGCTGGGCGCTGCCGTCGGTGCTTCCCGCGCCGCGGTCGACGCAGGTTTCGTACCCAACGACATGCAGGTCGGTCAGACCGGCAAGATCGTTGCTCCACAGCTGTACATCGCGGTCGGTATCTCCGGCGCGATCCAGCACCTGGCCGGCATGAAAGACTCCAAAGTGATCGTTGCGATCAACAAGGACGAAGAAGCGCCGATCTTCCAGGTGGCCGATTACGGCCTGGTAGCGGACCTGTTCGAAGCCATCCCTGAGTTCGAGAAGCTGGTCTAATCCAGCGGCTTGACCTATAAAGAGCCCGACCTTTTGGTCGGGCTTTTTTTTGCTCTTCTGTAGGAGCCGGCTTGCTGGCGCCTGCGGGGGATATAACCGGGTTTGAGTGGAGTGTGTTGCCATGGATTTGCGCCGCGTGTGTGGCTGGTCATTGCTGCTGGGTTTGACGGTGTTTTCGACGCTGTCTATCGCGGCGGGCAAGTGCGAACGCCTGGTGGTCACCGGCAGCCCGGATGCGCCGCCGTATTTGTGGCAAGACCCGCAAAACCCCAAGCACCTGATCGGTGCCAGTGCCGACCTGCTGCAACAAGTAGCAGAGCAGTTGGGCATCAAAGTCGAGATGCTCTATGCCGGCAAACGCGCCCAGGCGCTGGAGGAAGTGCGCAGTGGGCGCATGGACATGCTGGCGGATGCGCCGTTGACGGTCAGCGAGCTGGAAACCCTGGATTACATCCATCCGGCGTTGCTTGAAAACGATTACCTGGTCTGGACCCGAAAAGACTCGTCTCTGGTCTACAACGAAGCACAGGACCTCCACGGTCACCCCGGCGCGTTGTCGGAAAAGTCTCGAATAACCCCGGAATTTGGTAAGTTCGCCGAGCAGCAATTGACCCTCGTACGTACGCCAAACCTGACCCAGGCCTTTCAGAAATTGCTCTTGGGCGAAGTGGAATTTGTCCTCGCGGGACGCTACTCCGGCATGGCAGCGGCACAGGCACTGAGCATGGCCAATGATCTGGTGGCGCGCCCACAACCGGTCGATAAACCTGGCTTGTTCCTCGCGGTTTCCCATAACTCCGCCTGCAACGATCCGTGGTTGCGCGGACAGCTGGCCAAAAAGATGACAGAATTGCCCGCGTCCGGACTGACGGAAGCCGTGCTGCTGCGCAACATCGAGCGCTGGAAAATTCAACTCTCTCAAAAGCAACAGCAACAACCCGCCAGTACCCCAAAACAGTAGGGATTTTTAGTGAGTATTCGACCTCTTTTCGCTGCCCTGGCCGTTCTGGCTCTGGCGGGTTGTGCAGCCGATCCGGCGCCGAATGAACAAATACGCCTGACCGATCAGGCACTGATACAAGCCAAAGCCGTGGGCGCCACCGCTGACGAGGTGCCGGAACTGAAACTGGCCGAAGACAAGTTCAGCCGTGCCCAGGGCGACATGGCGGACCAGTCCTACAAGCATGCGCGGATGCGGGCCGAACAGGCTGAGCTGGATGCGCGCCTGGCCGAGGCGAGGGTCCTGACCCTTAAGAGCGAGGAGCAGTTGAACGTGCTCAATACCCGCATCACCCGTCTGCGCAAGCAAGTGGGAGATGCCCAATGAGCCTCAAGTCCAGCGCCATCGGCGGATTGATCCTCGCAGGTTGCGCCAGCCTGTATGGCTGCGCCGGTCAGCACAGCGAAACCGCGTTGCAAGATGCCAGTGCCGACTTCCAGAAGGTCAAGGAAGATTCCAACGTGCTGCGTATCGCGCCGAAAGACGTGATTCGCGCCGGTGAGTCCCTGGCCCGCGCCGATCGCCTGTCCAGTTATTGGGGCAGCGGTTCGGACGTTGTCCATTACGCCTACCTGAGCAAGCGCTACAGCGAAATCGCTCGGGAGCACACCAATCAGGTGCTCAATGAAGAGCGCGCGGCGAAGCTCGAGCTGGAGCGTCAGCGCCTGCAACTGGCCTTGCGCGAGTCCAAGTTGCTCAGCGTGCAGCAGCAGGGCAAATGGCTCGAAGAACAGATTGTCGCGCTCGCCACCACCCAGACCGATCGTGGCCTGGTGATGACCCTGGGCGACGTGCTGTTCGATACCGGCGAAGCGGAGTTGAAAAACTCGGCGAACCGCGTGGTGTTGAAAATCGTGCAGTTCCTGCAGCTCAACCCCAAGCGCGTCGTACGCATCGAAGGCTACGCCGACAGTACCGGTGGCAAGCAGGAAAACCTGAAGCTGTCCCGTGACCGTGCGCAATCGGTGGCCAATGTGCTGATGGACCTGGGCATCGACGATAAACGTATCCAGGTCGAAGGGTATGGCGACGAATACCCGGTGGACGCGAACGCCTCCGAACGGGGGCGTGCACAGAACCGGCGGGTGGAAATTGTGTTCTCCGACGAAAAAGGCCAGCTCGGCGCCGCCCGCTAATGGGCGCCTCCTGGTAAATCTACGCACTCCCATAGAAGCCGGCTTGCTGGCGAGGGCATCAACGCGGTGTTTCAGATCAACCGCAGTGATGTCATCGTCAGCAAGCCGGCTTCTGCAAACCCGGCCTGCTTGTCAGCGCCGGGTTTTTTTACGCCTGCTAATCAACTCACAAAACAGTACAGTTTTTGCTGACACTGCACTGTACCGTCGACTATTGTGGCAACTGTCCCCGTACACTTCTAAACTGTTCCGGTATTGTTTCACACAAGAATAAAATGCCCGTGAAATCGAGTGCTGCGTCATGACCAATCTCTTGCTCTACCAACGTATTGCTCAGCAACTGGCCGAAGACATCCGTCGGGGTGTCTATCAACCGGGGGAGCGCGTGCCTTCGGTGCGCAAGATGAGCTCGCAGCTCAACGTCAGCCATGCCACGGTGTTGCAGGCTTACGCCAATCTCGAAGATCAGGGGCTGATCCGTGCCCGGCCGCAGTCGGGTTACTACGTGCACCAGACCCCGGCCCTGACTGCGCCGACCCCGGACATCGCCCGGGTAGAGCGTCCCGGTCTGGTCACTCGCAGCAGCATCATTCAACAAGTGTTGGTCGAATCCCGGCGTGAGGGCGTGTTCCCTTTGGGCGCGGCGGTGCCCAGTGTCGATTACCTGCCGGTACGGGCGCTGCATCAGCAACTGGCCAAGGTCACCCGTTTCCATAGCCCACGTGCTTTCAGCTACATGTTCAGCCCCGGTTTCGAGCCGCTGCGTCGCCAGGTGGCCATTCGCATGCGCGACGCCGGTGTGGTGGTCGATCCGTCCGAAGTGGTGATCACCCACGGCTGCGTCGATGCCTTGCAGATGTCTCTGCGCGTACTGACCCGGCCGGGGGACTTGATCGCCGCCGAGTCGCCGACCTATTACGGTTTGTTGCAACTGGCCGACCTGCTGGGCCTCAAGGTCATCGAGATCCCCAGCGATCCGGCCACGGGCATGAGCCTTGAAGCCCTGCAACTGGCGGCCAATCAATGGTCGATCAAAGCGCTGGTGCTGACCACGCGCCTTAGCAATCCGCTGGGCGGCACCATGCCCGAAGAGCGTCAGAAACAACTGCTGCGTCTGGCTTCGGATTTCGATATTCAGGTGGTCGAAGACGATATCTACGGCGAACTGATGTTCGAGCAGGGCCGCACCAAGTCGCTCAAGGCCTACGACCGGCTGGATCGGGTGATCTATTGCTCGAGTTTCTCCAAGACCCTGTCTCCGGGGGTGCGGATCGGCTGGATGATCGCCGGCAAGTACCAGCAGGAAATCCAGCGCCTGCAGACTTTCAGCACGCATTCCGCCTGCAGCGTCACGCAGATGGGCATTGCTGCTTATCTGGAAAATGGCGGTTACGACCGGCATCTGCGCTACATCCGTCAGGAATACCGCAAGAACCTCAGCGCTTTCCAGCTCGCAGTGCAGCAGTATTTTCCTGAAGGCACGCAGATGACCCGGCCGACCGGCGGTTTCATTCTGTGGGTGAGTCTGCCAGGCCGGGTCAACACGCAAGAGTTGCACGTGCGTGCGCTGCAACAAGGCATCAGCATTGCGCCGGGGCTGATTTTCAGTAACACCGAGCAGTTCAATCACTGCATTCGGCTTAACTGCGGAACGCCCTGGAACCGTGAAGCCGAGCGTGCCTTGATGACCCTGGGCATGCTCGCCACGCAACTTTGCCAAGAGATGGCTGGCGGCCTTTGAAAGGGCGGGCGGGTAATTCCCGCCCGAGCTTGTCATGTCGCGCCCAACAAGCGAGCATATGGCCCTCTGCCGATAGTGCCGTTAGCTTCGTTGGGTCCATGAAACCGATTTTTTCCGCCGTCTGGCTGTCGATCTGCCTGTTGATGACCTTCCAAGCGGAAAGCATCATGGCGGCTTCCGTTCAGGAAAAACCCGCCGCTGGCACGGCCTCGAAAAAAACAGCACCGGTCAAGAAAGCCGCACCGGCCAAAAAGAACGTGGCCAAGGTGAAGAAACGTCCACCGATTGCGTCCAAGTCCAAACCGGCCAGCGAGGTTGTGAAAACCCAACTGCCTTCGGTTGACCTGGATTTGAGTCTGCCCGAGGAGATGGCCGAAGAGTTAAAGCCGATCGGTACAGTCCCGTTGCCCCTGCACGACGCCGTGTTGCCACAAATGTTCGGCGACAAGGCCGGCAGCTCTCCCTTCCAGCTTAATGGACGACTGATCAGCAACGAAATGAAGTTGCAACTGCGTAACGAAGAGCGCCGTGATGTTGAAGGCGCCGCGCTGGAATTCGAGTTCAAGCGATAACTCCTTCCCCACTGTGACCTGTTCGCCAGACGCTTTGTCGGAGACTGGTCAGTCACGTTCGGTTAAGCGTAAAAACCCGGCCTCCGGTAATTTAAAACAACTGTTTTAGCGGTTACTCTGTGCCCCGTCCTTTAACACATCGCCCTTCGCGAGGAGCTCGTCGTCATGAAATGCCGTGAAGGCTGTGGCGCCTGTTGCATTGCCCCTTCCATCAGTTCGCCGATTCCCGGCATGCCCAATGGCAAAGCCGCCGGAGAACGTTGCGTACAACTCTCTGTCGAAAACCTGTGCAGTATTTTCGGCCAACCGGAGCGTCCTGCTGTGTGTTCGGCGTTCGAAGCCGATGTCGAAGTCTGTGGAAGTAGCAGCCACGAAGCGATCAGATTGCTGGGCTGGTGGGAGCAAATGACGGCTGCGTGATGTGTTCTATGAACGGAACTTCAATAACAAGGAATAAGACTATGGGTTCGTTGCATCGTATGGCTGTTCTGTGTGGTTTGACGGTTGTCTTGGCGACTTCCGCCGCACAGGCCGAAGACTGGAAGGTGGCCAAGAATGAAGACGGCATCAAGGTGTCCTTGAGCGAAGTGGCCGGCTCCGACTACAAGGCTTATCAGGGCGTTACCCTGATGAAAACCACCGTGGCCAAACTGCGCGCACTCCAGGACGACGTGGTAGGCGCCTGCGCCTGGATTCATGAGTGCAAAACGCAGAAGCTGCTCAAGTATGAAGGCGACCAGAGCTGGACCTACACCCAGTTTAATACCCCATGGCCGGTGACCGCGCGTGATTCGGTGTTGCATATCACGACCACCGAAGGTGCCGACGGTAGCCTGACGCGCAAACTGGAAGGCGTGCCGAAGTACATTCCTGAAGAAAAGGGTTTCGTGCGGGTCACCAAGATTGATGGGTTCTGGAAGTTGGTGCCTAAGGGTGATCAGGTTGAAGTGACCTATCAGGTTCACACTGAGCCGGGTGGGAGCATTCCGTCGATGGTGGCCAACAAGTTTGTGGTCGATGCGCCGTTTAATACTTTGAAGGCGCTGAAGGAGCGGGCTGAGAAGTAATTGCTCCGTAACGGTTACTTGGGATTGGTGGGCATATCCGTTGCTGCGGTAAAGGCTACTTAAGGTTCCGCCCTTACGGCGGGTCACTTTGAAAAGCGCAAAGTAACCAAACGCTCTCGCCCCTGACGTACGGTGCCGAGCCTAGGCGAGCCACCGAACGAAAGGGGCAAAAGCGCTTGGTTACTTGGCGCTCTTCCAAGTAACTCGCCGTAAGGGCGAAACCATTAGCCGCCGTTACCGCAGAAACGGATATGCCCCCAGTCAAAAGCACCTCCCTCGCCAAAGATCCAGCCAATCGCTGACCTTTTTTATGTTTCCGAATATACGTTGCACAAAATTTTCACAAAGCCTCCAAGACAATTCGCCCGCGCCTATCGTGCTGGTCAGTAATCAATGGCAATGCCGCGATTGATCGTGCAACATTTGCGCACCGCGCAAACCCCGGGGCCGAGAAATGGCCGACAGAGGGCAGGGCGCAGCTGTATTTTTGAAACTTCAACTTCCAATGGGTCCTAAAACGACATGGCAATCCCGGACGCCCTGAGTCAGCAGCGAGCTTCTAGTCGCCTGCTGCAACCGACCGTCAAATCGCATCTGGCCTACACGTTGCTGTGTGCCCTGGTCATGATGGTCATGTTCAGCCTGCTGCGCGTGGCGCTGCTGGTCTACAACCGCGAGATGATCCTCGAAACCCCGGCCTCGACCTTTTTCGAAGCGTTCGCCAACGGCTTGCGTTTCGACCTGCGCCTGGTGGTCTACCTCAGCATTCCGCTGTTGTTGGCTCTGTTCAGCGCCCGGGCCATGGCGGCCCGCGGGTTCTTCCGTTTCTGGCTGACCATCGCTTCGAGCATCGCGTTGTTCCTCGGCCTGATGGAGATGGACTTCTACCGCGAGTTCCACCAGCGCCTCAACGGCCTGGTCTTCCAGTATGTGAAGGAAGACCCGAAAACCGTGATGAGCATGCTCTGGTACGGTTTCCCGGTAGTTCGCTACCTGCTGGCCTGGGCCGTGGGCACCTTGATCCTGACCCTGGCGTTCAAGGGCGCCGACCGTGCAACCCGTCCTCGCGGTCCGTTCAGCGGCGGCAGCATCGGCACTCGCCAGGTCGCCCCGTGGTACGCGCGCATCACAGTGTTTGTGGTGTGTTTGCTGGTCTGCGTGGTCGCTGCTCGCGGCACCCTGCGCCAGGGTCCGCCACTGCGCTGGGGTGACGTCTACACCACCGACTCGAACTTCGCCAACCAGTTGGGGCTCAACGGCACCCTGTCGCTGATCGCGGCAGCCAAGAGCCGGATGTCCGAAGAACGCGACAACATCTGGAAAGCCACACTGGAGCAACCGCTGGCCCAGCAGAACGTGCGTGACATGTTGCTGACACCCAGCGACAAACTGGTCGATCCGGAAACGGCCGCTGTTCGCCGCAACTACACCCCGAATGCCGACAAGACCCTGCCGATCAAGAACGTCGTCGTGATCCTGATGGAAAGCTTCGCTGGTCACTCGGTGGGCGCGCTGGGGCGTCCGGGCAACGTCACGCCATACTTCGACAAACTGTCGAAGGAAGGCCTGTTGTTCGACCGTTTCTTCTCCAACGGCACGCACACCCACCAAGGGATGTTCGCCACCATGGCCTGCTTCCCGAACCTGCCGGGTTTCGAGTACCTGATGCAAACGCCGGAAGGCAGCCACAAGCTGTCTGGCCTGCCGCAGTTGCTCAGCGCCCGTGACTACGACGACGTGTATGTCTACAACGGCGACTTCGCCTGGGACAACCAGTCGGGTTTCTTCAGCAACCAGGGCATGACCAACTTCATCGGGCGTAACGACTTCGTTAACCCGGTGTTCTCCGACCCGACGTGGGGTGTGTCCGACCAGGACATGTTCAACCGTGGCCTGGAAGAGTTGAAGGCCCGCGACGGCAAGGACAAAAAACCGTTCTATGCCTTGCTGCAAACCTTGTCCAACCACACGCCATACGCTTTGCCGACACCGTTGCCGGTCGAGCGCGTGACCGACCGTGGCAGCCTCAACGAACATTTGACCGCCATGCGTTACTCCGACTGGGCGCTCGGTCAGTTCTTCGAGAAGGCGCGCAAGGAGCCTTACTTCAAGGAAACCCTGTTCGTGATCGTCGGCGACCACGGTTTCGGCAATGAACAGCAGATCACTGAAATGGACCTGGGCCGTTTCAACGTGCCGATGTTGCTGATCGGGCCGGGTGTCCAGGACAAGTTCGGCCAGGTCGACCACACCGTGGGCACCCAGATCGACATCGTGCCGACCATCATGGGCCGTGTCGGTGGCGACGTGGTCCACCAGTGCTGGGGCCGTGACTTGCTGAACCTGCCGGAAGGCGACAAGGGTTTCGGCGTGATCAAGCCGTCGGGTAGCGATCAGACCGTAGCGTTGCTGACCGCAGACCGTGTGTTGGTACTGCCGAAAGAAATGCCGCCGAAGCTGTATCAATACGAACTCGGCGCCAATCCGAAAGGTGAACTGATTCCGGCGTCCGCTGACGAAGCGGCCCTTAAGCAGAAACTCGAGTCGTTCATCCAGACAGCGACCAAAAGCCTGATCGACAACACTGCCGGTGTGGTTGACGGCAAGCCGGACTGAGTTTTCGGCGCAATAAAAAAGAGGCCCTTGAAGGGCCTCTTTTTTTTTGCCTGTTAACTTTTTATATCTTGCCGAGTAACAGCAGGATCAATAGCACCACCAACACCACGCCGATGATACCCGACGGGCCATAACCCCAACTTCTGGAGTGTGGGAAGACCGGCAGGCCGCCTACCAGGAGGAGGATAAGAATAATGATTAAAATTGTGCCCATGTCGATTTCCTTGTTGGAAGTGTTCTGGAATTACTTGGTGTTTAACGTTCAGCTGGACTTCAAAAAAACCAAGCTGCTTACAAAATCCGACTGTCGCGGATGAAAGAAAATTCCAAGTTTTTTTAATGTTTTTTGAAGAAAGGATTATTTCGTTTTAGAGGGATTAAGTTGATCCGCCCGCGTGCGCGGTTTGCTCAGGCCATTCAGCAATCTGATGGAGCGTGGGTTGGGCGATGTCCTTCGCTACACTCGGCGCATCTTCCCCGGAACAACAAGGCTGTTTGCTATGCAAAATCGCATGATGATCACTGGCGCGGGCTCGGGCCTGGGTCGCGAAATCGCGCTGCGCTGGGCGCGTGAAGGCTGGCAACTGGCCTTGTCGGATGTCAGCGAGGCCGGTCTGCAGGAAACCCTGAAACTGGTCCGCGAAGCTGGCGGCGATGGTTTTATCCAGCGCTGCGATGTCCGCGATTACAGTCAGCTCACCGCTTTCGCCCAGGCCTGCGAAGTGAAACTCGGCGGCATCGATGTCATCGTCAACAACGCCGGCGTCGCCTCGGGAGGGTTCTTCAGCGAACTGTCCCTCGAGGACTGGGACTGGCAGATCGCGATCAACCTGATGGGCGTGGTCAAAGGCTGCAAGGCATTTTTGCCGCTGCTGGAAAAAAGCAAAGGCAAGATCATCAACATCGCGTCGATGGCTGCGTTGATGCAAGGCCCGGCCATGAGCAACTACAACGTGGCCAAGGCCGGCGTAGTGGCATTGTCGGAAAGCCTGCTGATCGAACTGGCGCAGCAGGAAATCGGCGTGCATGTGGTGTGCCCTTCGTTCTTCCAGACCAACCTGCTGGACTCCTTCCGCGGCCCGACGCCGGCCATGAAAGCCCAGGTCGGAAAATTGCTGGAAAGCTCGCCGATCACCGCGACCGATATTGCCGACTACATCTATCAGCATGTGGCCGCCGGCGAATTCATGATCCTGCCCCACGAACAGGGGCGCATGGCCTGGGCGCTGAAGCAGAAGAATCCGCAACTGCTCTACGATGAAATGACCGTCATGGCCGATAAAATGCGCGCCAAGGCCAAACAGACCGCAGGCTGAGCTTGCCCGTCGACAACGTCGTCGTTAGGGTGGCCGCCACGGTCATCCTCGCGAGACGTTTTGCATGCTCAATTACCTGTGGTTTTTTCTCGCCGCTCTGTTCGAAATCGCCGGCTGCTTTGCCTTCTGGATGTGGTTGCGCCAGGGTAAAAGCGTCTGGTGGGTCGTGCCGGCGCTGCTCAGCCTGACGTTGTTCGCGCTGCTGCTGACCCGTGTCGAGGCGACCTACGCCGGGCGCGCCTATGCCGCCTACGGTGGCATCTACATCATTACGTCGATTGGCTGGCTGGCGGTGGTCGAGCGGATTCGTCCGCTGGGTTCGGACTGGATCGGCGTGGCGCTGTGTGTGATCGGTGCGAGTGTCATTCTGTTCGGCCCGCGTTTTTCCGCTTCCTGACGCTTCGTTCCCACGGGTTGTCGGACGTTTCCTAAGGAGACGTTCGGTTGCAACTGTAGGGCGGGACTGATTTGCTCCCGCTGCATTGAAGGCCCACCGCGCACCGGGCATCTTCAGGGTTCGATAACCCTGAAGGACGAATGCCATGCTTGTACTCAGCCGCGTTGTGGGGGAAATGATCTCCATCGGTGACACCATTTCCGTGCGGGTTCTGGCCGTCAATGGAAACAGCGTGCGCTTCGGCGTCGAGGCGCCGCAGAACGTCAACGTGCACCGGGCCGAGGTCTACGAGCGCATTCAGGTCAAACTGGGGAAAACAAAGGCACGTTGAAGGCGTCAGTCAAACAGGTGCTTGGGCACGTCGTGTTTGAGCATCAACTGGCACTGCTCGCTTTCCGGATCGAAGACAATCAGTGCCTGGCCCTTGGTCAACGCCTGGCGAACCCGCAATACGCGGGTTTCCAGCGGCGTGTCATCGCCGTTGTCGGTGCCGTCACGGGTCACGAAATCTTCGATCAGGCGGGTCAGGGTGTCGACTTCAAGTTGGTCGTGGGGAATCAGCATAGGCACCTCGGCTAAACAATGGGCGCGATGCTACGGCGAATGATGGGTTGCGGCTAGCCTGGGTTCGTCTGTTGCCTGGTCTACCGCCATCGCGAGCAAGCCCGCTCCCACAGTTGAATGCGTTTCTCCTGCAGGAACTCGGTCAACTGGGGGGAGCGGGCTTGCTCGCGATGGCAATCTGTCAGGCGACGACAATCCAGGATCAGCTCTCGGACCGCTGCCCCACCAGGCTATCCACCGACGGCACCCGCGTATCGCTCTCCATCTGCGTGTCATGTTCGATCTGATGACTGAAGCGGTCCAGCGACCCCTTCGCAGGCTGTGCATCGCTGGCGAACACCGGCGGGCTGAGAATGTAGGCGCCGAGCAGGCGGCTAAGGGCGGCGAGGCTGTCGATGTGCGTGCGTTCGTAGCCGTGAGTCGCGTCGCAGCCGAAGGCAAGCAGGGCGGTGCGGATGTCATGGCCGGCGGTGACCGCCGAATGTGCGTCGCTGAAGTAATAGCGGAACAGGTCGCGGCGCACCGGCAACTCGTTGTCGCTGGCCAGTCGCAGCAAGTGCCGGGACAAGTGATAGTCATAAGGTCCGCCGGAATCCTGCATGGCCACGCTGACCGCGTGTTCGCTGGAATGCTGGCCGGGCGCGACCGGCGCGATGTCGATGCCGACGAATTCGCTGACGTCCCAGGGTAACGCCGCCGCCGCGCCGCTGCCGGTTTCTTCAGTGATGGTGAACAGCGGATGGCAGTCGATCATCAATTCTTCGCCGCTGTCGACAATGGCTTTCAGTGCCGCCAGCAATGCGGCAACACCGGCCTTGTCGTCGAGGTGACGAGCACTGATGTGGCCGCTTTCGGTAAATTCCGGCAAGGGGTCGAAAGCCACGAAATCGCCGACGCTGATCCCCAGGGAATCGCAATCGGCGCGGGTGGCGCAATAGGCGTCCAGGCGCAGTTCGATGTGATCCCAACTGATCGGCATTTCATCCACCGCGGTGTTGAACGCGTGCCCGGAGGCCATCAGCGGCAACACACTGCCCCGGATGACGCCATTGTCGGTAAACAGGCTGACACGACTGCCTTCGGCAAAACGGCTCGACCAGCAGCCGACCGGCGCCAGCGTCAGGCGGCCATTGTCTTTGACGGCGCGAACGGCAGCGCCGATGGTGTCGAGGTGAGCGGAAACGGCGCGGTCCGGGCTGTTTTTCTTGCCCTTGAGCGTGGCGCGGATCGTGCCGCGGCGGGTCATCTCGAACGGAATGCCCAGCTCTTCAAGGCGTTCGGCAACATAGCGCACGATGGTGTCGGTAAACCCGGTGGGGCTGGGAATGGCGAGCATTTCCAGCAGGACTTTTTGCAGGTAGTTGAGATCTGGTTCGGGGATTTTGCTGGTCATGGAAACTCCTGATGAGTTGAGCGCATCGATGGTTTCGATGAGGAAGATTTGTGTCGCCTGAACTGACGCCTTCGCGAGCAAGCCCGCTCCCACAATGGAACGCGATCAAAATGTGGGAGCGGGCTTGCTCGCGAAGGGGCCCGTCCGGGCACTACATCACTAAGAGATCGCCGGCTGACTACGCGGAAACAATAAATCCACAAATCGCTCGGCCGTCGGTTGCGGCTCATGATTGGCCAACCCGGCGCGCTCATTGGCTTCGATAAACACATACTCCGGTTGATCCGCCGCCGGCACCATCAGGTCCAGCCCGACCATCGGAATGTCCAGCGCCCGCGCCGCGCGCACGGCTGCATCCACCAGGGTCGGATGCAGGATCGCCGTGACATCTTCAAGCACACCACCGGTATGAAGATTCGCCGTACGCCGCACGAACAGATGTTCGCCCGCCGGCAGAATGCTGCTGTAGTCGTACCCGGCCGCTTTCAACGTTCGCTGGGTTTCAGCGTCCAGCGGGATCTTGCTTTCGCCGCTGGTGGCCGCCTGCCGTCGCCGACTTTGGGCTTCGATCAGCGCACCGATACAATGCTGCCCATCACCCACCACTTCCGCCGGGCGGCGAATCGCCGCGGCGACCACTTCAAAACCGATGACCAGAATCCGCAGGTCGAGGCCTTCGTGGAAGCTTTCCAGCAACACGCGGCTGTCGAACCGGCGGGCGGATTCGATGGCTTGCTGCACCTCTTCGATCGTCCGCAAATCAACCGCCACACCTTGGCCCTGCTCGCCATCCAGTGGTTTGACCACCACCCGCTCGTGCTCGTCGAGAAAAGCCAGGTTGTCGTCGGCGTTGCCCGCAAGCTGTTGCGCGGGCAGGTTCAGGCCGGCATTTTTCAGGACCTTGTGGGTCAGGCTCTTGTCCTGGCACAACGTCATGCTGATGGCACTGGTCAGGTCGCTCAGTGACTCACGGCAACGGACCCGCCGACTGCCATGGATCAGGGTGAACAGTCCCGATTCGGCGTCATCGACTTGCACTTCAATGCCGCGCCGATGGGCTTCTTCTACGATGATTCGGGCATATGGATTGAACTCGGCTTCGGGGCCAGGGCCCAGAAACAACGGCTGATTGATCCCGTTCTTGCGCTTGATCGCAAAAGTCGACAGGTTGCGAAAGCCGAGTTTGGCGTAAAGACTTTTCGCCTGGCGGTTGTCATGCAGCACTGACAGATCGAGGTAACTCAGCCCACGGCTCATGAAGTGCTCGATCAAATGCCGCACCAGCACTTCGCCGACGCCGGGACGCGAACAATGCGGATCGACGGCCAGGCACCAGAGGCTGCTGCCGTTTTCCGGATCGTTGAACGCCTTGTGGTGATTGAGGCCCATGACGCTGCCGATGATCGCGCCGCTGTCTTCGTCTTCGGCCAGCCAATACACCGGGCCGCCGAGATGACGCGGGGTCAGCAGACTGGCATCGATCGGCAGCATTCCACGTGTCTGATACAGCTGATTGATCGCCTGCCAGTCCGCATCGCTTTGCGCGCGACGAATGCGAAAGCCGCGGAACACGCGGGTCGCCTGTCGGTAATCGCTGAACCACAAGCGCAAGGTGTCAGACGGGTCGAGAAACAGCTGCGCCGGCTCCAGTCCCAACACTTGCTGGGGCGCGGCGACATACAGGGCAATGTCGCGCTCACCCGGCTGCTCATTCAGCAACTCCTGGGCGAGGCTCGCCGGATCGGGGAACGTGTGGCCGATCAGCAGCCGGCCCCAGCCGCAATGCACGGCAATCGGCGCGGCGCCCAATTCGCTGCCGTCTTCGGCCAGACGCGCCTGCAAGCGTTCATAAGAGGGCGCCTGACCGCGCAACAGGCGTTGGCTATACGCCGTGGCGTGAGGTTTCATCGATCAGATTCCTTGTTCGCTTAGCCACAGGTTCAGCGCCGCCAATTGCCACAGCTTGGAGCCGCGCAACGGGGTCAACTGGCCTTGTGGATCGGTCAGCAGACGGTCGAGCATCGCCGGGTTGAACAGGCCGCGATCCTGACTCGGATCCAGCAGCAGTTCGCGTACCCAGTTCAGCGTATCGCCTTGCAAATGCTTGAGGCCCGGCACCGGGAAGTAACCTTTCTTGCGGTCGATGACTTCGCTCGGAATCACCAGCCGCGCCGCCTCTTTCAACACTTGCTTGCCGCCGTCCGGCAGTTTGAATTTACCCGGCACCCGGGCCGACAATTCCACCAGGCGATAGTCGAGAAACGGTGTGCGCGCTTCCAGGCCCCAGGCCATGGTCATGTTGTCGACGCGTTTCACCGGGTCATCCACCAGCATCACGGTGCTGTCCAGACGCAAGGCCTTGTCCACCGCTGCATCAGCGCCGGGTTGGGCGAAATGTTCCTTCACGAAGTCGCCGGCGGCGTCATTCGCGGTCAGCCATTCAGGCTGCACAGTGGCGGCGTAGTCCTCGTAGCTGCGGTCGAAGAACGCATCGCGATAAGCCGCATAGGGATCGGCCGCGCCATCGACCTGCGGATACCAGTGATAACCGGCGAACAACTCGTCCGCACCCTGGCCGCTCTGCACCACTTTGCAATGCTTGGCCACTTCCCGGGACAACAGATAGAAAGCGATGCAGTCATGACTGACCATCGGCTCGCTCATGGCGCGGAACGCCGCCGGCAGTTGCTCGATGATCTCTTTTTCGTCGATGCGCAGTTGATGGTGTTGCGTGTTGTAGTGTTTGGCGATCAAGTCCGAATACTGGAACTCGTCGCCACGTTCGCCGCCGGCATCCTGGAAGCCGATGGAGAAGGTCGACAGGTTTTCCACGCCGACTTCGCGTAACAGACCGACGAGCATGCTCGAGTCGACACCGCCCGACAGCAGCACGCCGACATCCACCGCTGCCCGTTGACGGATTGCCACGGCATCGCGGGTGCTATCGAGCACGCGATCGCGCCAGTCTTCCAGTGTCAGGTTCATCTCGTCGGCGTGGGGGCCGTAGGGCAGGGTCCACCAGGTTTTCTGCTCGGTGCTGCCGTCCGCTTCGATACGCATCCAGCTGGCTGGCGGCAGTTTTTCGATGCCGGCCAGCAAGGTGCGTGGCGCCGGGACCACCGCGTGGAAGTTCAGATAATGATTGAGCGCCACCGGATCGAGGATCGGGTTGATGTCACCGCCCTTGAGCAGTGCCGGCAGAGCAGAAGCAAAGCGCAGGCGCTGGCCGGTGCGTGACAGGTACAGCGGCTTTACGCCGAGGCGGTCGCGGGCAATGAACAGGCGCTTGGCATCACGCTCCCAAATGGCGAAGGCGAACATGCCGTTGAGTTTCGGCAGCAGCGCCTCGCCCCAGGCGTGGTAGCCCTTGAGCAGCACTTCGGTGTCGCCACCGGAATAGAAGGCATAACCGAGGCTTTCCAGTTCGGCGCGCAGTTCCGGGAAGTTGTAGATCGCGCCATTGAACGCCAGGGACAAGCCCAGTCGATTGTCGACCATCGGCTGCGCCGAGCCGTCCGACAGGTCCATGATTTTCAGGCGACGATGGCCCAGGGCAATCGGCCCCTGACTGAAAAAACCCCACGCGTCAGGTCCGCGAGGTGCCAGGTGATGGGTGATTCGTTCAACGGCTGCAAGGTCCGCAGGTTGATGATCGAAGCGTAACTCGCCAGCTAATCCGCACATAAATTCCTTACCGGTTTTTCCGTTGGGGAGGGTGAATCGATACCGGGCCAAAACCGCGGGTACTCAGAAACTGACCCGCCGGGATCGTGGGAGTTTTAGATCGATAAGTAATAAGGCATCGATTGAGGCCGGGCGTCTGTACGTCGAAAAACGTGCCGGCGTGCGGTACATAGTTAGGTTAAAGATTGATAATTGTGTTGTTTAAGTAACTGAAAATATTGGAATTTTACGTTATTCAACAGTGGGTGAAGACGTTAACGTCAGGGGCTCACTTGCATGCAATAAGGAACGTTGCGTATGTCAGCCAAGGACCCCGTCATTGCGGCGATCAAGCCGTTTACAACTACAGATCAGTTGTCTGCCCTCATGCAGATGACCGGCGATCTGGACACCGCCGAATCTCTACAAAAGACACTGCCCGTGTGGCTCACCGATGCGACGCCGGAAAAAATTGCCGCGTTGGCAGAGGCCATGCGCGAGCTCCAGGCCTGTCAGAGCAAAGTCCAACCGACACTTGATCGGCTGAAACCGCTGGATGAGTTTTGTCGCGTTGAACTGACAGAAGCGCTGACGCGGCGTTACAGCGTGGCATTCGATGTTGAGCAGGACGGGGTGGAGCTGCCCGGTTTCGAGTGTGGTTGCTCTGGTTCCACCTCGCCGGGAGATGTTGTCAAACAGAAAGTGATCGCCAGGCACAGCCTGTTGCGGGCGGCGATGCATAACTTCACCGAGGGCGAAACACAAGACGATGGCTTTCCCGAGGGCAGCGTTGTGCGTGTGGCATCAACGCCCGATGGCGTGCCCGGATTGACGCCCAGCGCGTTTGCCGAAATCTGCCGAGACCTGGATCTGGGCAGGCGTTACCAGACGCATTTCGAGGCCATCTTCAAACCTGCCGCGAATGATCTCGACATTGCCCGGCTCAAGATGAGCGCGCTGAAGGTTGATGCACATACTGCTTACTTGAAAGGGCACATTGGCGAATTGGCGTTTCAAATGTTACAGGGGCTGGCGTTGAACAGCGGTTCTGGTCAGGCCTCCGGCATCAAGCCGGTCCTCTACGAAAACGACCCGGTTCAGTTGCAAGGATTGGAGTTGTATGGAACCTGTCTGTGGGGCGTGGTTATTTTTTCAAAGCGTTCACTCAAGGAACATCCGGTGGATGCCTGTGTGGTGTACATGCCGAACGAGCCCGACCGGCCGCTTTTTGAATACACCACTTTTGTGTTGTTCCAGTGGTACTTGAACAAACAATTGAAAGTCAGCACGTACGCTGAATTTTTTACTGCTTATCTCGATGAAGCCAACAGAACCGATTTTTTGACCGCTGTTGCGAAACAGCAGGCCTGGGCGCTCCAGACGCTGGACATCCCTTCGACCCTGTTCGGTTTTCTGTATCAAAGCCATGTCACAAAGATGAAAAGCGATGCACGGGTATTTGCCGTGCCGACGGCGGAAGTAGATGCCGATGCTCGTCAGAAACGCCTGTTGGCTTACGAGGAAACAGGCCTGCTGATCGCCAACCTCGCCGGTCTGTTTGTTCCTGTACTCGGGCAACTGATGATGGGCGTTGCTGTGGGGCAGCTGCTGGGTGAGGTTTACGATGGCATCGAAGACTGGCGCCATGATGACAAGGCCGGCGCCATGGCTCATCTGCTCAATGTGGCGGAAAACATGGCGATGATGGCGGCATTTGCGGCAGGGACCAAAGTGGCCGGTTCATTGATCAAGCGGACTGTGGCGGCGCATCCGGATTTTTTCGGTCGGTTCGTTGCTGTCAACAATACGGCGGGGGAACCGCGGCTCTGGCTGACAGAGGTAGCGCCTTACCGGCGAATCCCGGCGGCGGGGGGAGTCGCCGATGCCAAGGGGATTTATCAGGTCGGTGCGCAACGATGGGTCAACATTGACGGCGCCCGCTATGAAATTGCATTCGATACCGCACTGGGGAAGTGGCGCGTCAGACACCCTGCCCGCAGCAATGCCTTTTCGCCGGTTGTCGAGCACAACAACGAGGGGGGCTGGCGCTTTGCGCATGAGCAACCGCAGGAATGGAGTAGCGGCCTCTACGCATTGAAGCGCATTGATCCGCGCCTGGCCGCCCTCGACGACGGGCGCTTGGAAAACCTTCGCAAAATCACCGGCAGCTCTGTCAGTCAATTGAACCATCTGGGTGAAGAGAACCTGGTGCTACCCGCCCGGTTGAAGGATTGCATCGAGCGATTGCGCATCGAGCAGCAGCTGAGTGGCTTCATTACGAGCATGGAAAGCGGCCATTGGCGAGGCGCCGATCACGCGCAAACGCAGCTGCACGCCTTGCCTTTATTGCCCGGTTGGCCTGCTGAACGCTACATCGAGGTACTCGATAGCGAGCGTAAAATCACCGCGATGTACCCGCCATCGACCTTGGTGGCCGATGAAGATCTGAGTGTCCAGGTTACTGAAGAGCAACTGCGCAAAGGTGAGTTGCTTGAAGCCGTCGTAGCCGGCCTTTACCCAGGCGAAGTCGATACGCTGCTAGGCGCAAAAGTCGCTGGCAGTACGCAAAGCAGCGTATTGGCGAAAAAGCTTGGCGCCGCCATCAAGGCCGATCGCCGGTCAGCGTTCAAGGACCTTTATCAGCGATACGACCAGAGCAGCAGCGGTGATGTACAAAAAATACGCGATGTTTTCCCCGAGATGCCTGTTGACCTGGCCCGGGAGTTGATCGCGCACGCCTCCAGTGTGGAACGCCTGCACCTGCGCGCCCATGGACGTGTTCCCATGGGATTGGCGCAAAAGGTCCGGCAGTCGCTGGCGGATTTACGGCTGGACAGAGCATTGACAGGCTTGTATTTGCCCGAGATCGCCGAGGCCGATACGCGAAAGCTCGCCTTGAAACTGTTGCCCCGGTTGAGTGGCTGGAGCGATGGTCTGCGCATCGAGCTGCATGAAGGCTCGCTGACCGGACCGTTATCGGTCAGTGTCGGCAAGGAAGACGCGGCGCTCAAACGAATCATCGTCAACAAGGCGACTGGCTACGAAGCGTTTGACAGTGACGGTCAGACCCTTGGCACGGCGGGGGCGGGATCAAACGGTCTGTACCACGCCATTGTGCGCGCCATACCGTCGGATCGGCGCACCGCCATGGGCATTACCGGAATCGGCGAAAGCGATGGCGGACGCCTGCGCAGTGATTTGTTGAGCAAAGGCCTCGATGATCGGGGCCACGCCGAGCGGGCGCTGTTAGGCGAAACGGCGGATGAGTCGGTCTCGCCGGCTGATTGCCCGCAAGCCGATTCCCCTGTACCTGTCTCGACCCATCCTCGGGCGCTGATGCGCAAGGTCAAAAAACTCTACCCATTGTTTTCCGATGCCCAGGCGCAGGCGTTTCTCGACGGATTGGGCAGTGACCCTCTGGTGCGTGCGAGCGAGGTCAGAACTCGACAGCAGGCATTGAAGGCTCTGCGAAACGTGCTCGACGTCTGGAGCAAAGATGAGACAGGCCTGAGCTCGGCGGCAGAAAAAAGTGAACGCCGCCAGAGTCGTCGACAAATGTCCGATTTGATCGAAAACAGCTGGCGACGCTTGTCTTTCCTGCCCGAAGAAAAGGGGGGGACGGTGCCAGGCTTGAAGCTTGACGCGATGCGGGCAGGCAAGCTTCCAACGCTGCCACTTCAGGTGAGCTTCGATCATGTGCTGACACTGTCACTCAAGAATATGGACCTGGATAACGACGCGGCCTATTTCCTCAAGGCATTTAAAAATCTTGAATCGCTGGAGCTCAATGACAATAAGCTGACCCAGTTGCCGGAAGTGCTTTCTTTGATGCCCCGGCTCAAACACCTGAACCTGGCGAATAATGATCTGCAACTGACTGAACAGACGCTGAAAAAGCTGTCTGCGATGCGTACGCTGGAGACCCTCGACTTGAGCGGTAACCGTCGCCTCGGCGCGACGCTGGACGTCGGCAAACAGTTTGATCTGCGCTACCTGTCCCTGCGTGACACCCGCGCTACCGAACTGCCGAAAAACCTGTCGCGGCCGCCCAATCTTGACCGGATCGATTTGCGCGATAACGACATCAAGGTGTTGCCGGACTGGTTGTTCAACACCCCCCGCAGATTCAGTGAAACCGTTAATCTGCGCCACAACCCGCTGGTCAATGCCAGCCGCATCCAACTCAAAAGCTATCGCGATCGGGTCGGGATCGGCATGGGCTTCCTCGATGACGACATCGAACGGTTGAATGAACAACGGGCACGCGAGCTGTGGTTGCCGCAAGAGTGGACGTCGCCCGCACGGACCGCCTCCTGGACGGCGATCAAGGACGATCCCGCCTCCGATGGCCTGTTTCGATTGTTGGCTGAGTTGGGTAACACTGCCGATACCACGTATGTGCGTGAGGACATGACCCGGCGAGTCTGGAGCGTACTGGAGGCTGCTCGGCTCGATACGCCTTTGCGCGAGCAAGTGTTCGAGCTGGCCGCCAACCCGATTAACTGCACCGATTCGGCGGCGCTGAATTTCAGCCACCTGGAGGTCGCGGTGGAAGTGGACAAAGTCATCAACCCGGCCTTCGGGCATTCCGCGAAGGACCCGTTGTTGACCCTGGGGAGGGGGTTGTTTCGACTCGATCAGCTGGAGCAGATCGCCCTGAACCGGGTCGCGCAGGATCCCAAGGCCGATCCGCTGGAAGTCAGCCTGGCGTTTCGGACCGGACTGGCAGAAACCCTCAAACTGCCAGGACAACCCAGGCATATGCGTTATGCCTCGTTGAGTGGTGTGACGCCAACCATGCTCGATGCGGCGGCGCAAAAAATCATTACGGCGGAACTGTCACCGGCGTTCTTGAGGTTTTTGAATCGCCAGCCGTTCTGGACGGATTTCCTGATTCGCAGCTACCCGCAACAATTTGATGAGCTCAACCAGATTTATCCGGCAAAGCTGCAAGCAGTGTTCGAGAAGGCCGACAGTCTGACGACTGCCGACTATCTCAGTCAGGTTACGGCGATCAAGACCGAGAAAGACGTGGCGGAAAACAGCGTTTTCGAGCGCTTGACCCAGGAGGTCTTGAGAGCCGCCGACGTTGGAGTGTGCGAGCTTCCCCAGCGTTGAGCGGATTCATTTCCCGCGGATCAGACGCCGCAACGCGAAGCGGTTCGGATGACACGCCTCCGCCACGGCTCTGGGCAATGGCAGCGGTTCGTCATCCAGCCACGCAGCAAGCAATTCGCCTGACAACGGCGCGGTGATCAGGCCGCGCGAGCCGTGGCCGCTGTTGACGTACAAGCCATCCAGCCAGGGGCAAGGGATGTCCGGCGTTTGCCGGGCATCCTTGCTCAGGGCGCTGTAGGCGTCGGCGAACGCCTGAGCATCGGCCAGCGGCCCGACAATCGGCAGGTAATCCGGGCTGGTGCAGCGAAACGCCGCGCGACCTTCGAGCGCTTCGGGCTGCAATGTGTCCGCGCCGAGCCGGGTGAGCAGGTCTGCGGAGATTTCTTCGAGCATCTGCAGATTGCCGGCATGCTCGGCGGCGGTCGGTGTCAGGTCGTCGTTGTTGAAATCGAAACTGGCACCCAGCGTATGTTCACCCAATCGTGCCGGGGAGACATAACCTTCGGCGCAGACCACGGTGCTCAGGTGTTGGCTCTCACGTGTCAGGGGCAGGCGAGTGATCTGCCCGCGAATGCGCTTGAGCGGCAACTCGCTGCTGTAAGGAAAACGCTTGATCTCGGCGGCGCCGGCCAGGATCACCACCGGCGCATCGGCCAGCAACGTATCGCCTTCCCAGGCTTGCCAGTGTCCTTCCGTTCGACGCAGTTCCAGTACATCGTGATGCGTCAGAATCCGGATGTCGGGGTGCTTCGCTTGCCATTGGCACAACGCCGGCGGATGCACCCATCCGCCTTCGGGGTAATACAACCCGCCCCATTGCAGACCGATACCCGCACGCGCTTCAGCCTGTTCTCTATCGAGTGTGTGCAGCAAGTCTTCGGGAAACGCCTGTGCCAGCTGCGCCTGACGCTCGGCCTCCTTGGCGTTGAAGGCCAGTTGCAGCACACCGCATCCGTCCCAGTCGATACCTCGCTGCAACTGTTCAAGCACGCGTCGGGTGTAACCGAATCCACTGACGATCAATTGCGACAAGGCCGTGCCATGGGCCGAGAGTTTGAGATAAAGCACGCCTTGAGGATTGCCCGAGGCTTCCTGCGCGAGCGCAGCGTGGCGCTCCAGCAGGCTGACTTGCCACCCCCGCGCCGCGAGGCTGGCGGCCGTCGCGCAACCGGCCAGGCCGGCACCGATCACCAGAGCCCTGCGTTCGCCAGTCAGCGTTGTCGGGCGCGCAAACCATGGCTTGGCCGCAGCGGGCGCAGGGACTTCTTCATGCCAGCCCAGGAACGTGCCCCGCAGGATCTCCCATTTGTGGCCGATGCCGGGCGTGCGCTTCATCTTGAAGCCTGCCGCGTTCAGCAGACGACGCACCCAACCGGTGCTGGTGAAGGTGCTGATGGTCGAACCGGGCGCCGCCAGCCGGGCAAGCTCGGCAAACAGTTCGGCGGTCCACATGTCGGGGTTTTTCGCCGGGGCGAAACCGTCGAGAAACCAGGCGTCGATCTGTGCGTCCAGTTGCGGCAGCTGTTCCAGCGCATCGCCGATCAACAGGGTCAACGTCACGCGACCGTTATCCAGTACCAGCCGCTGGAAGCCTTGATGGATCGCCACATACTGTGCGAGCAACTGATCGGCAAACGGCTTGAGCTCTGGCCATAAGGCCAGTGCCCGTTGCAGATCAGGCGCACTCAACGGGTACTTTTCGACACTGACAAAATGCAGCCGCGCACCGGCCACTGCGTGGTGTTCGAACAACTGCCAGGCACACAGAAAATTCAGCCCGGTGCCGAAACCGGTCTCGCCAATGACCAGCCTCCCGCCCACCGGCAATGCGGCAAAACGTTCACGCAGTGCGTTCTGTTCGAGGAAGACGTAACGGGTTTCATCCAGCCCGGACAGGTCGGAAAAATACACATCATCGAACACCCGCGAACGCGGGAGCCCTTGGTCGTCCCAGTCGAGCTGGGCGTGGGGCAATACAGGTTTCATGGCAGGCTCGGCAACGGCAAGTCGGCCATTCTAGCCGATCGCCGAGTCGCTGCTTGATCCATGGCAAGTACCAGGTCGGGAAGGGCGGGGAGAATAGTCGCCGTTGGGCCTGTAGAACGAGCTTGCTCGCGATGGACTCAGGAGCAGTGCGCTTGTTCAGAAAGCACGCGTTATCGTTTACGTCCATCGCGAGCAAGCTCGCTCCCACAGGGCGCGGAATACAGCCTTGCCACACAGGCCGGAAAAACAGGGATTTTTCTCTGCTGGCTATGGCCCAATCCGCTAGTCTTGCCACAATCTGGAAAGGGAGCACTCCATGTTCGAATCTGCTGAAATCGGTCACGTCATCGACAAAGAAACCTATGAAGCCGAGGTGCCGGCGCTGCGTGAGGCGCTGCTCGAGGCGCAGTTCGAACTTCAGCAGCAAAAGCGTTTTCCGGTGATCATTTTGATCAACGGCATCGAAGGTGCCGGCAAGGGCGAGACGGTGAAGCTGCTCAATGAGTGGATGGACCCACGGCTGATCGAGGTCCGCACCTTCGATCAGCAGACCGACGAAGAACTGGCGCGGCCACCGGCCTGGCGTTACTGGCGGATGCTCCCGGCCCAGGGGCGCATGGGGATTTTTTTCGGCAACTGGTACAGCCAGATGCTGCAGGCCCGGGTTCATGGCGTGATCAAGGAACCCAGGCTCGATCAGAGCATCAACGGTGCCGAACGCCTGGAAAAGATGTTGTGTGACGAAGGCGCGCTGATCTTCAAGTTCTGGTTTCACCTCTCGAAAAAGCAAATGAAGGACCGCCTCAAGGCCCTGGCCGACGATCCTCTGCACAGCTGGCGCATCAGCCCGCTGGACTGGCAGCAATCGCAGACCTACGACAAGTTCGTGAAATACGGCGAACGCATCTTGCGCCGCACCAGCCGTGACTACGCACCGTGGCATGTGATCGCCGGAATGGACCCGCGCTATCGGAGCCTGGCGGTCGGCAAGATTCTGCTCGAAGGCCTGCAAGGCGCCTTGAAAAGACCGACGATTCACCCGGATAAAGTCAGCGCCGCGCCCTTGGCCAGCAGCGTGGATCAGGTCAACCTGCTCGACAGCCTCGACTTGACCCTGCATCTGGACAAGGACGATTACGAAGAGCAACTGATCACCGAACAGGCGCGGTTATCGGGATTGATGCGCGACAAACGCATGCGCCGCCACGCCTTGATTGCGGTGTTCGAAGGCAACGATGCCGCCGGCAAAGGCGGGGCGATACGCCGGGTTGCAGCGGCACTTGACCCGCGCCAGTACAGCATTGTGCCGATTGCCGCACCCACCGAGGAGGAGCGGGCACACCCGTACATGTGGCGTTTCTGGCGGCATATTCCGGCGCGGTCCAAATTCACGGTGTTTGACCGTTCCTGGTATGGCCGGGTGCTGGTGGAGCGTGTCGAAGGCTTTTGCAGCCCGGCGGACTGGCTGCGCGCCTACAGTGAGATCAACGACTTCGAAGAGCAGATCGCCGACGCCGGGGTGATCGTGGTCAAGTTCTGGCTGGCCATCGATAAAGAAACGCAAATGGAGCGCTTCGAGGAGCGCGAGCAGATTCCCTTCAAGCGCTTCAAGATTACCGAAGATGACTGGCGCAATCGGGAAAAGTGGGATGCCTACCGAGCTGCGGTTAGCGACATGGTCGACCGCACCAGTACCGAGATTTCTCCCTGGACCCTGGTGGAGGCCAACGACAAGCGCTGGGCGCGGGTCAAGGTCTTGCGCACCCTCAACCAGGCGCTGGAAGAGGCGTTCGTAAAGTCCGACAAGCAAGAGAAGAAGCTGAAAAAACTCAAGGGGTGAGCCGATGGCTGCGCATACGCGGGGTGAATGATTGTCGCGACCGGTTACCGGTGGACTTATGCTCGGTCCACTCTCAACCCATAACAACAATGAGGTATGCCATGCGTGAAGTGGTGATCGTCGACAGCGTGCGGACCGGCCTGGCCAAGTCCTTTCGCGGCAAGTTCAACCAGACCCGTCCGGACGACATGGCGGCTCACTGCGTCAATGCACTGCTGACACGCTCGGGCATCGACCCGGCCAGCGTTGAAGATTGCATCGTCGGTGCCGGCTCCAACGAAGGCGCCCAAGGCTACAACATCGGCCGCAACGTCGCGGTGCTGTCGCGCCTGGGCACCGGCACTGCCGGCATGACCCTCAACCGCTTCTGCTCGTCGGGCTTGCAGGCGATTGCGATTGCCGCCAACCAGATCGCTTCCGGTTGCAGCGACATCATCGTCGCCGGTGGCGTGGAGTCCATCAGCCTGACCATGAAAAGCGTCAACACCGACAACCTGATCAACCCGCTGCTGAAAGAGCAGGTGCCGGGCATCTATTTCCCCATGGGCCAGACCGCCGAGATCGTCGCCCGTCGTTACAGCGTCAGCCGTGAAGAACAGGACCTGTACGCCCTGCAAAGTCAGCAACGTACCGCTCAGGCGCAGACCGCCGGGCTGTTCGACGACGAAATCGTGCCGATGGCGGTGAAGTATCGCGTTGAAGACAAAGCCACCGGGCAGGTGCAGATCCTTGACGGTGTCGTCGATCGCGACGACTGCAATCGTCCCGACACTACGCTGGAAAGCCTGGCAGGATTGAAACCGGTGTTTGCCGAAGACGGTTCGGTCACGGCGGGCAACTCGTCGCAGCTGTCCGATGGTGCGTCGATGACGCTGGTGATGAGCCTGGAAAAAGCGCTGGAACTGGGACTGAAGCCGAAGGCGTTCTTTCGCGGTTTCACCGTGGCAGGTTGTGAACCGGATGAAATGGGCATCGGCCCGGTGTTCTCGGTGCCGAAGTTGCTCAAGGCCAAGGGTTTGCAGGTGGCCGACATTGACCTGTGGGAGCTCAACGAGGCATTCGCTTCGCAATGCCTGTACAGCCGCAACCGGCTGGGGATCGATAACGAGAAGTACAACGTCAATGGCGGCTCGATTTCCATCGGTCACCCGTTCGGCATGACCGGGTCGCGTCAGGTCGGGCATCTTGTGCGGGAATTGCAGCGGCGGAATTTGCGTTACGGCATCGTCACTATGTGCGTGGGTGGCGGGATGGGGGCGACCGGGTTGTTTGAAGCGGTGCGTTAAGCCTTAAGGGCTTGTGGTGATTGTTATATCGCCTTCGCGAGCAAGTCGGATCGCCGCACCGCCGCTCCCACATTCGACCGAGTTCTCCCATAGGAATACGGTCGAATGTGAGAGCGGCGGTGCGGCGATCCGACTTGCTCGCGAAGGCAGCGCCTCGGTCTATCGACTGGCGCTCAAAAGCTGCATCCGCGCAATATAAGCCTCAATCTCCCGCGCAGCCGCCTCCGGGTTTTCAAACGGCCCCTCCAGCGTGTTTTCCCGGGTGCTGAAATACAACTCCCCGTTTACCCGACACATCCGGTCGCTGCGAAAGTGCGTGGCGGGGGCGTTGTCCTGGGCGCGCATGCCATACATGGCGGTCTCCTGAAGGTGGGAAGATCCAATGAGCTTATGCATGAACCGCTTACAGCGCCTGGCCAACCGATCGACGGCATATCGCCAATTTATTGCTGCGACCCACACAGTTTCATTTGCGTCTGCCCGCCAACTGTCCCTGTGTGCCAGACGCCGCTGAGCCTAGAATGACGATTCTTGCCATCTGGCTTTGGGGTACGCATGCACATTTCATCCGGTCGCTGGGTTTACGGTCTGTTCCTGGCCTTGTTGACCGCGTTGTTGTGGGGAATCCTGCCGATCAAACTCAAGCAAGTGCTGCTGGTGATGGACCCGGTCACGGTGACCTGGTTTCGGCTGATGGTGTCCGGCGGGTGCTTGTTCATTTACCTGGCCGCCACCGGACGCCTGCCGAGCCGCAAGGTGCTCGGGCCTCGCGGTGGCTGGCTGGTACTGATGGCGGTGCTCGGCCTGGTGGGCAACTACGTGTTGTATTTGATGGGCCTGAACCTGCTCAGCCCCGGCACCGCGCAACTGGTAGTGCAGATGGGCCCGATCATGTTGCTGATCGCCAGCCTGTTTGTGTTCAAGGAGCGCTTCAGCGTGGGGCAGGGCATTGGCCTGCTGGTGCTGCTGATTGGTTTCGGGCTGTTTTTCAATCAGCGTCTGGCCGAGTTGCTCACCTCGCTGACTGACTACACGGCGGGTGTGCTGCTGGTGTTGCTGGCGTCCACGGTCTGGACGTTCTACGCCCTGGGGCAGAAACAATTGCTGACGGTGTGGAATTCATTGCAGGTGATGATGGTGATCTATCTGTTCTGCGGGCTGTTGCTTACGCCGTGGGTGCATCCGCTGGAAGCGTTGCAACTGACTCCGCTGCAGGGCTGGCTGTTGCTGGCGTGCTGCATGAACACGCTGGTTGCATATGGTGCGTTTGCCGAAGCGCTGGCGCACTGGGAAGCCTCGCGGGTGAGTGCGACGTTGGCGATCACGCCGTTGGTGACGTTTGCGGCCGTCGCCATGGCGGCCTGGTTGTGGCCGGATTATGTGCATGCCGAGACGATCAATGGTCTGGGATATGGCGGGGCGGTGCTGGTGGTGCTGGGATCGGCGCTGGTGGCGTTGGGGCCGTCAATCATCGCTGGGCTCAAGGCCCGTAAGGTTCGGATGGCGGCAGGGTAATCCGCGTCATCGTTCTTCGCGAGCAAGCCCGCTCCCACATTTGACCGCATTCCTCTGTGGGAACTCGGTTAAACGTGGGAGCGGGCTTGCTCGCGATGGGAGGCGTTCAGGCACTAAAAAACTCAGCCCTTGGCCCCAGCCTCAAGCATATTTTCCGGCCTTACCCACGCATCGAACTGTTCATCCGTCAGATACCCCAACTGCAACGCCGCCTCCCGCAAGGTCAGCCCTTCGGCGTAGGCCTTCTTGGCAATCTCCGCCGACTTGTCATACCCGATATGCGGGTTCAGCGCCGTCACCAGCATCAACCCGCGTTCCAGATGTTCAGCCATTTTCTCGGCATCCGGTTCCAGGCCGGCGATGCAATGCTGCTGAAAGTTGCTGCAGCCATCGCCCAGCAAGCGGATCGATTGCAGCAGGTTGTGGATGATCACCGGTTTGAACACGTTCAGTTGCAGATGCCCCTGGCTCGCAGCGAAACCGATGGCAACGTCGTTGCCCAACACCTGACACGCCAGCATCGACAACGCTTCGCACTGGGTCGGGTTGACCTTGCCGGGCATGATCGAGCTGCCGGGTTCGTTGGCCGGCAATTTCACTTCGGCAAAACCGGCACGCGGCCCGGAACCCAGCAGGCGCAGGTCGTTGGCGATTTTCATCAGGGTCACAGCCAGGGTTTTCAGCGCCCCGGACAACGTGGTCAGCGGCTCATGGCCCGCCAGTGCGGCGAATTTGTTGGGTGCGGTGACAAACGGCAGGCCGGAGAGCGCGGCCAGCTCGGAGGCGATCGCTTCGCCAAAACCGTGTGGTGAGTTCAGACCGGTGCCAACCGCGGTGCCGCCCTGGGCCAGTTCACACACGGCGGGCAAGGCGCTGCGGATCGCTCGTTCGGCGTAGTCCAGTTGCGCGATGAACGCCGAGAGTTCCTGGCCGAAGGTGATCGGCGTGGCGTCCATCATGTGCGTGCGACCGGTCTTGACCAGTTTCATATGGCGCGCGGACAACTCGGCCAGGCCACCCGACAGCTCGCTGATCGCCGGCAGCAAATGTTGCTGCACCGCCTGAGCGGCGGCGATGTGCATCGCGGTGGGGAAGCAGTCGTTGGAGCTCTGCGAGCGGTTGACGTGATCGTTGGGGTGCACCGGCGACTTGCCGCCGCGCGGGTTGCCGGCCAGTTCGTTGGCACGCCCGGCGATCACTTCGTTGACGTTCATGTTGCTTTGGGTCCCGCTGCCGGTTTGCCAGACCACCAGCGGGAACTGGTCGTCATGGTTGCCGTCGAGCACTTCGTCAGCGGCCTGTTCGATCAGTCGGGCGATGTCGGCCGGCAGGTCGCCATTGCGGTCATTGACCCGCGCTGCGGCCTTCTTGATCAACGCCAGCCCATGCAGCACCGCCAGCGGCATACGCTCGTTGCCAATGGCGAAGTTAATCAGCGAGCGTTGCGTCTGAGCGCCCCAGTAGGCCTCATCCGGCACTTCCACCTCGCCAAGGCTGTCGGTCTCGATACGGCTCATCATGCACACTCCTGTCAGTCTGATAGCGCAGTTTAGGCCGTGATCCCCGGCCGTGGTTCCATCGGTCAGTATTTTGACCATTCAACCCCTCTAATTCAGGCCCGACAAGGCTTGGGGTTGAGTGACACACTTTTTTAGGCGCAGAATGGACGCCCTTGGGGTTTTACCTCGCCTGCTAGAAAGGGAAACTCGATGACTCGTCTTCGTGCCATCTGTACCGCGGTTGCACTGGTTTGCGCCAGCGGCCCTGTTTTTGCCGATACCGCCAGCCACAACGCCAGTGCCGAAGCTTTCCTGACCCTGGCGCACGCTGACAAGTTGGGCACTCCGGTGTACATGCAAGTGCAGCAAATGTTCGCTCAGCGCTTTGAACAGACCAAAGCCCCTGAATCGAAAAAAGCTTTGCTGGAAACCTACCAGGCCAAGGCCAACGCCGCTCTGGACGCAGCCATTGGCTGGAACAAGCTGAAGCCGGACATGGTCAAGCTGTACACCACCAACTTCAGCGAATCCGAGCTGAAAGACCTGGTCGCGTTCTACCAGTCGCCACTGGGCAAGAAAGTCCTGGAAAAAATGCCGCAGCTGACTCAGCAATCGGCCCAGATGACCCAAGCCAAGCTTGAAAGCGCGGTGCCTGTGGTCAACAAATTGCTGGCTGACATGACCAATGAGCTGGATCCCAAGGCTAACGCCGCTGCTCCAGCCAAGAAAAAGCCTTAAGCGGAGCCGGGTATGACCATGCAACAACGCATCGAATCGACGCTGGGTCTGTTACAGCCCGAGCACCTGCAAGTGCTGGATGAAAGCCATATGCACAGTCGTGGGTTGCAAACCCATTACAAGGCGGTGGTGGTCAGCCAGCAGTTCGAAGGGCTCAACCGCGTCAAGCGTCACCAGAAAGTCTACGGCACGCTCGGCGAGCTGATGGGCGAATTCCATGCGTTGGCGCTGCATACCTACACGCCTGAGGAATGGGCTCAGATCGACGCGGCTCCGGCCTCGCCGACCTGTGCTGGCGGACACTAGTACTAATGCCACGCAACTTGTAGAGCCGGCTTGCTGGCGATGGCTATTTCGCAGACGCCATCGCCAGCAAGCCGGCTCCTACAGGGATTCGTATATTTTTGCTAGAATCCGCAACGCGCCGCTTACCCGGCGCGTTTTTTTTCGCATCCGGTTCACCCCTTACGAGGGTAGCCACCTGGAGAATCACCCATGACACAACAGATTGTCGTGGCGGCACTGTATAAGTTCGTCACCCTGGAAAACTACGTCGACCTGCGCGAGCCCCTGCTGCAGGCGATGGTCGACAACGGCATCAAAGGCACGCTGCTGATCGCCGAAGAAGGCATCAACGGCACCGTGTCCGGCAGCCGCGAAGGCATCGACGGGCTGATGGCCTGGCTCAAGAACGACCCGCGCATGGACGACATCGACCACAAAGAGTCGTACTGCGACGAGCAGCCGTTCTACCGCACCAAAGTCAAACTCAAGAAAGAAATCGTCACCCTCGGCGTCGAAGGCGTAGACCCGAACAAAAAGGTCGGCACCTATGTGGATCCGCAGAACTGGAACGCCCTGATCAGCGATCCTGAAGTGCTGTTGATCGACACCCGCAACGACTACGAAGTCTCGATCGGCACCTTTGAAGGCGCCATCGATCCGAAGACCACCAGTTTTCGTGAATTCCCCGATTACATCAAAGCCAACTTCGACCCTGCCGTGCACAAGAAAGTCGCGATGTTCTGCACCGGCGGCATTCGTTGCGAAAAGGCTTCGAGCTACATGCTCAGCCAGGGTTTCGACGAGGTCTATCACCTCAAGGGCGGCATTCTGAAGTACCTCGAAGAGGTGCCGCAGGAAGAAACCAAGTGGCAGGGCGACTGCTTCGTCTTCGATAACCGCGTGACCGTGCGCCATGACCTCAGCGAAGGTGACTACGATCAGTGTCACGCCTGTCGTACGCCGGTGAGCGTCGAAGACCGCGCGTCCGAGCACTACGTGGCTGGCATCAGCTGCCCGCATTGCTGGGATAAGCTGAGCGAGAAGACCCGTCGCAGCGCCATCGATCGGCAAAAGCAGATAGAACTGGCCAAGGCTCGCAACATGCCTCACCCGATCGGCTACAACTACAAGCAAACCCCTTCCGAGGCTTGAACCATGTCTGCTCGCCGCCTGCTCTATGTGATGGACCCGATGTGTTCCTGGTGCTGGGGCTTTGCGCCGGTGGCCAACGCGCTGGTCGAACAGGCGCAAGCGGCGGGGGTGGATGTGCATCTGGTGGTGGGCGGTTTGCGCACCGGCAGTGGTTCGGCGCTGGAGCCGACCACACGGCGCTACATTCTTGAACATTGGCAGGCGGTCACCGAGGCCACCGGTCAACCGTTCAAGATCGAAGGCGCATTGCCGGATGGCTTTGTGTACGACACCGAACCCGCCTGTCGGGCGTTGGTGACGGCGCGTGGCCTGGCGCCGGATTGCGCCTGGAAACTGCTCGGTCTGATCCAGCATGCGTTTTATGCAGAGGGCCGTGATGTCACCCACGCCAGTGTGCTGGTGGAACTGGCAGAAAAGGCCGGTTTGCCGCGCATCGAGTTCGCGGCTGCGTTCGACCGTGCCGATCAACATGCCGCGACAGCGGCCGATTTTACCTGGGTGCAGGACCTCGGCATCGCCGGTTTCCCCACCTTGCTAGCTGAGCGTGATGGTCAATTGGCGTTGTTGACCAATGGCTATCAGCCTCTGAGCGTCCTCTCACCGCTGCTCGGCCGCTGGCTGGAGCGCGCTGCCTGTGCATGACCAGCCTGACGACACCGCCACCGCTACACGTGTCGACCGCCTGAGCTGGGCGGAAATCCGCCGACTGGCCCTGCATCACAAGAAATCACTGTGGATCGCCAACGGCGTGGCCGTGCTGGCAACGTTGTGCAGCGTGCCGATCCCCTTGCTTTTGCCGTTGCTGGTGGATGAAGTGCTGCTGGGTCATGGCGATGCCGCGCTGAAAGTCATGAACCTCGCGCTACCCGAAGGCTGGCAGAAAGCGGCGGGCTACATCGGCCTGATGCTGCTGGTGACCTTGTTGCTTCGCTGTGGCGCCTTGCTGTTCAACGTGGTGCAGGCGAAGTTGTTTGCGGCGCTGGCCAAAGACATCGTCTACCGCATTCGCATACGGCTGATCGAACGGCTCAAGCGCATCTCGCTGGGCGAGTACGAAAGCCTGGGCAGCGGCATGGTCACCACGCACCTGGTGACTGACCTCGATACGCTGGACAAATTCGTCGGCGAAACCCTCAGCCGTTTCCTCGTGGCCATGCTGACGCTGGTCGGTACGGCGAGCATTCTGATCTGGATGCACTGGAAACTGGCGTTGCTGATCATGCTGTTCAACCCGTTGGTGATCTACGCCACGGTGTTGTTGGGCAAGCGGGTCAAACACCTGAAGAAACTCGAGAACGACAGCACCTCACGCTTCACTCAAGCGTTAACCGAAACCCTCGATTCCATCCAGGAAGTGCGCGCCGGCAACCGTCAGGGCTTCTTCCTCGGGCGCCTCGGCCAGCGGGCGCGAGAGGTCCGTGATTACGCGGTGACTTCGCAGTGGAAAACCGATGCCTCGAACCGTGCCAGCGGTTTGCTGTTCCAGTTCGGCATCGATATTTTCCGCGCCGCCGCCATGCTCACGGTGTTGTTCTCCGACCTGTCCATCGGCCAGATGCTCGCGGTGTTCAGCTACCTGTGGTTCATGATCGGCCCGGTGGAACAGCTGCTGAATCTGCAATACGCCTATTACGCCGCCGGTGGTGCTCTATCGCGGATCAACGAGCTACTGGCAAGGGCCGATGAGCCGGAATATCCGGGCGGCGTCGACCCGTTCAACGGTCGCGAAACCGTCGGCATCGAGGTTCAGGGATTGAGTTTCGGTTATGGCGACGAGCTGGTGCTGAACCAGATGAACCTGTCCATCGCTCCCGGTGAAAAAGTCGCGATTGTCGGCGCCAGCGGCGGTGGTAAAAGTACCTTGGTGCAATTGCTGCTGGGCCTGTACACGCCACTCGCCGGGACGATTCGTTTTGGCGGTTCGACCCAGCAGGAAATCGGTCTGGAAACGGTTCGTGAGAATGTCGCCGTGGTTCTGCAACACCCGGCGCTGTTCAACGACACCATTCGCGCCAACCTGACCATGGGCCGTGAGCGCAGCGACGAAGCCTGCTGGCAGGCACTGGAAATTGCGCAACTGGACAACACGGTTCGGGAATTGGCCAACGGTCTGGACAGTATCGTCGGGCGTTCCGGCGTGCGATTGTCCGGCGGCCAGCGCCAGCGCCTGGCGATTGCACGGATGGTGCTGGCCGAACCGAAAGTGGTGATCCTCGACGAGGCCACCTCGGCGCTGGACGCCGCCACCGAATACAACCTGCACCAGGCGTTGGCGCGGTTCCTGAGCCACCGCACCACGCTGATCATTGCCCATCGGTTGTCGGCAGTGAAGCAGGCCGACCGCGTGCTGGTGTTCGATGGCGGGCAGATTGCCGAGGATGGCGACCATCAGCAACTGATTGCTGATGGGGGTTTGTACGCCAAGCTGTATGGGCATTTGCAGCAGCACTGATCAGTGCCGCGCGGCTACTTCCAGATCACGTTCAAGGCCTCCGGACTGCCGTCATAACCGAATTGCTTCATGACGATTGAACACGAATCGCACGGGGCCATGGTGGTGGCGATGGTGATTGACTCAAGCTCCTGAGAGTCCGGATATTTCTGGCGTATGACGCCGATGAGTTTGCTCTCGGTGTCCAGTGAAGTAGGGCGTTGGGTGAGTTCGGGGGTGTATTTCTCGACGTCTTTGATCGTGTGCGGAATCGCTCGCAACTTGCCGGAAGCGGACACGCTCAGCGATGTCTGCGGGAAGTGGGCACCGTGATCAATGTTGAAATAGCTCGTGCCGTCGATGATCACCTCGTTCGAGTCTCTGCTTCTGGAAAACAATGGCAGGTAATGGGTGTCACCTTGTCTGCCGGAAACGCTGACATAAACCTCCCGAATGCCCTGTCTTGTCTTGATTTCCGCGAATGCAACATTCCGCGGCTTGCCCAATTCACTACTATGAATGGCGCTGATGCGTTGCTGTAATTCCAACATGACGCCATCGATTTTCAACGCCTTCGGCCCGCCCTGAACCGACGATTCCAGGGTGATGACGGTTTTCTGAAACAGTGTATTGATTACTTGCGCTGTCGTTTCACGGACACTTTCCGGAGCATTCCTGGACGCTGACCAGGTCGTTGCGCCATCGGTGGAGTGCCGGACGATCATTCTGGTCGAGTGATCGAACAGCACGGCCTCGCCGGGGCTGGTATCGACCTTGATCAACTTGAGCGTATCAGGCGGATTGGCAGGGCCTCCGATGGGAATGGCGATGTTGTCCATCGCTTGTAGAGCGCGCTCAACCCGACCCACACCATAAATCCTCGCCATATTGTTGGCATTCAACGACCCGGTGTACACCACCATCAACTCGCGACGCAGTTCGGCGGGCAAGGTTGACGCTTGCTTGAAGGTCAGTGCGTTACGCAGGCTTTGCCCATTTGCCAGTTCGGCAACGTAAAAATCCCCCGCATCAAGACGTGTGAAAACATACCGTTTCGAACCGTCTATGGAGTCCACGATGATGGCTCCGGAGTGGAAGGTATCGGTGACACCTTTTTCGGTCACGTTGACTTTGACACGCCCGTAAATGCCTTTGCGAAACTCCATCGTCGCGTCGAGTGTTGTGTGAGTGGCCAACGAAAATTTTGTCAGGGGTGCATCGGCAGCGCCTGGTGTGTAAATTCTGTCGCCAAACCAGGTGGCCCATCCCTTGGTTTCATCGAACGTACCGACTGCGGGTGTCGGGGCAGGGTCTCGCGTCACATAACTGGTCGTGCACACGTCTGCTCCCGGTGCGCGCCGTGGCCGGCAAGGTATCGACTTCAGCGAATCACTCATGTCAATCAAGTCAGCGCGGCGTAGCGTGTCACCCTCCAGCCGGTACGGTACGTCATCGATAAACAGCGTTGTCCGGCCGTCCACTTCAAGCACTTCGCGTACATGGCGAGTCTTGGCTAGCTCCACAACCGATTGCTGGTTGCGGCCTTCCAGGGGGCGGTAGTGCGATTGTCCGGGTGAGAAGTCACTGGCGCGAGTTGTTAACGGAGGACCATAGGGCTTGGAGGACAATGGATCGACCAGACGCCAGTCGGTCTTGCCAGAGGCGCCGATGTTGCGTATTTGCACATCGTCTATGTCTTTGATGCTGGCTAACTGATCTCCCAGCGTTGCAGGCTTCCAGCGTCCGGCATCATACAACTGCGGCAAGCTGCGCACATACTCGTAGTAGCGGATTGTTCCCATGAAATCGTTGAAGTTGACCGTGACGGCTTTGTAAATGTACCGCACTGCTTTTCCCAGTCCTTTGAGCAGCGCCGGAATAATCTCAAGCGGGTTCAAGGCTTGCAGCGTCGATACCAGCAGCGTTTTTGTCAGCGTTGCAAATGAAGGAAGCGTTGCGTGTGTGGCCAGCCGGCCTGCGTTGTTGATCAGTCTGACCGAACCCGTGACGAATTTGCCAATGGGGATCGCGAACGAAATCACGTCAAAAAACAGGCCGACTATACCCAGCGCGATGCGGTTCTTGTCGCCTGACATCAGGTCTTCGACAGGGCCCCAGAACGGTACAAACTTCTTTGCGAGCTGGAGTGTCTTTCTACGTCGAGCTTCTTCGAGTTCAAACTTGGTCTGTCCCTTCGCAAGCGTGCGCAACTTTTGCGGGTCAACGAACAGGAGTTCGGTTGCTATGTGACGGCTGATATCCATTGAACGGCTGGACGACAGGGTTAATGGGGCGCGCCGATGTTGGTCTGTGATCTCGGAACTGGCGCTGAGAGACGGTGGCAGCTGATCGATGATGGCCTCGCAGAAGGCCGTTGCCTTGGGCAGGGTGCCGTTCGAATGCGCGTCCCAGTCGAAGGGTAAATGCCTGTCGCGGATGACATCAACATAGGCCCCATTGGAGGTGGTTGCCATCGCTCCGATCCGGGGAATCAACAACGTCGCATCAAAATTTTCGAGTCGACGTATCACCCCGGCTTTCGGAAAAAGCTCGTAAAAAGTGCTGACGGAAACGGCGGCTTCGTCCCCGGTGGGCTCGTTTGTTTGGGTCGCTTGCAGTATCACGCCATTGCGCGCTCTGAGCGGCAACGTAATGTTGGGCGTCTCGTCCTTGGCGGCGACTTTGCGGGTTTCTTTGCGCAGGCTGTAAATCTTGACTTCACCCACCTCCAGCGCCAGGCGGTCGGCATGCGGAAGTGAAGTTAACAGCGTTCTGATCAATGTCTGGTAGGCCGTTGTTATCTTTTCCAGATACCGCTTGAAGGCGTCGTCAAACAGCGCAGGGACATCGGGGATTTCGGTAAACGGTGACAGGACTTTTTGACGACCTTCAACGCTAGGGCCGGGAACCGGCCACGGCCGATCGGCTATTAAGTACCGGTCCTTGTCCATCCTGATCCATTTCGGACTTAAGGTCTCGCCGTCGGCTTCAGTCACAATCCATATTTTCTGATCGTCGAACATACCGGACGCCAAGACATCGGCGAACGAGTAATACTTGTATTCCTTATCCCTGAGTGGCGGTGTGTCGCGAAAGCCGATCGAAGCCAACTCGTCATACCTGGCCAGTTTGCGTCCGTCGGTATTGAAGGCTTCGGTTCCGAACAGTGTTTGTACTTCAGCCTTGGCAATGGACAGCCGTTTGGGGGGCTCTTCATTGATCCGGATAACCGCTTGATTGACCTCGTTCGAGTGTTTTTCCAGTTCGGAGCAGGCTCGTTCGATGTCGGCTTGCGTGTAACCTTCGAGTTTTTTTTGCGGGATGAAACCATGGGTGACGGCCCAATCCAGTGTTGGAAGCAGCCTGGTGCGACTGAGGAGGTTCAATTCTTCCGTCGTTGCCACTTCGGCCCGGTACATGGGCAAGTTGACCAACTGCTGGAAGCTCAGCCTGTCCAGCAATTCGGGGGCTACGGCTTTGACGAAATTGACTCCATTGAGGAAATTGACCCAGACAGCCGTGCTCCGGTAGGCAAGATCCGCCTGAATATCGCGGACACGAAATTCAAAGGGGAATCGGGACAAAAACAACCGCGAAATGACCACGGCCTCTTTGTCCGACGATGCCAGTTTTGACGTGAATAAATGGGCTTCAAATGCCTCGCGGATAGCCTGGTAGCTCTTTCCCCAATTCACGTGAGTTTGCCAGTCGTAACCAGCGATCAAGTCGCTGGAATCCAGGGTTTGTGCACAAAGCCAATGCTGCAGCGCGTTGGCTATCAGTCTGGTGCGAATGTAAGGAGAAGTCTCTTCACCGGTTCTTCCGCCGTACCAATCCATTGTCGTCAGTAAGGTGTTTCCCAGTTTTTGAGCCTCCGCGCTCTGCAGTATTTTTTCGAGATACACACTCGGCGTTGCGCGTACTTGTTCAATCGTTGCGTTAGAAAGAACGTCCTTGGCAAGGTACGCCAACGGTGAAGTAACGTTCTCCGGCAGAAATTGATTAACCGCATCGACTATTTCGGAGCTGGCCCGGCCTCTATGGAGTAACTGCGTATCGACTGGAGTGTCAGCTTGTTGGATAGTCGCGAACGTTTCCGGATCCTTTTCTGTGGGAAGGGACTTCAGATCAAGGGCTTCAAACTCGTCCTCCAGTCTCAAACGATGGCTGGAGATTCTGTCTCGAACGACCTTTATCGTGGCCTGAACTTTTTGCGGATCTCTCGAAGTCAATGCAATGCCGTAAAAGACGCACATTCTTTCGAAGCCAATGGTGCGGTTTGAATTCAACACTCCGCCCAGTAATGCTGCTGCCCGCTCAATCCGCAGTTTCAGAGGCTGCCATTTGGCGTGTTCGGTCAACTCCAGCGTGACTTTATGTCCTGTGTTTTTCCAAGTCTGGTAGACATACTTGCCTTCCGTGAACGCGACGGATAGATCACCGTGTTTTATTTCAAGCCTTGTGCACATATCGATGTAATCCCGATCGCGCAGCACTTGCCATAACGCTTTTAATCCGTCTGCGCTCACCTTGGTGATTGGTGAAAAAGGTTTTAGTGACAAAACGGGCCAAAGGATATTTACCGGTGTTTCGCGCAGGGTTGCGAGCAGAAGTTCGTAATCCTCCAGTTGGCCTGCATGTAACTCAGCCTCGGAGGGTGACGGCGGGTTTGAAGTGTTCGATTGCATGTAATCGCTTCTCTTGGTTGTCGGTTGATTTGCACATCGCTCTGATGGGATGGCGTCGTTGGCCGATTTCAAGTGAAAACAAACAGTAGAGAGCGGTACATAGTTAGGTGATGGCGGTTTTGCTCCAGGAACTGTGTCGCGCGGTGTGTCTGCCTCTCAATGAAAACCGTTATTTACTGGCACTTGCCCATAGAAAGGGCTTCCCGCTTGCCGGGATCGAGAACGCACCCTAGTCTAGCTGTAGCGATCACGTTGGATGATGATCTGGCTGTGCTAAAACAAGGGACCTCATGAATCAAGCGCGTACTCTCGGAACGCCACGGTTGTTGGGCATCGTCTGGCCATTTATCGCCGTCGTGCTGTTTCAGGCGCTGCTGGGCGGTGTCAGCCTGTACGTTCTGTCGGCGGTGCGCGGCTACGTTGCCGGCGAAAGCCTCTGGTCCAAGGGCCAGAAAGACGCCATCTATTACCTCAATCTCTACGCGGACAGTCACGACGAGACGATATTCAGCAAATACAAGAACGCGATTGCCGTGCCTCAGGGGGGCCATGAATTGCGTGTGGCGCTGGATCATCAGCCGCCGAAATTAGACGCCGCGCGCGTGGCGATCCTCAAAGGCGGCAACCACCCGGATGACATCAATAGTGTGATCTGGCTGTACCTGAATTTCCGGCACTTCAGTTACCACGAGAAAGCCATTGACCTCTGGCGGGTGGGCGACGCGTATCTGGTGCAACTCGATGACATCGCTCAGGAAATGCGTCAGCGCATCACCACCGACCAGGCCACCGATGCCGATATCAGGCGCTGGAAGGATCAGATATTCGTCATCAACGAAAGTGTGACACCGGCGGCGAAGGCCTTCAGCGATGCCTTGGGCGAAGGCTCGCGGATGATCCTGCGGCTGTTGCTGGCGATCAACCTCGCCACCGCGCTGGGCTTGATTGTCCTGGCCCTGATGCGCACACACAAACTGCTCAAGCAGCGCCATGCATTCGCCGATGCACTTCAGTTGGAAAAAGAACGTGCGCAAATCACCCTGCAATCAATTGGCGATGGCGTGATCACCACCAATGTCGACGGCGCAATTGCCTACATGAACCCGGCCGCCGAGGCGTTGACGCACTGGAAGGCTGAGCAGGCGACAGGTTTGCCCCTGGCAGCGCTGTTCAATCTGCTGGACGAAAACGCCCAGGCCGATGGCTTTACGCTGATCGAACACATCCTCAGTGGTCAGCTCAGCGGTGGCAGCGAACATTCCAAATTGATTCAGCGCCTGGATGGCAGCACGGTGTCGGTCACACTGGTCGGCGCGCCGATCCGCAATGCCGGCAAGGTCAGCGGCACCGTGCTGGTGTTGCACGACATGACCCAGGAGCGGCAATACATCGCCAATTTGTCCTGGCAGGCGACCCATGATGCCTTGACCGGTCTCGCCAACCGCCGCGAATTCGAATATCGCCTGGAGCAGGTGCTGCATAACCTAGTGCGGCAGCCGGGGCGTCATGCGCTGATGTTCCTCGATCTGGATCAGTTCAAGCTGGTCAACGATACCTGCGGCCACGCGGCGGGAGACGAATTGCTGCGGCATATATGTGCGCTGTTGCAATCGGGTTTGCGCGAGGGCGATACCCTGGCGCGACTGGGCGGCGACGAGTTTGGCATCCTGCTGGAGAACTGTTCGCCGGAAGCGGCAGAGAAAATCGCCGAGGGCCTGCGCCAGACCGTGCAGAACCTGCATTTCGTCTGGAAGGGCCGGCCGTTCGTGACCACCGTGAGCATCGGGCTGGTGCATATCACTCAGCAGCCCACCACCCTCGAAACATCGCTGCGCGCCGCTGACATGGCGTGTTACATGGCCAAGGAAAAAGGCCGCAACCGGGTTCAGGTCTATCACGCCGACGACTCGGAACTCTCCCTGCGCTTCGGTGAGATGGCTTGGGTGCAGCGCCTGCACATGGCGCTGGAGGAAGACCGTTTTTGTCTGTACGCCCAGGAAATTGCGGCCCTTGGACATGTCGAACAAGGGGGCGGGCATATTGAAATTCTGCTGCGCCTGCATGACGAAGCCGGGCGCATGATATTGCCCGACAGTTTCATTCCGGCAGCGGAACGTTATGGCCTGATGACTTCGCTTGATCGTTGGGTTGTGCAGAATGTTTTCAAGATCATTGCCCAATGTATAGCGGAGAAACATAAAGGGCCGTTGGCAATGTGTGCGATTAATCTGTCAGGCACAACTATCGGAGATGAGGCGTTCCTGGACTTCCTGCGTCAACAGTTCATTACTTACTCCATACCGCCTGAAATGATTTGTTTTGAAATCACTGAAACCAGCGCAATTTCCAATCTTGGAAGTGCAATTCGATTTATTAATGAACTCAAAGGCTTAGGCTGCCATTTTTCGCTGGATGACTTTTGCGCCGGAATGTCCTCATTCGCTTACTTGAAACATTTGCCTGTAGACTTCCTGAAGATCGACGGGAGTTTCGTAAAGGATATGCTGGACGACCCGATTAACCGCGCCATGGTCGAAGTGATCAATCACATCGGTCATGTCATGGGTAAACGCACGATTGCCGAGTTTGTTGAAACACCCCAGATCGAGCAGGCATTGCTGGAGATCGGGGTGGATTACGCTCAAGGGTATGTGATTGAACGCCCGCATCTGTTTACCTGCGATAGTCTGCAAAGTCGTCCTGCCAGGCCTCAGCCTTTGTTGTTCAAGGCACCTGGCACGTTCCGTTGAAATCTCCTGCTGATCCTTACAATCACAATCAAAAGGAACCCGACAGTGATCGAGACATTCAACCGAACCGGCCCCCTCATGGAAGCTGCAAGTTATCCCGCCTGGGCTCAGCAACTGATCCAGGATTGCAGCGAGAGTAAACGCCGGGTTGTAGAGCACGAACTGTACAGGCGCATGCGAGATAACAAACTCAGCGCAAAGACCATGCGCAACTACCTCATTGGTGGTTGGCCGGTGGTCGAGCAGTTCGCGTTATACATGGCACAGAACCTGACCAAGACCCGTTTTGCCCGCCATCCCGGCGAGGACATGGCGCGTCGCTGGTTGATGCGCAACATCCGGGTGGAATTGAACCACGCCGATTACTGGGTGCACTGGAGTCGCGCTCACGGTGTGAGCCTGGAAGATCTGCAGGCGCAAAAGGTATCCCCTGAACTTCATGCCTTGAGTCATTGGTGCTGGCACACCAGTTCGTCGGATTCGCTGATCGTTGCCATTGCCGCCACCAACTACGCCATTGAAGGCGCGACAGGTGAGTGGTCGGCGCTGGTCTGTTCCAATGGTGTCTACGCGGCCGCGTTTCCCGAAGAGGATCGCAAGCGGGCCATGAAGTGGCTGAAGATGCATGCCCAGTACGACGATGCCCATCCATGGGAAGCGCTGGAAATCATCTGCACGCTGGCAGGAATGAACCCGGGCAAGTCCTTGCAGGCAGAGTTGCGTCAGGCGGTGTGCAAAAGCTACGACTACATGTTCCTGTTCCTGGAGCGCTGCATGCAGCTTGAATATGTGGAGAAGGCTCCGGTCATGCGTGAGCGCATGGCGCTGGCTGAAAGCTGATCCTTTTTCCATGCCATTAAAAAGCCCGCTCCCCCGGTATCGCCAGGGGGGCGGGCTTTTTTGATGGGCCGGCAATGACTAGGCGCTGACTTTCAGTCCAATCAACCCGGTAATGATCAACGCCACACTGGCGAGCCTGAACAGCGCCATGGACTCACCAAACAGAATGATCCCGGCGATGACCGTGCCGACCGCGCCCACGCCTGTCCAGATCGCATAGGCAGTGCCCAGCGGCAGTTCCTTCATGGCCAGGCCGAGCAGGCCAAGGCTGATGGCCATAGCGGCAACGGTCAGTGCGGTGGGAAGGGGGCGGCTGAAACCATCGGTGTATTTCAGGCCGACGGCCCAGCCTACTTCGAACAGGCCGGCGAAAAACAGAATGACCCAGGACATGACAGACCTCCATCGATTGACGGGGTCGTCCCCAGATTAATGACTCGATCGAGCCGCGAGGTCGTCCTCGCGTTGCGCAGTATAGTGCCCATCATTAAACCGGGGATCAAGTTGGCCGCTTATTCAGTGACTTGGCGAGCTGCCGTTTCGCGATCTTCTTTCTCGCTCATTCGGCGGAAATATGTCGAGAGCAGTGCCCCGGAAATGTTGTGCCATACACTGAACAATGCACTTGGCACCGCCGCCAGCGGTGAGAAGTGTGCGCTGGCCAGCGCAGCGCCCAAACCCGAGTTCTGCATGCCGACTTCCAGTGCCAGGGATTTGCGCTGGGCCAGTGGCAACTTGAAAAGACGCCCGGTGAAGTACCCGAGCAAGTAGCCAAAGCTGTTATGCAGCATCACCACGGCCATGATCAGCAGGCCGGACTCGGCGATTTTCGCCTGGCTGGCAGCGACGACCGCGGTGACGATGATTACGATGCTGACCACGGAAACCAGCGGCAACACTTCTACCGCGTGGCGAACCCGAGCGCCAAGCAGGCGCTGAGCAACCACGCCGAGCACGATGGGCAACAGCACCACTTGCAGGATCGACCAGAACAGCTCCATGAACGACACCGGCAACCAGGCCGAAGCCAGTAACCAGATCAACGCCGGGGTCAGCAGCGGAGCGAGGAGGGTGGTGACGGCGGCAATGGCCACTGACAGCGCCAGATCCCCGCGGGCGAGCCAGGTCATCACGTTAGAGGAAGTGCCGCTCGGGCAGCAGCCGACGAGAATCACACCAACGGCAATTTCCGGCGGCAAGTGGAAAACCTGGCAGAGCAACCACGCCACACCGGGCATGATCACGAAGTGCGCAACGACGCCCAGGGCCACACGCCACGGATGGCGAGCGACTTCGGCGAAGTCTTCGAGTTTGAGGGTCAGGCCCATGCCGAACATCACCAGCCCCAGCAATGGGACGATGGCGCCTTTCAGGCCGATGAACCACGTCGGTTGCAAGAAGGCCACGACGGCGAAAATCAGAACCCAGTAAGCGAAGGTGTTGCCGACAAAACGACTCAATGCAGCCAGTGCACGCATGGCCTGATCCTTATTATTCATATTTGAACGTTACGCAGATCCAATGTGGGAGCGGGCTTGCTCGCGAAAGCGGTCCGACATTCAACGATGATGTTGATTGTTATGACGCCTTCGCGAGCAAGCCCGCTCCCACATTTAGACCGAGCGTCGGCTTAGATGCCTTGAGGTGTCTCTTCCCCACCCAACGCCTCAACCAGCGCCGGCAGGAAGTCACCGAAGGTCAGCATCATCAAGGTGAAGCTCGCATCCAGCTGGCCCAGGGCCTCTTCGCCACCGTCCTGTTCCGCCTGATCCTGCAGCAGGTCCTCGAACTTCAGGCGTTTGACCACCATCTTGTCGTCGAGGACGAAAGACAGTTTGTCTTGCCAGGCGAGCGACAGCTGAGTAACCACTTTGCCAGTGCTCAGGTGCAGCTGGATTTCTTCGCTGGTCAGGTCCTGACGCTTGCAGCGCACGATGCCGCCGTCTTCGTGGGTGTCACGCAGTTCGCACTCGTCCAGCACGAAGAAATCGTCCGCGGCTTTCTGGGTAGTGACCCATTCAGTCATGGTGGCGGTCGGGGACATTTTCACGGTCAGTGGACGCACCGGCAGTGTGCCAATGACTTCGCGCAGGGTGGACAGCAGGTCCTCGGCACGTTTCGGGCTGGCCGAGTTGACCAGGATCAGGCCTTGCTTCGGCGCGATGGCGGCGAAGGTCGACGAGCGACGGATAAAGGCACGAGGCAGGAAGGCCTGGATGATTTCATCCTTGATCTGGTCGCGTTCCTTTTTGTAGACCTTGCGCATTTCCCCGGCTTCGATCTCTTCTACCTTTTCCTTCACGGCGTCGCGCACGACGCTGCCAGGCAGGATGCGTTCTTCTTTACGCGCGGAAATCAGCAGGAAATCGCCGCTGACGTGCACCAGAGGTGCATCTTCGCCCTTGCCGAATGGCGCGACGAAACCGTAGGTGGTCAACTCCTGGCTTGCACAGGGACGCGCCAGTTTGGTGGCCAGTGCAGTTTCCAACGCCTCGGCATCAAAAGGCAGATCTTGGGTCAGGCGATAGATAAGCAGGTTTTTGAACCACATGGGGCGAGTCTCTCCTTTATACAAAGTGGGGCATTATTCTCTTCGTGGCGCCATAGGCCAACCCTTCTCTAAGCCTTTGGAAGGCCTGAAAAAATTATTTAAAAAAGTGCTTGCCAGAGGTGAGGTCGCTCCGTAGAATGCGCGCCACACCGAAAGTGAAGGGTGATTAGCTCAGCTGGGAGAGCGTCTGCCTTACAAGCAGAATGTCGGCGGTTCGATCCCGTCATCACCCACCATTCGCTTCAAGTGTTACGCGCAGCGGTAGTTCAGTCGGTTAGAATACCGGCCTGTCACGCCGGGGGTCGCGGGTTCGAGTCCCGTCCGCTGCGCCATATTCGGTAACCTGGAACGCTGAACGCCAGGTCACCACGGAAAAGCCCGCTAACGCGGGTTTTTTTCTGCCTGAAGTTCCTGCAGGATGCGTCGTTTCACTGGTTTTCAGATTTTTTTGAATTATTTATCAATTAAATCAACACGTTATGAAAATCTGTGGCACAATGCGCCCCGCAACGAAGGTAAAGGGTGATTAGCTCAGCTGGGAGAGCGTCTGCCTTACAAGCAGAATGTCGGCGGTTCGATCCCGTCATCACCCACCACTTACTTTCAACGCTACGCGCAGCGGTAGTTCAGTCGGTTAGAATACCGGCCTGTCACGCCGGGGGTCGCGGGTTCGAGTCCCGTCCGCTGCGCCATATTCGGTAACCTGGAACGCTGAACGCCAGGTCACCACGGAAAGCCCGCTTAATGCGGGCTTTTTGCTGTCTGGGGTTTGGCTTATGCTGACGTCCATTGACAAAGCGACCCTCTGGTCGCTTTTTTCGTTTCTGCTTACTGTGCAGCGTTTCGACTGTGCCGGTAGTCGCTGACCGCTTCGTACACGGCTTTGCGCAGCCGGTTGATACCGCCAATGGGGCGATGAGCCTCCAGACCGAACCACGGGTTGAACGTCAGGTTGTCGCATTGCAGGTTTTGCGCCGGGGTGTCGAAGTCCTGCGGTGGCAGGGTGATCCGGGCTACGGTTTCGAACGGTGCATCCTGCTCGCGCCACTCGATGCTGGTGTCTTCGATCGGCATGAACCTGTTCGCATCCTGGCGCTGGATCTGCAAGACAAAACACGCCGGAACCCGATCCGTGGACAACTGTTGAGTCAGGGCGTTACGCAGGAAGTTCGGCAGATCCTGGTTCTGCTTGGGCAAGGTGTAGGCCGGGCAATTGTCGGGATCCGGCATCACCCGGAACTTGGCGTTGGCCTCGCCAAATTTATACGGCGATACCGAAAAATAAGTGGTGCGTGTCGGGCTTTCCGGCGGCGGGGACAGTGTCGCCAGGGCGATGAACAAATGACGGACCTGCCAGGTGCGCGGATCCCAGCCAGGAAAAAACGCCATGACCTTTTTTCCGTCAGCCTGAGCCGCGACATTCTGACGGTACTCGGCGACATCGCTGACAAAGAAGTTCGGATGGCTGAACATCACAAAATCCTGCTCGTGTTGCCCTTGCCGGTCATCGAGCAGCGGCTTGCCCTGCACATCCAACAGTTTGATCGCCATGCCCCGGGCATCCCGAATGCTGTCGAACTGCGGATAAGCGTTGCCGTTGGACAGGCGCATGGTCGCCTGCCAGCGCTTGCCGGGTTCGCTGAAGACCCCGCGGCGCAGGTCCTGCGCCAGTTCCGGCAACACCTGAACCTCGGCCTTCACGCAGCCATGGGCTTTGGCATGGGCGTCACGCAGGTAGCGGGTGCTTTCACGGTGTTGATCGACAATGCGCACGGCGGTCTGAATCACGTCCCGGGTCATGGCAGCTTCGCCGTCCGGGATCTGCTCCAGTGCCGAGACCGGGCCCCGGTGCTGCCAGGCATACCATGCAGTGACCAGCGCCCAGCCGAGCAGACCGATGCACAGCAGAATCAGCAGGGTCTTGCCGAGCAGGCGGCCCAGCCACAACCAGAACCGGGCGAGCATTGGTAAATCCTTTTTGAAGGTGGTCATGATCATGGCAGTTGCGTCTCCAGCGGGCCGCCCAGCACTTTCAGGTACTCCAGCAGCGCCCAGCGCTCCTCGGGTTGCAACAACCGGCCAATAACCCCGTTGCCACGCTCGCCGGCGCGGAATTCATGGCCACTGTTGTGGTTGCCGGTAATGCGCGTGTCGAACAGAAATGCGTTGGTGAAGGCTTCGGTGCGATAGCCCAGGTGTCGCGGATCGTAGTCGAACGTGCCTTTGTAGAAGGTGGTCGCGCGTTCATCCTGGGGTGATAGCAGTTGATAAATGCTCGGCACTGAGCCGTTGTGCAGAAACGGCGCCGTCGCCCACACGCCCGCCAGAGGGCGGGCCTTGTAGGCCACTTTTTCTCGAACGCCGATCGGCAGGCCGAAGCCGTCGAGCCTCGGCTTCTCCGCCGTCGTGACCTTGGCCTCACGGTAAGCGCGGTCCTCGACGAATGCAGTGACGTAGGCCAGGCCCTTGGCGACCGACAGTTGGCTCAAGTCCAGCGGTTCCTTGGGTTCGGGGTGCAACTTCACGTCCATCTGCGCCAGTTCTGCCGGGTCCCATTGCAGGGCTGTCAGATCAAAACGGTGGCTGGCGATGTTGTTCGCGGCAGTCGGATCGGTGCCGATGACGTCGACGGGCAGCATGTGCAAATGCTGCACCCAACGCTCGCCTTCCTGAGTCGTCCGCGGCACGTGGCAACCGGCGCAGTTTTCCGTAAACAGTGCACGCCCCTTGGCCGCCAGCGGTTTGTCGATGGCACCCAGCAGATCTTCTGGCCAGGCCGGCGGTTTGAGTCGCTGCAAGGTTTCTTCGATCTGGTGTAAATCGCGCACCCGGACGCTGGATGGGTAGCGATTGTCGCCCTTGAGTGGTTGTCCGTTGCTGTCGAAGAAATTCAGCGTGGCGCCTACCCCCAGGGCCTCACCGATATTGCGCGCCATCGGCTGCTGTGCCGAACCGTTCCACTGCACCCAATCGAAGGTCCACATGTCCCACAGTTGTGGATAGTCGACCGGCGCGTTGGCGACCCGATAATTGGTGGGTGAAATCGCGTCACCGAAACTGGCGTTGGCAATACGCCCGAACGCGTCGGTACGGCCAGGGCCTTCCTCGGTCGGGTAAAGGCCTCGGTGAGTGTCGTTCCAGGCGACTTTCAGGAAGGTGTCGAGAGAGGTCTTGAAGTCTTTGCGCAATTGTTGATGCCGGGCGTCGTAGTCCTGGCCCAGCACGTTGCGAGCGAAACGCTCGAATTTCCATGGGTTGTAGTAAGTCGAAGCGAGGCTGGCGACCAGTGCCTGTCCGAAACTGCCACCGCGCAGTGTAGGAACGCTGGAAGGCAAGACATGCTGCGCCGAACCGCCATCGATGCGGATAGCCTGACCGTTGAAACGCAACTCGCCGGTGTGGCAGGCGGCACAGGTGATGTCCAGAAACTGATCAGGGGTGCCTGGGTTTTGATGGCGGGCAAAGCCCACGGGCAGGTTACCAGGGTTGTTGGCTGTGGCTTTCTGCCCGGGATCGACCAGAAAACCGAAACGTGCCAGGTATTCCGGAGCGGCAAACCGCTGTTGCGAAAAAGGCAGCTCGAGCGCGTTGAACCAGTCGTAGCGCAAGCCTTTGACTTGAGTACCCTGGGGCGTGAAGTAGTAGGTCTGGCGGTCAGTCGCGCTCCACTGCTCCAGGTAATGCACCTGCTGCGCAGGTGTCCAGGTCGGCAGTTTCGGGTTGGCGACGTAATACAGAATCACGGCCAGGCAGATGCCCAGCAACGCAACGATCAGAACCAGCAAGCGATAAAAGAGGCGCAAGATAAACATCCTTGTCGATTTGTCGCTCTCTTATGCCTTAGCTGCGGGCGTGCGGCAAGTGGCCATTACGCCAAGTAATGTGGGACAGGTCAGTTGTGTCTGTGAGGGGAAGATGACAGAAGCTTCATCATCCGATTCCGGAAATGCGTTAAAACACCTGAACTTATCAGAAGTTTCCTGCTCTCATGCCGGTAGCCATTGGTCGTGGCCGCCTGATAAGCTCGCGGCTTTACTCGATTGCCCTTTAGGCGCATGAACAAGGAAATAGCATGAAACAGCATCGGTTGGCGGCGGCGGTGGCCCTGGTTAGCCTGGTACTTGCGGGTTGTGATTCGCAGACCAGCGTAGAGCTGAAAACCCCGGCGCAAAAAGCTTCCTACGGGATTGGCCTGAACATGGGCAAGAGCCTGGCTCAGGAAGGCATGGATGATCTGGACTCCAAAGCCGTAGCCCAGGGCATCGAAGATGCCGTCGGCAAGAAAGAACAGAAGCTGAAGGACGAAGAACTGGTCGAAGCCTTCGCTGCACTGCAAAAGCGTGCTGAAGAGCGCATGGCCAAAATGAGCGAAGAGTCGGCAGCCGCCGGCAAGAAATTCCTCGAAGATAACGCCAAGAAAGCCGGTGTCACCACCACTGCTTCGGGCCTGCAGTATGAAGTGATCAAGAAAGCCGACGGCGCACAGCCTAAGCCGACTGACGTAGTGACCGTTCACTACACCGGCACCCTGACCAACGGCACCGTCTTCGACAGCTCCGTCGAGCGCGGCAGCCCGATCGATCTGCCGGTCAGCGGTGTGATCCCGGGTTGGGTCGAAGGCCTGCAACTGATGCACGTTGGCGAGAAGTACAAACTGTACATCCCTAGCGAACTGGCTTACGGCGCCCAAAGCCCAAGCCCGGCGATTCCAGCCAACTCGGTGCTGGTATTCGACCTGGAACTGCTGGCGATCAAGGATCCAGCCAAGCAAGACGACGCCGCGAAGTAATCAGCGTCTGCTCTGACAACAACGCCTCGCTTATGCGGGGCGTTGTTGCATCTGGCGGTTGGTGAGGGTAAACAAAGCGAACAGATGCGGTACGCTGGAGTCATAGCCATTGAGGACGCTGCGCTAACCGCGCCAGAGCGCCAAGTCAATGAAATCTTGGGTTTTTTTATGTGAGTAAAAAACGCCCGATCTGAGCAAAGCCCTTATGAAACGGGGCTTTCAGCCGAGAAATGCAGGTCTGTTCACAAGGTTATCCACAATTTGTGTGGATAACATTTCAGCGGGAGGAATGATGAAAGCACCCTGGAATTTCGCTCGTTTCCTGCCATTGGCCGGACGCCTGCTCGCTCGTGGACGATTGCCGACGCTGTTGTTCGCGGTGGCCAGCAAAGGCGCCAGCCAGGGCAACCGGTTGGGCAAGCTCAAAGAGGACCTGCGCCTGTTGCAGGCGCTGTGCCTGGCGTACTGGCGCGGCGAATACCGGGCGATCAGCCCGAAAGCGCTGATCTCTGTGGTGGCAGGCTTGATGTACTTCCTGAGCCCGGTGGATGCGATTCCGGATTTCATCCCGATGTTCGGCATGCTCGATGACATCGCCGTGCTCGCCTGGCTGATGAAAGTCCTCGATGACGAACTCAACGCTTTCCGCGCCTGGCGCAACCGCCAGTTGCCGGAAAAACTCGCGGTGGTCGAGCGACTGCCCGATACCCCTGAGCAACTTCAGCTTCAGGGACCGAAAAATAACTGAGCCGATTCAGGATCATCCCTATATTCATACCCCCGCGACCTTGGCCGCTGTTAGGATTACACTTCTAGGGAAAAGCGCCGACTCGCTAAGTGTCGTTGTCCTACGGGGAAGTCATGGATATTCAGATAATCACACGCGAAGGCGAGCCCGAATATGCGGTTCTGCCGTGGGCTCAGTATCAGGCTCTACTGAAAGCAGCAGGTATCAATCAGCAACCGGCACCCGACGCGCCAGTGCGTCACGCCGCAGCACCAGACCAGATTCTTCCAGGTCTGGATCAACTACGCAGTTTGCGCGAAGGGAAGGGCATCGCCATCGAGGCGCTCGCCCGCACGGTAGGCATCAGCCCGTCTTATCTGGCCTTGATCGAAAGTGGCGAGCGTCAACCCGACGCTGCGATTCGCCGCAGCCTGGCCTGGGAATTGACGGTGCCAGGGTGGAGGGAAGAATCGTGAGCGTACGCATCAGTCGTCAACATTGGGACGGGTTGCTGGGCGAGCTGGATCAGGCGCGCCGCCAGCGACATCTGCTGACTTATCGCGCGTTGCTGGAGCGTTTGCAGCTCCCGACACCGGCCATGCAAACCTTGACTGCGGCGCTTGAACATCTGGCCGCGCTGGACGCCAAGGCCGAACAACCCTTGCGCAGTTCGCTGGTGATCAGTCAGGGCGCCAGTCGCCTGCCACGTACCGGCTTTTTTGAATGTGTCGAGCGCCTGGGGCGTTTCTCTGGGCCGTCCGATGGTGTCGCTGCCGCGTCCTGGCATGCCTCGGAAGTGGTGCGGGTTTTCGAGTACGAATACCCTGAATCGGCCGAGGCCTGAGTGTTTTTGCGACTGAAGGCGCGGGCCGGTTACTGGTTGGCCCGCAGGTTGTTTCATTGGTCATGGTTCGTGCGCCAGCCCCGTGGCTGGAGCTGGCTCGAAGGCCAGTTCGCGCGCATGGCCAATCTGGGTGACGTCAGCGCTCAAAGCTTCTATGGCCACATTCTGGCCTTTCGTGGCGTGGGGCTTGGTGCTCGTGAGGAAGGTGTCCGCTTGCTGCGTCTGGCGGCGTTGGCGGGTGATGGCAAGGCGGCGTATCAGGTGGGCGTGATCTGCTTGGCCGGGACGGCGAGCAAGGCGCCGGATCCAGATGAGGCAGTTCGGTTTTGGGCGATGGCTGCGAAAGCAGGACATCCGTTGGCCGAGATGAAGCTGAAAGAGTTGGCGTCTCGCGGTTCAGAGTGAACTTCTTTGATTTGAGTCGACCGGCTGGCGCCTTCGCGGGCAAGTCGGATCGCGAAGGCTTTCGTTCAATCACCGCAGCCCCATCAGCAATTCATCCTCTCGCACCGGCACCGCCAAACTATCAATCACATGCACGCTATACCCCGGCACATTCTTCGCGTGATGCTTGGCCTGCGACGCCATTTCCGCCAACTGGCTCGCATCGAGTTGTCCACAGGCCTGTGGATGTAAATGCACCACGCCGATCGACAGCGATAACAACGGAAATTCCTGTCGCACACCCTGGCGATTTGGGGCGATGAAGCAGCCGGCTTCCAAGTGTTCGCTGCGGTAGAAGCGCCGGCATTGACTCTGGAAATCGTCGAGCAACTGGTTCAAGCGTTTGCGCCAGTCTTCCGGCCCAAGCACCAGCAGGAAATCGTCGCCGCCGATATGCCCGACAAAATCGCGTGAAGGGTCGACGCGATCATTCAGGCATTGCGCCAGGCACAGCAGGACTTCATCCCCGCGACCGTAGCCATAGATGTCGTTGAAAGGTTTGAAACTGTCGATGTCCACGTAGCAGATCACCGATTCCCGTTGCTGTTGCAGCAGGCGCGTCAGGCATTGCTGGATCGGTACGTTGCCCGGCAGCAGGGTCAGCGGGTTGGCATAGCGGGCCTGCTGGATCTTCAGTTCGGTAATCAGCTTCAGTACGTCGATCACCCGGCCCAACCCCAGATACCCGCCGTTCAGGGTAATGATGAAGTCTTCTTCAATGCGTTGTCGGGCTCGGCTGGTGATCAGGCGGCTGACCTGTTGCAGCGACTGGCTCAGCTCGACGGCGAGGAAGTCGTCATTCATCAGCCGGCTGATCGGCTTGCGGGCGAACAGGTCGGTGGCAAAGGGCTTGAGCAGGGCGTCCGAGAGCGAATGCCTGTGAACGATGCCACAGGGATGGCCGTAGTCGTCGAGCACCGCCAGCGAGTTCAGGTTGGCCTGGCGGCGGAAGGCTTCCAGTACTGTCGCTGTCGGCGTATCCCGCGTGACCGCTGGCTGATCGTTCAAAAGGGCGCTGAGGTCGCTGCCTTCATCGTTCAGCGCCACGGCGGAGCTGTCCTGCTTGGGCATCAGGCTTCGAGCATCCCTTGGCGGATGTTCCTGCGGCCGGCACAGCAAATAGCCCTGGACCAGATCGACGCCCATATCGGTCAACACCGCGAGTTCCTCTGGCAGTTCGATACCTTCAGCAATCACTTGCGCCCGAGAGGCTTTGGCGATTTGCATGATCGATCCGACAAACTCGCGTTTGAGGGCATCCTGATGAATGCCGTCGATGAAGTGCCGGTCGATCTTCACATAGTCAGGTCGCAGCTCGGACCACAGGCGCAAGCTCGAATAACCCGCTCCCAAATCATCCAGTGCAATGGAAAATCCCATCGCCCGATAGTGATGCAGCGCGTTCTGCAGCAGCTGGAAATCGTCGGTCGGGGTCTGTTCGGTGAGTTCGATGACCACCTGGCTGGGCGGTATGCCGAAATCCTGCAGCAGTTGCAGGGTTCGACCCGGTTGGTGGGCCGCTTCGAGCAGGGACTCCGGTGATACGTTGAGAAAGATTTTGCCCGGCAGTTGCTGTTCATTGAAGCGTCGGCAAGCGCTCTCGCGACAGGCAATTTCCAGCTCGTTCAAACGACCGGCCTGGCGGGCGACGGCGAACAAGGCGATGGGCGAGTGGAGTGGGCTGTTGGAGGGGCCGCGGCTGAGGGCTTCGTAGCCGACTATTCGTCGTTCAGAGAGCGAAATGATTGGCTGGAACAGGCTGTGCAAACCGCTTTGAGTCAATATTGAACTCAACGCACTCAGCTGTTCGGTAGTGGTCATGGCGGTCTCTGGCGATAAAAAAAGGACTGGGAGCGCTCTTGGATAAAAGAGGCTCCCAGTCCTTTATTTCACGACAGAATGATGACTGTTTGATGACGCTACGGGGGCGTCAGCATTAAATTGCCATCATCTTGTTTGCCACCCCTCAGTGCTTGGCGACCGCGGTGTTGAGTTTCAGGTAGTCCAACAGAATCCGACCAGTCTCGCTCAGGTAGGCATCGTCTTCTGGTTTGGTTTTGTCCGGCTCGGCCGCGAGGGCGTCTTCGTCTTCTTTCTTCAGCTCTTTGAGCGGCTCTTCACCTTTGGCCTTGCGACGGATGTTCTCCATGACAAGCTGCTTGGCGTCGATATCGGCGTGTTGCGCACGACGATCGGCTTCATTGAGGCTGACGGTTTTTTCCGCCATCAGTTTCTGTGCCAGGGCCAGTTTGTCGCGGATGAACACGAACTCCGCGTCCTTGGCCGTGCGCACGTCATGCTCGGATTTGAGCTGTGTGATGTACGGTTTGAACGGATCGCTCGCCGGCTTGATCGCCGCGCGGATGGTGTCCCAAGGCATGGCTTCCGGCAGGGCGCTTTCACCGATTTCCTTGGTGTCGATGATCGATGGGTAATCGATGTCCGGCAGAACGCCTTGATGTTGCGTGCTCTGACCGGAAACCCGATAGAACTTGGCAAGGGTCAGTTTCAGTTCGCCATGGTTCAGCGGCTGAATGGTCTGCACGGTGCCTTTGCCGAAGGTCTGGCCGCCAATGATCAGCGCGCGATGGTAGTCCTGCATGGCGCCGGCAAAAATCTCCGAAGCCGAGGCGGACAAGCGGTTGACCAGCAACGCCATCGGGCCTTTGTAGAACGCGCCCGGGTTTTCATCTTCCAGCACATCGACCCGGCCATCGGCGTTACGCACCAGAACGGTCGGACCTTTGTCGATGAACAGACTGGTCAGCTCGGTGGCTTCCTGCAGGGAACCGCCGCCGTTGTTGCGCAGGTCGATGACCACGCCGTCGACTTTGTCCTTCTGCAGCTCGGTCAGCAGTTTCTTGACGTCGCGCGTGGTGCTCTTGTAATCAGGATCGCCGGCACGGAAGGCCTTGAAGTCCAGGTAGAAGGCCGGGATCTCGATGACGCCGAGCTTGTAATCCTTGCCGTCCTGTTTCAGGTTGAGGACCGATTTCTTCACCGCCTGGTCTTCAAGCTTCACCGCTTCGCGGGTGATCGGCACGATCTTGGTGGTCTGGTCGTTCGGCGCATTGCTGGCCGGGATGACCTCCAGGCGCACCACGGTGCCTTTCGGACCGCGGATCAGCTTGACCACTTCGTCCAGGCGCCAGCCGACCACGTCGACCATCTCTTTGTTGCCCTGGGCAACGCCGATGATCTTGTCGGCCGGTGCGACCTGCTTGGTCTTGTCGGCCGGGCCGGCAGGCACCAGGCGCACGACTTTTACCTGATCGTTGTCGCTTTGCAACACGGCGCCGATGCCTTCGAGGGACAGGCTCATGTTGATGTCGAAGTTCTCCGCATTATCCGGCGACAGATAATTGGTGTGCGGGTCGTAGGACATGGCGAACGTGTTGATGTAGGCCTGGAAGATGTCTTCCGCGCGGGTCTGGTCCAGGCGCGCCAATTGGTTCTTGTAGCGCTTGGTCAGCGTTTCCTGAATCTGCTTGGAGTCCTTGCCCGCGATCTTCTGCCGCAGGACCTCGTCCTTGACGCGTTTGCGCCACAGGTCGTCGAGCTCTGCGGTGGACTTGAGCCAAGGTGCGTCCTTGCGATCGATCAGCAAGGTTTCCTTGGTGGTGAAGTCGATCTTGTCGACGCCCTTGTTCAGCTCCGCAAGGGCAAAGTCCAGACGCGCTTTTACACGGTCCAGGTAGCGCTTGTAGATGGTGAACCCGGCGTTGAGGTCGCCGCTTTTGAGGAAATCGTCGAACTGGGTTTTCCACTTGTCGAATTCGGCAATGTCGCTGGCCATGAAGTAGCTGCGCGACGGATCCAGCAGCTTGAGGTAGCTGTCGTAGATGATCACGGAGCGCGCGTCATCGAGCGGCGGCTTGCTGTAGTGGTGGCGCTTGAGTAACTCGACGACATTCAGGCTGGCGATCACTTCGTCACGATCAGGCTGAAGCTTGTCCCAACTATTGGCTGCGAACGTATTGCTCGACATCGGCATCAGGCCGATACCAATAAATAGGGCGAGTGCGGTGCTGGGGAACAGATGCTTCATGCTGATTCGACGCGGGGACAATTGATAACGCATATTAGGCCGTCTTTGAAGTCGCCGGTTCCACAAGGGGCCGGTCGCATAATGCAAAAAGCCCGGCGATACAGCTTCGGGCTCAGTCCAGACTCACTATGGAGGCACTGTGAAAGCATTGCAAGGCGTGGAAGGTCAAGTGGAGTGGCTTGAAGAGCCCAGTCCTACATGTGATGTAGGGCAAGTTCGCATTCGTGTGGCGGCAGCGGGCCTCAATCGCGCCGATTTGTTACAGAAGGCGGGACTTTATCCCCCACCGCCGGGGGCCAGTCAGGTACTGGGTCTGGAGTGTTCCGGAGTGATCAGTGAGGTCGGCCCGGGTTCGTCGTGGCAGGTCGGTGATCGGGTCTGCGCCTTGCTGGCCGGGGGTGGGATGGCCGAAGAGGTGGTTGTCGACGGACGGCATGTGCTGGCGGTACCAGAAGGATTGTCCCTCACCGAGGCGGCAGCGCTCCCCGAAGTCTACGCGACCGTTTGGCTGAATCTGTTTCAATTGGCTGCGCTCAAGCCGGGTGAGAAAGTTCTTCTGCACGCCGGGGCAAGTGGAATCGGTTCAGCTGCCATTCAGCTGTGCAAGGCGTTTGGCAACCCGTGCTGGGTCAGTGTCGGTTCTGCCGAGCGGCTGGCTTACTGCGAAGCGCTGGGTGCCCAGGGTGGTGTGGTACGCACCGACGATCTTGAAAGTCTGAGCGACCTGGGTCCGTTCGATGTGGTTCTCGATCCGGTGGGCGGAAACTACGCCGCACTGAACCTGAAACTGCTGGCCCGCGATGGCCGTTGGGTGCTGATCGGCTTGATGGGCGGCCGTGAAGCGAAGCTGGACCTGGCGCAGGTGCTGGCCAAGCGTGTGCAGCTGCTGGGTTCGACTTTGCGTAGTCGTGACGATCAGTTCAAGGCGGATCTGTTCAGTGATTTGAGCCAGCACGTCTGGCCGCTGTTTGCCGAAGGGCGGTTGAGTCCGCAGTTGGCCAGGACGTTTGCGATCAAGGATGCGGAAGCGGCGTTTGCGGAGTTGGCGAGTAATAAGGTGGAGGGGAAGTTGGTGCTGGTGATTGACGAAAGCCTGACCTGACCTTTGTAGGAGCGAGCTTGCTCGCGATGAACCTGAGAGCGCCGTGGTGTGTCAGGTTTGCCGCGTTACAGTTAACGTCCATCGCGAGCAAGCTCGCTCCTACAGGGTTCTGCGTTATTTCCAGATATGGATCGGCCAGCCGGCTTTTTCGGCATGTTCGAGCAATACCGGATCAGGGTTTACCACGTGTGGGAAATCCACCTTCAGCAACAACGGTAAATCGTTGCGTGAATCCGAGTAGAAACTCGCGCCTTCCAGGTTTTCCTCTTCCGCATCCAGCCATTCCAGCAAGCGCGTGATCTTGCCTTCGCGGTAGGTCAGCGTGCCGACGGTGTGACCGCTGTAAACTCCATGCAGCACTTCCAGCTCGATGCCCAGAATCTCGTCGATGCCCAGACGATCGGCAATCGGCCTGACCAGGTGCGTACCCGACGCCGAGATCACCAGAATCCGGTCACCCGCCTTGCGGTGCGCGGCGATGGCTTTGGTGGCGTCACTGAAGATGATCGGTTCGATGAAGTCTTCCACCCACGGCCCCACCAGATGGTCGACCTCTTCCGGCGTGCGTCCGATCATCGGCTCGAGGCTGAAGGTCATGTAATCCTCCATGCGCAGCTTGCCGTGGCTGTAAGCGTCCATCAATTCGTTGTTCTGCCGCATGAACGACTCGGGATCGACCCAGCCCAGGCGACCCATTTGCTCGCTCCAGAGGGTGGCGCAGTCGCCGTGGATCAGGGTTTCGTCCAGATCAAAAATTGCCAGGGCCATCAGTGCAGTTCTCTCTTCAACATCAGCAAAGGCATCAGGCTACCTCACACAGGGCCGTCGGATCGATGGAAAGCGCCAGCCGCTGACCATCGGGATGCAGATCGGCCGCCGAGCGGTTGAGCACATCCACCACCAGTTCCACGCCCCGGGCCTCGATCCTGTAGCGAATCACGTTGCCCAGCAGGCTGTGGCTGCGCACTTGTGCGTCAAGTTCGCCGTTCAGGCTCAGTTCGATGGCTTCCGGGCGAATCGCGATGCGATGCGTAATCGGTCGTTGCAGCAATTTCGAGGCGTTGTCGGCGTCGAGCAGGTTGTAGTTGCCGATAAAGCCGGCAGCGAACACATCCACCGGCGCGGTGTAGAGGGTTTCGGCGTCGCCGCTCTGTACGATCTTTCCCTGATTCATCAGGAAAATCCGGTCAGACATGGTCAGCGCTTCCTCCTGATCGTGTGTGACGAAGATCGTGGTCAGGCCGAGCTCGCGCTGGATCTGGCGGATCTGTTCGCGCAAATGCTTGCGAATCCGTGCATCAAGGGCTGACAGCGGTTCGTCCAGCAGCAACAGGCGTGGGCGGGTCACCAATGAGCGGGCGAGGGCGACGCGCTGGCATTGACCGCCGGACAGTTGGTGCGGATAACGGGCGGCGAAATCGTTGAGTTCCACCAGTTTCAACACCTCGGCAACGCGCTTTTGGCTGTCGTCGCTGTTCACCTTCTGCATGCGCAAACCAAAGGCGACGTTTTGTTCCACGGTCATGTTCGGGAACAGCGCATAGCTTTGGAACACCATGCCGATCCCGCGTTTTTGCGGGCTCAGTGGCACGATGTCGACACCATCGAGCAAGATCTTGCCGCCATCCACCGAGGTCAGCCCGGCGATGCAGCGCAGCAGCGTCGATTTGCCGCAACCGGACGGGCCGAGCAGGGTGACGAATTCGCCCTTCTGGATTTCGCAATTGATGTCGCTGAACACCGTGGTGCCCGCGTAATTCTTTTGCAGATGTTGGACGCTGACATAGCTCATTCGCTTTTGTCCTTGTTCAAGATATTGGCCGCCCAGGTCAGAACCAGTACGAAGAAAAAGTAGGAAATCACCAGCGCACTGGTGAAGTGGCCGCTGCTGTTACGCATGTTGTTGAGGTAGACCTGCAGGGTTTCGTAGCGGGTGCCGACGAGGATGTTGGCGAACACGAACTCACCGAACAGGAACGAGAACGACAGCAGCAATGCGACCATCAGACCTTTGCGCAGGTTAGGCAGCACCACCAGGAATGCCGCCTGAAAAGTGCTGGCGCCGAGCAGTTGGGCGGCGTCCATCAGGTCGCGCAGGTTGATCGCTTGCAGGTTGTTGGTGATTGCCCGGTACATGAACGGCAGCGCCACGGTGAAGTAGCAGCCGATCAGAATCCATGGCGTGCCGACCATCGCGAACGGCCCCGAACCGTAAAGCTGCAACAGTCCCACCGACGACACCACCGGTGGTACCGCGAAGGGCAGCAGGATCAGGATGTTCATCAGCGCATCGAGTTTCGGGAAGTGGTAATGCACCACGAACAACAGGGGCAGAATCAGCACCACTGACAGGATCAGCGCACCGACGCAGACCAGCAGTGATTGGCCAAAAGCACTCAGGAATCGCGGATCGCTCCACAACTGCACATACCATTTGACGGTGAAGCCGCTGGGCAGAATGGTCGCCGACCAACTGCTGGCAATCGAGTAGATCAGCGTGCCAACCAGTGGCAGCAACAGAATGGCAAACAGCAGGTAAACCACGACGCGGTGATAGATACCGACGGGGCCCAATTCAGCGCGAGACATGGTAGCTCCTCTTCAACAGCAGCTGATGCACGATGGTGACCAGGGTCATCAACGCCACCAGCACAACGGCCAGCGCACTGGCGAGGTTCGGGTCCAGGGAAATGTCACCGGAGACCATCGCCGCAATGCGGATCGGCAGCACGTTGAAGTTGCCGGTGGTCAGTGCGTAAACCGTGGCGTAGGCGCCGAGGGCGTTGGCCAGCAGGATCACGAAGGTGCCGAGCAGTGCCGGTGTCAGGACCGGCAAACCGATGTGCCGCCAGAACTGCCAGCCGTTGGCGCCCAGCAGCGCGGCAGATTCACGCCAGTCCTCACGCAGGGCGTCGAAGGCCGGGTAGAGCAGCAGCACACCGAGGGGGATCTGGAAATACGTGTAGAGAATGATCAGCCCGGTTTTCGAGTACAGGTTGAAATCCTGAATGATCCCGGCCTGCTTGAGCATGATGGTGATGCTGCCGTTGAAGCCCAGCAGGATGATGAACGCGAAGGCCAAAGGCACGCCGGCAAAGTTGCTGGTCATGTTGGCGAAGGCGTTGACGAAGTTACGCAGCCTCGAGTCGACACGGCGCAGGGAATAAGCGCCGAGCACCGCGATGATGATCCCGAACACGCTGGACCAGAAACTGATCTCGAGGCTGTACTGGATCGCCTGCAGATAGAACTTCGAATTGAAGATCTTGGTGAAGTTGGCCAGGCCCCAGCCGAACTCTTCCGATTGCAGGCTGTTGATCATCACCCAGATGAGCGGGGCGATCTCGAACACGATAAAAAACAGTGCGAAGGGCACGAGGCACAAGGCCGCCAGCCATTTGCCGCGAGTCATGGCGTTCACTTGAGCAGCTCCCGGCACACAGGTTTGTCGTGGGCCACGCCCAGCAGTTCGCAGACGGTGCCGCAGATTTCGGTTTGTTTCGGTGCGGCGCTGGCGTTCAAACTGAAGGCGTCGCCGAGCACGAACAGCGGCACTTCACGTTCTTCCGACAGCAGGCCATTGTGGGAGCGGTCATTGTTCATGCCGTGGTCGGCGGTCACCAGCACCTGGTAACCGGCGTCGAGCCAGCCTTGCAGGTAGTCGGCGAGAATAATGTCCGCCGAGCGGGCGCTGTTGCGGTATTGCGCGGTGTCGAGGCCGTGCTTGTGCCCGGCGTCGTCGATATTCATGGGGTGCACCAGCAGGAAGTTCGGTGCGTGGCGCAGGCGCAGGTTTTCCGCGTCGGCGAACAGGTGCGAATCCGGGTAGTGATCGTTCCAGTAGAAGTGGCCGTGCTGGATCGGCAGTTCGGGGGCGTCAGTGTGTCGGTCCCGGGCGGCCACGAACGGCGACCGGTTGTACAGCTCGCTGACCCAGTGATAGGCCGCGGCGGCGGTTTTCAGGCCTGCGTCAGTGGCGTAATGGTAGATGCTGCGTTGATTGGACAGGCGCGAAACGTTGTTGTGGACGATGCCACTGTCGATCGGCGTGACGCCGGTCAGGATGCATTCGTAAAGTGGTCGGGACAGGGCCGGCAGTTCGCACTCCAGTTTATAGAGCGCCGCGCGTCCTGCGCCAACGTAAGCCTGCAGGTGCCCCATGGCGTGGCGCGCGACCTCGTAATTGAGGCCGTCGAGCACGACAAGGATGACGTTGTGCTTCATAGGGGCGGAACTCCGCGAAACAGGTGGATCGATAAAATTTGCAGGAGCCGGCTTGCTGGCGATCCATGCGCCGCGGTCTGTCTGAGCACTGCGGTGATGCAATCGCCAGCGAGCCGGCTCCTACAGTGTTACTTCATCTCGACGATGACTTCTTCGTTCCACTTCTGCGGCAGGGCCTTGGAGGTCTTCTCCCACGCGTCCGCGTCCTTGATCGGAGTCACTTTTTTGTACTGCTCGTTCGGCAGCAACTGAGCCTGAACATCGGCTGGCAATGTCAGGTGTTCAGCACGGATCGGACGAGCGTTGCCGCGCGCCAGGTTGATCTGGCCGGCGTCGCTGAAGATGTATTCGCGGGCCAGTTTGGCGGCGTTAGGGTGCTTGGCGTATTTGTTGATGATGGTGGTGTAACCGGAAATCACCGAGCCATCGGATGGGATCAGCACGGTGTAGTCATCCGGGTTGGCCATCTTGGCCTTGTAGCTCAGGCCGTTGAAGTCCCAGACCACGCCGACTTCGATCTCGCCCTTTTCCATGGTGGCAATCGTCGGGTTGGCCATGGACAGGCGGCCTTGCTTGGCGATGTCGGCGAACAGCAACAGCGCCGGCTGAAGGTTCTTCTCATCGCCACCATTGGCAAGGGCTGCAGCCAGTACGCCGTTGGCGGCTTGTGCAGCAGTGCTGACGTCACCGATGGAAACCTTGTACTTACCGGTTTTCAGATCGGCCCATTTGGTCGGGGCATCCGACCCGTGCAGCAGCTTTTTGTTAACGATGAATGCGATGGTGCCGGTGTAGGCCAGTGCCCAGTTGCCTTCTTTATCCTTCGCCCAATCAGGAATCTGAGCCCAGGTGCTTGGCTTGTAGGGTTGGACCACGCCTTGCTTGACCGCGATCGGGCCGAACGCTGCACCGACGTCGCCGATGTCGGCGGTGGCGTTGTCTTTTTCAGCGGCGAACTTGGCGATTTCCTGGGCCGAGCTCATGTCGGTGTCGATGTGTTTCAGGCCGTAGTTCTTGGCCAGGTCATCCCAGGTACCTTTCCAGTTGGCCCAGTTGTCGGGCATACCGACACTGTTGACCTCACCTTCCGCTTTCGCTGCGGCTTCCAGGGTTTTCAAATCATCAGCCGCCATGGCGGCGGTGCACATGGCAATGGTCGAGCCTAACAGTGATGCCAGGAAAAGCTTTTTCATCCGAAGCTCCTTTGGGCGTTTTCACGCTGCGATTGCGGTGGTGTTGGTCTAGGTCAGCAATACCTGAGCCAATCTAGGCGCCTCTGATGACATTTTGATGTCGACCAGCGGTCCTCCTCTATCTTTTGTGCAACAACACTCAGGCTTCGGGATAAGCGTAGACCATGGCTAAAGAGCTGATATGAAAGGACTTGGCCATGAAATTGCAGGCGTCTGGCCTAACCGTTCAGCGCCTTTGTCATCTGTCAGTCATCTGCAGTGCCTAGGCTTGCTGAAAGTTGACGAAGCCGTTTCAAATGACGGTTTCGCCCCGAAACAGTGCTGGTCTAGTCCAGATAGGTAACGTTGATGCGCATCGAGACAACCAAAGCGGTGACAGCCATCGGGCAGGTTCTTCAGGAACAGCTCGATCACGGGCTCCTGGCGCCCGGCAGCAAGTTACCGGCGGAGCGCAAGCTCAGTGAGTTGTTCGGGACCACACGCATTACCGTGCGCGAAGCCCTGTTGCAGCTGGAGGCCCAAGGGCAGATTTATCGCGAGGAGCGTCGCGGCTGGTTCGTGTCGCCGCCACGCCTGGCTTACAACCTGATGCAGCGCAGTCACTTCCACGCGATGGTCAGCGCTCAGGGGCGAGTGCCGTCCACCGAAGTGATTTCGGCGCGGTTGCAACCGGCGTCGGCTGCAATCTGTGCCTGGCTGCAGTTGCCGGCGTTGTCGAGTGTGATTCAGATCTGCCGCGCGCGGCGAATTGATGAGCGACTGGTGCTGTACGTGGAGCACTACCTCAATCCGCAGTATTTTCCAGGGATCCTGGAGTTCGATCTGAATCAGTCGATTACCGAGCTGTACGCGCGGCATTACGACTTGCATTACGGGCGGGTGCGATTCGAGATCGTGCCGACGGCCTTGTCGGTGGATGCCGCTGCGGCGTTACGGGTGTCGGTCGGGAGCCCGGGGTTGCGCATCGCCCGGGTCAATTACGATCAGCATGAGCGGCTGATCGATTGTGACCTGGAATTCTGGCGGCACGATGCGATTCATGTCGGTGTCGATGTGGTCTGAGCCTGGCCGCCGCAGGCCCGGGTTCTTGCATTACCCGAAGCGGTAGATGTCCATGCCCAGGGCACCCATGGTGAATCCCTGGTGGCTCACGCTGAATGTGCCTCCGGCACTGCGGGCAAAGTACAACGGCAGCAAGTGTTCATCACTTGGATGGTTACGCACGGCGTTCGGTGCCAACTGACGGTAATCGTGCAACGCGGTTTCGTCGTTGGCCTGAAGTTTCTCGATCATCCAGTCGCGGAATACCTTGGCCCACGGTTCAACGCTTTCCGGGCCGGCATGCCAGTCCAGTTCGCGCAGGTTGTGGGTGATGCTGCCGGAACCGATCAACAGCACGCCCTGTTCGCGCAGGCTGCCCAGTGCGTGCCCGACGCGGGTCTGCAGGGCAGGGCCGCCGCGTGTAGGCAGCGAGACTTGCACCACCGGGATATCCGCCTGCGGATACATCAACGACAAAGGCACCCATACGCCATGGTCGAAGGGCCGTTTGGTGTCGATGTGTGCGGGCAAGTCACTGCGCTTCAGCAGCTCGACCACCTCTGCGGCCAACTGTGGATCGCCGGGCGCCGGGTATTGCACCTCGAACAATGCCTTGGGAAAGCCACCGAAGTCATGCCAGGTTTCAGGTTGAGGATTGCCGCTGACCAGCAGCTCATTGCTTTCCCAGTGTGCGGAAACAATCACGATGGCCTTGGGTTTCGGCAATTCGGCTGCCAGGCGCGCGAGGGCCGGCCCGCTGGCACCGGGTTCCAGGGCCAGCATGGGCGAACCATGGGATATATACAGGCTGGGCAACATGAATGAGCTCCTGAGAGTTAAGATGGCGTCATCTTCAGTCAGATCATTGATCTAAATCTAATATAAGTTTTAGGGTGTTTTGATCGAATTTTCGGAGATATTTATGCAGCCGGAGTTTTGGCACAAGCGGTGGACGTCGAATCAGATCGGCTTTCATCTGCCGGAAGTGAATCCATATCTGCAACGGTACTGGCCTCAGTTGGGTCTGGAGGACGGAGCGCGCGTGCTGGTGCCGTTATGTGGGAAAAGCCTGGATTTGCTATGGCTGGCGAAATGCGGTCACGAAGTGTTGGGTGTCGAGTTGTCGGAAAAAGCAGTGGAAGACTTTTTCCACGAACACCAATTTGACCCGGATGTCAGCGATCAAGGGCCTTTTACGGTGTATCGGGCGGGTTCGATCGAGATCTGGTGTGGTGATTTCTTCGCCTTGACTGCCGGCGATGTTGCCGATTGCAGCGCACTGTACGACCGAGCTGCGTTGATTGCCTTGCCACCGAAAATGCGAGAGCAATATGCGGCTCATCTGAACCGGATTCTGCCCAAAGACTCTTTGGGGCTTTTGATCACGCTGGATTATGACCAGGCGCAAAAAGACGGACCGCCGTTTGCTGTGCTTGATGATGAAGTGCAACGGTTGTTCGGCGCGGTGTGGTCGCTGAAGATCCTGGAAGACCAGGATGTTCTGGGTGAGAGCTGGAAGTTTATCGAGAGTGGCGTGACGCGGCTTGAGGAGCGGGTTTATCGGGTTTCTGCTCGGTAATCGATGTTGACTTTACCGGCCCCTTCGCGAGCAAGCCCGCTCCCACATTCGATCTTCAGTGGACACAGAATATGTGAACGTCAGAGATCAAATGTGGGAGCGGGCTTGCTCGCGAAGGGGCCGGAATGAGCACCACAATAATCAGCAGACAAAAAAAGGCCCGCATTCACTGCGGGCCTTTTCATTTGGTGCCGAGCCTGATCAGCCCCGACGACGCAATGCGTCGATACGCTCTTCCAGCGGCGGGTGGCTCATGAACATGCGGGCGAACCCTTGTTTGATGCCACCGTTGATGCCGAACGCGTTCAGGGTGTCCGGCATGTGCACCGGCAGGCCCTGTTCTGCACGCAGGCGTTGCAGGGCGCCGATCATCGCGTTGGTGCCCGCCAGGCGTGCACCGGCTTCATCTGCACGGAATTCGCGTTTGCGCGAGAACCACATGACGATGGCGCTGGCCAGGATGCCCAGGACCAGTTCGGCGAAGATGGTCGCCACGTAGTAGGCGATGCCCTGGCCTTCTTCGTTCTTGAAGATCACCTTGTCGACAAAGTTGCCGATGATCCGTGCAAAGAACATGACGAAGGTGTTCACCACGCCCTGGATCAGCGCCAGGGTGACCATGTCACCGTTGGCCACGTGGCCGATTTCGTGGGCCAGAACGGCTTTCACTTCATCCGGCGAGAATCGTTCGAGCAGGCCCTGGCTGACCGCGACCAGTGCGTCGTTCTTGTTCCAGCCGGTGGCGAAGGCGTTTGCCTCATAGGCCGGGAAAATCCCGACTTCCGGCATCTTGATCCCAGCTTCGCGGGACAGTTGCTCGACCGTTTGCAGCAGCCATTGCTCGTGGCGTGTGCGTGGCTGGGTGATGATCTGGGTGCTGGTGCTCATCTTCGCCATCCACTTGGAGATGAACAGCGAGAACAGGGAACCGGCGAAACCAAAGACCGCACAGAAAATCAGCAGCTGATTGAGGTTTAGATCAACCCCGTTGGCCGCCATGAACCCGTTGAAGCCGAAAAGGCTCAGGGTGATGCTGGCAATCAGCACGACCGCCAGGTTAGTGGCCAAAAACAGCAGGATGCGCATCATGGTTGTAGAAATCTCCTTTTGCTAAAGATGTAGCGTACTGCGGGGTATATAAGGTGCTGCACCGGGCTATTCAACCGGGTGACTATTTCAAACTGTGTCCTACAGCAAGAGTCTAGCCGCTTGCAGGGCATTTCCGACGTGGATATGGGAAGCGATTGTCAGCCGATTCGCATCGCAAGCCCCGTCAGTGTTGGGCGCGGTCATGAAACAGAGCGTCGGTGGACAATTGAAGCGGGGATGCCCGGCGAGGGATAAAGATATGTTGCTGAATTGATCCTCGTGCGACTTTCGTTGGAAAGTCGCACGCGGCCAGGCCGATTACTGGCGATAGGATTTGAGGAAGTTGCCGATTCGTCCGATGGCCATGTCCAGGTCATCGACGCGTGGCAGGGTCACGACGCGGAAGTGGTCCGGCCATGGCCAGTTGAAGGCGGTGCCTTGCACGACCAGCAGCTTTTCCGACAGCAGCAGGTCGAGCACGAATTTCTCGTCGTTGTGGATCGGGCAGACTTTCGGGTCGATGCGCGGGAACGCATACAGCGCACCCATCGGCTTGACGCAGCTCACGCCGGGAATGTCGTTGAGCAATTCCCAGGTACGATTGCGCTGTTCGAGCAGGCGCCCTTGCGGCAGCACCAGGTCATTGATGCTCTGATAACCGCCGAGGGCGGTCTGGATCGCGTGCTGGCTCGGCACGTTGGCGCACAGGCGCATGTTCGCCAGCATGTCGATGCCTTCGATGTAGCTTTGCGCGTGATGTTTCGGACCGGAGATGGCAATCCAGCCGGAACGGAAACCGGCGACGCGATAGGACTTGGACAGGCCGTTGAAGGTCAGGCACAGCAGGTCCGGTGCCAGCGAGGCGGTGCAGATGTGCACGGCATCGTCGTACAGGATCTTGTCGTAGATCTCATCGGAGAACACCACCAGATTGTGCTGACGGGCCAGTTCCAGCATGCCCAGCAGGACTTCTTTCGAATACACCGCGCCGGTCGGGTTGTTCGGGTTGATGATCACCAGCGCCTTGGTGTTCGGCGTGATCTTGGCCTTGATGTCGGCCAGGTCCGGCCACCAGTTGGCCTGCTCGTCGCACAGGTAATGCACCGGGTTGCCGCCGGACAGGCTCACGGCGGCGGTCCATAGCGGATAGTCGGGAGCCGGCACCAGCACTTCGTCGCCGTTGTTGAGCAGGGCCTGCATCGACATCACGATCAGTTCGGAAACGCCGTTGCCCAGGTAGATGTCTTCAATGCCGACGCCTTCTACCTGTTTCTGCTGGTAGTACTGCATGACGGCTTTACGCGCACTGAACAGGCCCTTGGAGTCGCTGTAGCCCTGGGCTGTCGGCAGGTTGCGGATCACGTCCTGGAGGATTTCGTCCGGCGCTTCGAAACCAAAAGGCGCCGGGTTGCCGATGTTCAGCTTGAGGATGCGATGGCCTTCCTCTTCCAGGCGTTTGGCGTGCTTGAGCACTGGGCCGCGAATGTCGTAGCAGACGTTGGCGAGCTTGTTCGATTTGCTGACCTGCATGGCGATGTGTTCCCGAAAATGAACGATCCAGGCGGCGTTTGAACAACCGTGCTGGGAATCCTGCGTATTCACACAGGCTGACGCCTTGAGAGGCAGCACTCATAAATCCGTTTGAATGCGCGTGGTCTGGCTGCCAGACTGGCGTTTGACGAGGCGCAATCATACGTGCCGCCCGATCCGTGGAAAAGGTACAGATCGGGCTTTTTCAGCTGCCGAGGTGTGATGATGGAAAAGTTGGAGAAAACCCTGGAAGAATGGCGGGCGATGCTCGATCCGGAGCAGTACAACGTTTGCCGCCTCAAGGGCACCGAGCGCCCGTTCTCCGGCAAATACAATGACAGCAAGGTCGACGGCGTTTACCACTGCATTTGCTGCAACAAGCCGCTTTTCGACTCCAGGACCAAATTTGATTCCGGCTGCGGCTGGCCGAGCTTCTATGCACCGATCGGCGACAGCGCCATGGTCGAGATCCGTGACATCAGCCACGGCATGATCCGCACTGAAGTGGTCTGCGCCAAGTGCGATGCGCACCTGGGGCACGTGTTCCCGGACGGTCCGCCACCGACAGGCCTGCGGTATTGCATCAACTCGGTGTGCCTGGACCTGGTCCCGCGCGAATCAGATTAGCTCGATCCTCTGTAGGAGCCGGCTTGCTGGCGATAGCGGTGGATGGAGCCCATCGCGGCGCGCCGATCGCCAGCAAGCCGGCTCCTGCAGGTTCAGGTTGCGCGTCAGGTGATTTAATTAAATTGCACACAATTCAATTGCTCGCTATGTTTGCCTCATGTTCCTTCACATAGAGCGCACATCATGAGCGACAACCTGCTGAGCATCCCGTGCACTACCATCAAGGGCGAGCAAAAGACCCTGGCTGATTTCGCCGGCAAAGCCGTGCTGGTGGTCAACACCGCGAGCAAATGCGGCTTTACTCCGCAATACAAAGGCCTTGAGGAACTGTGGCAGACCTACAAGGACCAGGGCCTGGTGGTCCTCGGTTTTCCCTGCAACCAGTTCGGCAAGCAGGAACCGGGTAACGAAGGGGCGATTTCCGAGTTCTGCGAGCTGAACTACGGTGTCAGCTTTCCATTGTTCAAAAAGATCGACGTTAACGGCACCGGCGCCCATCCGCTGTTCGTGCAGTTGAAAAAACGTGCGCCGGGTGTGCTGGGTTCCCAGGGCATCAAGTGGAACTTCACCAAGTTCCTGATCGGCAAGGACGGCCAGTTGGTCAAGCGTTTCGCTCCGGCGACCAAGCCGCAGGACCTGAGCCGCGAGATTGAAGCCCTGCTCAAATGAACACCTTGTCCGTCGATTCCCTGAAGCTCGACAGCCAGCTCTGCTTCAAGCTGTACGCCGCCTCGCGGGCGGTGATCCGTGCCTACAAGCCAATGCTTGATCAGCTCGGCCTGACCTATCCGCAATACCTGGCGATGCTGGTGTTGTGGGAATGGCAGGAGGCAGCGCCGGATCAGCCTACGGTCAAGGCTCTGGGTGAGCGTTTGGCGCTGGACTCCGGCACGTTGACGCCGCTGCTCAAGCGACTTGAGCAGTTGCAACTGGTTCAGCGCCAACGTTCGGCACGGGATGAGCGTGAGGTGCACCTGAGCCTGTCGCCAACCGGCAAGGCGTTGCGTGATCAGGTCGGGCCACTCAAGGCCCGTCTGCTGTGTGACAGCGGCGTCGATCTGGACCGGCTCAATGAATTGCGCGATGGCCTCGATCACCTGTTGGGACAGATCAGGTCGCTATCGTAGTCGGCATCCATAAATCCAGCAGCGCGGCCAGTTCTTCCCGCCGGAATGGTTTGGCGAGGTAATCGCTCATGCCCGCCGCACGGCAGCGTTCGCGCTCTTCGGACATGGCGTTGGCGGTCAGGGCGACGATGGGTAGCTGCGGCCAGCGCCCGCTGCGACGGATTTGCCGACTGGCTTCATAGCCGTCCATCACCGGCATGTTGCAATCCATCAGCACCAGATCGAACTCACTGTGTTCCAGCTGATCCAGCGCTTCACCGCCGTGCGCCGCGACAATCACCTCGCAGCCGAGTTTTCCGAGCATGCCCTTGGCCACCAACTGATTCACCGGGTTGTCCTCCACCAGCAGCACCCGACCGCGTCGCTGAGGTGAGAGGGCTTCCAGGCGTGCATCGTTGAGGATGTTGATTTCCGGCTGCAGGATTCGCCGCAGTGTCTGGTACAGCGCATTACGCGCCAGCGGGCGTGCCTGTTGTTGCAGAGGTGCCAGGGCGCTGGCCTGTTCGCTGGGCATGAAACTGCCGTAGGCGGTCACCAGCAAAATTGGCGCGGAACAGTTGGGGCGCAGGCCAAACAGGCATTCCGGGCAATCGGTGATCACCATGTCGGGTTTCAGGCCGATCATCGAGTCATCGATCGAACGCTGCTGGTAATCGAGGCCCCATCCCGGCAACAGGCTTTTTAACAGTTCAGACAGGCCGCTGCTGGCGGCGGTAATCGCGATGACCTTGCCGCGCAACATCGCCGGTGACAGGGCGCGGGTGTGGCAGGGCAGTGGCAGATCGGCGCAGAACTGGCTGCCGAAACCCGCTTCCGAGCTGATGGTGAGGCGCCCCTGCATGGCTTCGCAGAGGTTGTAGGTCAGCGCCAGCCCCAGCCCGGTGCCGCCGAACTGTCGGGTAATGCCAGCGCCGGCCTGGGTAAAAGGCTGGAAGATCTTGACCTGAGCTTCCTGGGCGATACCGATGCCGGTGTCGCAGACTTCGATTCTGACGCCCTCTTCGAACGTCGACAGGCGCACATCGACCCGACCGAATCGGGTGAACTTGAGTGCGTTGGACAAGAGGTTGCTGACGATCTGCCGCACGCGGGTCGGGTCGCCGAGCACCAATGCCGGAAATGCCGGATCGATCAGGCACGTCAGCTCGACGCTTGGCGCCGCGTTCTGCGACAGCAGGTTGGCGGTGTCCTCGATCAGTGAGCCGAGGTCGAACGGAATGTGTTCGAGTTCGAGCTGGCCAGCATCGAATTTCGACAGGTCGAGAATATCGTTGAGCAATTCCACCAGCACTTTGCCCGAGTCATGGGCGATGGACAGTTGTTGCTGTTGCTCGGCATTCAGCGGGCCGTCCAGGGAAAGGGCGATCATCCCCAGCAAGCCGTTGAGAGGCGTGCGGATCTCGTGGCTCATGTTGGCGAGAAATGCCGAGCGCGCTTCCGCCATGTCCAGGGCCGTGCTGCGCGCGACTTCCAGTTCCTGATTGGACTGGCTGAGCCGGCTGTTGATTGCCTTGAGCTCTGCAGTGCGCGCCGACACGATGTTTTCCAGTTGCCCGAGGTAGTCGGTCAGGCGGTTTTCGGCGTTGCGCCGCTGCTGGATCTCAGTGGCGATGTTTTCGAACTGCTGGTTGGCAACTTTGACGAGCACACCGATTTCATCGTTCTCATGGCCCGCCGGGTACTCCAGCCAGGTGGGTTCAACGCTGCGCGGATCGCGGCTGCTGAGTTCGCGGATGACTCGCACCAGCGGCTTGGTCAGCATCACGTAGAACAACGCCAGCAGGATGCCGGTCAGGAGCAGGCTGCGGGCGAACCCGTTGAGCAGGGTGATTTCGGCCCGGCGCAGGAACCGGTTGCCGAATGAATAGGTGTCGACGTCCAGGCGCAGCGTGCCGAGGGATTCGCTCGGCAAGTGATCCAGATACAGACGGTCTTCGAATACGCGGTCGGCACCAAACAGGAAGTCGCTGATCACCCGGTAGCCGCTCTGTACGCCGGGCCGCTTGACGCTGGCCAGCACGGTGCCGTTGTTGTCGGTCAGTTGCGCACCGATGATCGCCGGTGAGCGCAGCAGGCCCAGGGTCAGTTCCTGGGCGAGTTCGGCGTCGATGTTGTAGGCAATGCGTGAGGCGGGGTTATGGCTGATTTCCAGTAAAGACAGTATTTCCCGGTTGATGGAGGCGTCTTCACTGGCATAATCGATGCCTATTTGCAGCAGGCTTAGCAGCGTGCCCAGAATGAAACCGACCAGCACGGTAAGCCGGGCTTGCTTGTAGGACAGCCGGTTGGTGAACTTGATATCCATGGGGTGTCGAACCACTTCCGTTTCCCTTCGCTGCTCAAGCATAGTCGATCATGCATGGATACCGATGTTCTCGCGAGCCCTTGTGGAACAAGGGATGCCCCGGGTACCGAACACCGTGTTTCGTCGCTGCAGCGCCATCATTACTGTGAACGTGCCCGAGGAGAAGACGTGGATTCCCGATTGAATGCTTTTCTTGAACGCGCCGATGCCGTTCTGGCCCGTATCGAACCATTGCTGCCTGCACCTCGGCAAGCCATCGACTGGACGCATTGCCTGGCTGCACGCTGGCAGCGCGAGGGACGCAGCGGTTTTCTGTTGCCGCTGCAAGTCAGCCTCGACATGCGTTTGTCCGACCTGATCGGTGTCGATCGGCAACTGGAGCAACTGGGGCGCAATACCCAACAGTTCATCGACGGCATGCCGGCCAACCACGCACTGCTCTGGGGCTCGCGTGGCACCGGTAAATCGTCGCTGGTGCGCGCTTTGCTGGCCGAACACGCCCAGGCGGGTCTGCGGTTGATCGAAATCGAGCGCGATCACCTGGCGGACTTGCCGCGGGTGGTCGAACAGATTGCAAAATTGCCCCAGCGCTTCGTGCTGTTCTGCGATGACCTGTCGTTCGAATCGGGTGAAGGTGATTATCGCGTGCTCAAGAGCGTTCTTGATGGTTCTCTCGAACAGGCACCGGACAACGTTTTGCTGTACGCCACGTCCAACCGTCGCCATCTGGTGCCGGAAAAGGAAAGCGATAACGAAAACTGGAAACGGGTCGACGGCGAACTGCATCCCAGCGAGGCCGTGGAAGACAAGATCGCGCTGTCGGACCGTTTTGGCCTGTGGTTGTCGTTCTATCCGTTTACCCAGGAACACTTCCTCAATGTGGTCGAGCACTGGATCGGTCAACTGGCCGACAAGGCCGGCCTCAAGTGGCAGCGTGACGAAGAACTGGACATCCTCGCGGTGCGCTGGGCCACCGGCCGGGGCAACCGCAACGGACGTTGCGCCTATCAATTTGCCCGCTATTGGGTCGGGCTGAAGCTGTTGGAGCACAAGGCATGATCGATTTACAACAAAGCGGCCGGGGCCTCGAAGGCTACGGCATGCTGCACGCACAGCTGGAATCCTTGCTGGCGGACGAGCGGGACTTCATCGCCAATGCCGCGCAGTTTTCTGCGTTTCTGTACAACCAGCTCGATGACCTGAACTGGGCTGGTTTCTACCTCAATCGCAACGAAGAACTGGTGCTCGGCCCGTTCCAGGGGCAAATCGCCTGCGTGCGAATTCCCTTCGGTCGCGGCGTCTGCGGCACGGCGGCGGCGACGTTGCAGACGCAGTTGGTCGAAGACGTGCACGCTTTCCCCGGACATATTGCCTGCGACAGCGCGTCGAACAGCGAGCTCGTCGTGCCATTGGTCAAGGACGGTCGCCTGATCGGCGTGCTGGACCTCGACAGCCCGAAGCTCGCTCGGTTTACCGCTGACGATCAAGCCGGCATTGAAAAGCTGGCGGCCATTTTCCTGCGCCTGACCGATTGCTGATCATGCCCTGAGGCCTGCCTTGGCCAGCAGGCCTGACGGATCCACCGCGTCGATCTGCTGTGGATCAAGGAATCGATCGGCGTACTGCCGGTAGATCTCGGCGTTGATGAACAGCCCGAACAATTCGGGGTCAATGTGGGCGTCACGGCACATCGTGGCCATGATGCCCAGCGCTTCGCTCAAGGATTTGGCTTTCTTGTAAGGGCGATCAGCGGCGGTCAGCGCTTCGAAAATATCGGCAATCGCCATCATTCGCGCCGGCAGGCTCATTTCTTCGCGCTTCAACTGTTTGGGGTAACCGGTGCCGTCCATTTTTTCGTGGTGGCCGCCGGCGATTTCCGCGACGTTGTTGAGGTGGCCGGGGAAGGGCAGGTGGCTGAGCATCATGATCGTCTGCACCATGTGGTGATTGATGATGTAACGCTCCTCGCGGGTCAGGGTGCCCCGGGCAATGCTCAGGTTGTAGAGTTCGCCCCGGTTGTACTTGTAGCGCGGCACGTCGAGTTTGAAACCCCAGGGATTGTCTTCGGGAATCAGTTCGCCCTCGGCGCGTTCGAACAGGTGCTCGGGTTTGTCCGCCAGCAATGGCTCGCTGACCGGCAGCGTCGGTGCCGGTGTTCGCGCCTGGCGCCGGTTCTCTTCCCAGGAAACGCCCAATCGGTCATCCAGGGTTCGGGTCCAGGTACGTTGAGCCAGGCTGCGCAGGCGTTGCAGATCGGCATCGGCCATCGCCTCGCCGCCCAGATTGCAACGGGCAACAAACGCAAAATCATCGTCGAGCCCCGCCAGCGTGGCATTGCGCAGTTCCGCCAGGTGCTGCTCGTCGCCGCCCAGGGCAATGGCCTGCCAGTAACTGATCCAGGCATCGCGCTTGAGCACTTCGAAGCGGGTGCGGATTTCGTGAATGCGGTCGTTCAGGGTTTCCAGCTTGGTGGCTTTATCGACAACGTATTCCGGCGTCGTGACCTTGCCGCAATCGTGCAGCCACGCAGCGATGTGCAGCGCCTCCCACTCGTCTTCGGTGGGTTGATAACCGCTGAAAGCGGGGTCCTGACTGACCGCGGCAGCCTGGGCGAGCATCAAGGTCAGCGCCGGCACGCGCTGGCAGTGACCGCCGGTGTAGGGGCTTTTGGCATCAATCGCACCGGCCAGCAGTTGAATGAAGGCATCCAGCAACTGTTTCTGTTTGGCTTGAAGGCGTTGACTTTCGATACTCACGGCGGCCGCACCGGACACGGCCTGAAGGAACGCAATGCGGTCCGGACGAAGTTTCTCGAGATCGCTTTGATCCCCGCTGTCCTCCAGCAACAGGATCAGCAAGCCCACGGTTTCGTTATGACGATTGTGCAGGCGGATACCGATCAGATGCACCCGCGGACACTCCATCGCCAGCAACACTTTCTGCAAATCCCCCGCTTGTTCGAAACCGAGATTGATGACCACATTATCGGCCTTCGACAGCTGCCGCAGCCATGCCGGGCTTTGTGGGTCGCCGGGTTCGTGGCCGCGAACATCGAACGCTGGCAAGGCCTGTGAGATGCCGTCGATGACCAGACCGTGAGGCTGCATGCGATCACCGTCATTTTCCCGCAGGTAGATCAGGCCGGCCTGGGCCTGGCCGATTTTCACGGTTTCGAACAATACCCGTTCCAGCAAGGGCGCGAACCGCGTCTCGGCGCTCAGGCTGCCGGTGATCTGGAAAAAACTCGCCAGGGTATCTTTCATGCGGCCCATCGACACACTCAGTTGGTCGACTTCGAGCACCAGCGAGCGACGGGAGACGGGGAATCTGAAATTGAAACTGCGAATGGCATCGGCTTCCTGCACCAGCGCTCGCAGGGGCTTGACCAGAATTCTCGAGGTCAGCCAGCCCAGCGGCAGGCACAACAGCAACGTGGCCAACGTGATCAACGCGCCTTGCCAGCGTATGCGATAGGCATCGGCGAGCAATTCGTCTTCCGGTACCAGCAGCGCCAGTTGCAGACCCTGTGGGCCACCTTCCCGCATGTGGCTGCGGGCAACGATCCATTGGCGGCCGGCGGCCTTCAGCCGGTTGCCCGGGGGGGATTGTTCAGCAATGCGCCGAGGCCGGGACTCAGGTCGGCGGCCTTGCTCAGCCGGGGAGTCTGGTCGTCGACGATCAGCTTGCTGCTGTCGGGGTAAGCGATGGTATAGCCTTCGGCATCGAACAGCACGATTTCGGTACTGGGGGTGACGACATGTTTGGCCAGGGTCGCGGACAGTTCCGCCAGCGTCAGGTCGGCGCCCAGGATGGCGTGTGCACCGCTGCGGCGGGCCAGGGTGGTGCCGACGTTGTGAGTGGAGAAAAAGAGGTAGGGTTCGGTGGTGATCTGATCGCTTTCGCTGCGGGCATTGGAAAACCAGGCGCGTGTTCGTGGATCGTAGGTGTCGTCTGGATTGTCCTGGCGGCTGATCGGGTTCAGGTCGTGATCGAAAAACAATGATTGGGAGTGCAACTGGACGCTGCTGCTGTTCCTCTCGATGCTCCACACCTGATAAGCAGCGGTACCCGGTGCTTTGAGCAGGGTTTTCAAGGCGTCGGTTCGCAAGGGCCGAACCATGAAGAAATCACCGTTGTCGTAGCCCAGGTACAGCGAGGCCAGGTCAGGGTTGTCCTTGAGCGACTGGCTGAAGGGGCCGAGCAACGCCAGGCGTTCTTCCAGGTTCGTAGCCTGCGCTGCCGGGTTGTATACCAGCAGGCTCAACAGATGATGGATGGGCTCATAGGTGGCGTGCAGGTCCAGCCGGACGTCCTGCTCGATGCGCTCGAAGAGCTTTTCACTGCTGGAAAGAATGATCTGCGTGGTTTGCCGATAGTTGAAAATGCCCAGCACCACACCGGTCAGCAGCAACAGCAGGGTAAACATCACACTGATGTGCACGTGCAGGGGAAGCCGCCGTTGATCCGGGCGCAGTGGGCTGGGCATTGCGGTCACTCCATGAGGTTTAACACACTGCTCAGCGACCAAGCATAGTTAAGGCTCCATCATTCTGCTTTTGTCGTTTTGCCCAATTTGTTGCTGCAATGCCTGCTCCAGCTCGTGCATCGCGCGTTCTACGGCCATCCTGCATCTGGCCACTTCGTCATGATCAAAAACCTGATGGCAGACCTGTTCGAGCGCCTCGCAGCTATCAATTAAACGTGAGGCCTGGACAATCCTGGCGGCGCCCTTGATTTTGTGGGCGATATCGAGAAACGACTGCGGGTCGTTTGAGCGGGATAACACCTGCAGCGCTTGGCGGTCCAGACGGTTGCTGCTGAGGAGCTCGGTCAACAATCGCAAGTCCAATGCCGGGTTGCCCCCCGTCAACAAGTGCAGCCCTTTCAGGCTGAAGGCGGGACTGCGGTCGGTCGGTACGATGCCGGCAATCCATTGACTCAAGGCGGTCAGCGTCAGCGGCTTGAACAGGCAGTCGTCCATCCCGGCCTGTTTGCAGCGCTGTCTTTCTTCCGGTTGTGCGTTGGCGGTAAAGCCCAGAACGGTGCAGGGTGGACGTTCGGATTGCTGTTCATGGTCGCGTATAGCGCGAGCGAGTTCGTATCCATTCATGACGGGCATGTTGCAGTCGACGATCACCAGATCGAACAGCCCTGTTTTCCACGCTTCGAAGCCTGCCTCGCCATCCTCGGCAACGCTGAATCGATGCCCCAGAAACTCGAGCTGCTGGCACATCAGCAAGCGATTGGCCGGATGATCGTCGACCACCAGAATGTTCATGGGGGCAGTGGAGGTGTGGATTGACGTTTCGGTGATTTGCGGCATCTGCTCGAGTGGCAAAGTGGGCAAAAGCAGCGAAACCTGGACCTGCGTGCCGACTCCCGGCTGGCTGTCCAATTGCAGACTGCCGCCCATCATTTCGCACAGGCTACGGCTGATCACCAGACCCAGGCCGGCGCCGCCTCTGCCCGACTGCCCGGTGCCATTGGCCTGTGCGAAAGGTTCGAACAGTCGTCGTTGATCCTGTTCGCTGATCCCGATGCCGCTGTCCTCAACCTGCAACAGCATCCGGACTTGCTCGGGTTCAGTGGTCGCAAGCAGCTCGACGATGATCCTGACCTGACCGTGTTCCGTGAATTTGATGGCGTTGCTGACCAGGTTCGACAACACCTGTTTGAAACGCATCGGGTCCAGCAGGACGTCGATCGTCGGATTGGCCGGGTTGAATTCCAGCAGCAGTTCAAGGTTTTTCTGACGAGCCAGGCCCTCGAAGATCCGCGCGACCGACCCCACGATTTCGCTCGGATTCACGCGCTCCGGGCTCAGGCTCAGACGCCCGGATTCGATCCGGGCAATGTCGAGAATATCGCCGATCAGTTCCAGCAGGTCCTTGGCCGAGTTGTAGGCCACGTCAATGGCCGGACGGTCTGGATGGTTGTTCTCGATGCGTTTCAGCGTCAGTTCGAGCATACCGATGACGGCATTCATCGGCGTGCGGATCTCATGGCTCATGGTCGCCAGAAACGTGCTTTTGGCGCGGTTGGCTTCGTCGGCGCGCTCCTTCGCGCAGCGCAGCTCCTCGAACAGTTGGCGCCGCTCGATCAATTGATCGTTCAGCGCGCGCTCGGCCGCCTGACGCTGCTTGATCTGGCGACGCATGTAGGCATTCCAGGCCGCGGAAAGCAGCAGCAACACGCCAGCCCCGATCACGATCTGATAGAACAATCGCTGGTAGTTGCGCCAGGTGCTTTGCGAGGACGCCGAATAGCCACGCCATCGGCTGTTGATGATGCCCAGTTCTTCCGGGGCGATGCTCAGGAGTGCCTTGTTGAGGATGGCGTTGAGCACTTTGGCATCGCGTCCGGTCGCCAGGGAAAAGGCGGCCTGCCGGGTACCTATGGTGGTCCGGATTTGAAGTGTGTGCTCGAAAAGCCGTGATGAAATGAAGTAGTTGGCTATGACCAGTGAATTCACCGCACCTTCTGCCTTGCCTTCGGCGAGCAACTCTACCGCGCTGAACGTGTCCGGTGTTTCAATCAACTTGATCCGCGGGAACTCGCGGCGCAGGTAATCCACCAGGGGGCTGCCCTGGGCGATGGTCAGGCGTTTGCCCGCCAACTGCTCAAGGTTTGCCGGGCTGTCGGCGGCCTTGCGAGTCAGAAGGACAAAGGAGTTTTGCAGATAGGGGCGGGTGAAGTTCAGCGCTGTATCGCGTTCGGTGCTGGGGAGCAGGGCGGCGATCACGTCGGCTTTGTTTTCCTTGATTTGTACGATCATCTCGTCATCGCTTCGACTGCGATGGATGTCGAAACGCAGGCCGGTCCGCAACCTGATCAGTTCAAGCAGGTCCGCGGTGACACCGCGAAAATTGCCATTGCTGTCGAAAAACGACAGCGGCGCAAGGGCCTCATTGACCACCACGCGCACGACTGGATGTTGCGCCAGCCACTGTTCCTCGGGGGCGCTGAGTTGTAGCTTCTGGTCGGTGAGAAGAATGTCACTGCCGGCACTCCAGCGCTCGGCGATGTTCTGCCGTTCGCTGGCGGGAATGGCCATGAGCATGGCATTGATGATCCCGAGCAATTGCGGGTTGTGCCTGTGCACGGCAAAGCTGAAACCGTGGGCTTCGTGTTTGCCGAAGTTGGCCATGCGGATGTTGTTCAGGTAACCCTTGTTGATCATGTAATGGGTCGAGATGGTGTCGCCCAGGAAGACGTCGGCCTGATCGAAGGCCACCGCATTGATCGCATTCTGGTAGGACGGATAGGACGTAATGATCGCCTTGGGGTAGAGGGCCCTGACTTCTTCCAGTGGCAAATAGTGATACACCATGCTCAGCCGCAAGCCGGCAAGGCCATCGGTCAGGGATCGGGTTTCTCCCTCCCGCGTCACCAGTACCGGCTGGTCCACGGCGTAAGGGGTAGAAAGCACGATATCGGCGTTGTGAGCCTCAAAGCCATTGGCGGTGCCGAGCAGATCGACCTCACCTTTTTCCAGTGCCTTGATGGCAGCCCCGCGGGACGCAAAGCGCTGGACCTTGACCGGCAAACCGAGGGTCTTGCCGAGGATGCCTGCGTAATCGGCGGTGAAACCTTCGTAGTCCTTGCCGCTGACGGTCATGTCAAAAGGAGGATAGTCCGGGGCCGACGTGCCCAGGATCAGTTCGCGCTTACTCGTTATCCATTGTCGTTGCGATGGATCCAGTTGGACGTCCAGCTGCCTGATAGTCGAGCGACTGAGCAGGGTGAAGTGTTCGCTGGCAGTCTGCGAAGCAGGCACTGAAGTGCTCAGGCATAAACCTGCAGCTACGAGAATCAGATAATCCTTTATACGACGGGGCATCCTGCGTCTCACACTAATGCGTTGCGTTTTGCCATCTCGATGAGTTCAACCAGGGATTTGGCTTTGAGTTTCTGCATAAGTCGTTTTTTATAGGTGCTGACCGTCTTGTTGCTTAGAAACATGCCTTTGGCTATTTCCTTGTTGGTTCGGCCTTGCGCAAAAAGTTGCAATACCATCAATTCCCTGTCGTTGACCGACTTGAACAGTTCCAGTTCGGCGCAACGCAGGTCGTCGCCACGGACAGGATTCAAGGCTTGACTGGGGAAGTAGTTGTAACCTGACAATACCGCTTTTATGGCGCTGACCAGTTCACTCAGGTCTTCCTGTTTGCAGACATAACCTGACGCGCCGGATTGCATGCAACGAATACCGAACAGTGTCGGGCACTGCGCAGTCAATACCAGTGTTTTCAGCGGTGTACTCATTGCGTTGAAGCGTGCGAGAACTTCAAGGCCATCCAGTTTTGGAATGCTGATATCGAGAATAACCAGGTCAGGCATGCATTCACGCACCATCTGCATGGCATCGACTCCATTGTCGGATTCGCCGACAACTTTGTAACCTTCGTGCTCCAGTAACATTCGGACGGCAAGGCGGATGACAGGGTGATCGTCGACAATAAAAACGGAGTTCATAATCAGATCCCATACGAGCTCAAATAAAGCGCGCACCTTAGCTCAGATAGTTGATGGGACGCATGAACTGACGGACCTGAAGCTGCAATATAGGAATAGTCCTACAAACGAAAAGGAATGGGGCTACGAATCAACTAGGTTTTGCATGAGGACGGATAGAGTTATTGGTGGTTGGTCGATATTTCAAAGTTTTATTTCGTAAGTTTCAAATAGCGCTTGGGTGAAGTGTGTCGCAAACCATTTTTATAAATGGATTGAGCTCAATAGTTTTCTGAATTCGAATTGTTTCAATGGCTTTATCAAATAACCAAGTAGGGGCAGTCCGTGTGCGTTCGCGGTTTTTTCAAGACCTTCTAGTTCTGTACACGTCAAGCTGCTTAACAATATTGCCTGCCTGATCAACCCTCGATGACTGGCGAATTTGACCAGGTCCAGCCCAGGAAGATCGGGTAGACATTGATCGCATAAAAGAATGTCAAATGGTTGCACCGCCGCGAGCATTTGCTGCAAGGCATCTTGGGCGCTGTGGGCGGTCGTCAGTTGGGTGAAGCCGTAACTTTCAAGCAAGTACTGAGTCGCCCTTAGTTGAAAGGGATGATCTTCCACCAGCAGGATGCGCAAATCGTCTTCGAACCTGGGATTACTCACGCTTTAACTCTCATATAGAGGGGCCTGTCATTATTTCGCGGGAATGGCGAGCAATCGATCAGTTTGCTCGGCGTGAGGTGTAGGGGGATTCGGCGAATGCTGAACGCACTTGGGCTTTCAGCGGCTGATCAGCCATTCCTGGCGGCGTAATGGCTGACCAGACGGGTTTCGTCAGTGGCTCGAACGGCCGGTCATCTCCAGCGCCATTTCGCTGGCATAGCTGTCGGTCATGCCGGCGATGAAATCAATCATGCGCAGGAACGAGGTGTGCAGCGGGCCGTAAGGGTCGGGGGCGTTGTTGCCCAACAAATCAAGGATGCGACAGCTCTTGAAGGATGGCGTGCGACCGTTGTGCTGCTCCAGCGCCGCGCCGCAGAAGGCGTTGAGCAGGATTTCCAGTGTGGTGTAGGCGCCGATCTCGTGCAGGGTCTTGCGCTTGTCCTGGAAGATCTTTTTGCGCGCCATGTCTTTGGCATTCAATACGCAGCGTTTGGCGGGGCCGTGCATGTGTTCCACCAGGTCGCCAGGCAGCGTGCCGGCCAGCAGCGCGTCCTGTTGCTCGACAAAGGCTCGGGCTGCGGCGTTGGTCAGGTGCTCGATGGCTTTGCCCCGCAGGATTGCCAGTTTGCGACGACGCGAATCCCGCGGGCCGAGCTGGCGATAGGTTTCCGGCAGATCGTCGCCCACCAGGTCCAGCAACAGGGACTCGACTTCGGCGTACTCCAGCAACTCCATTTCCAGGCCATCTTCGAGGTCGATCAGCGCGTAGCAGATGTCATCGGCGGCCTCCATCAAATACACCAGCGGATGGCGTGCCCAGCGTTGTTCCTCAAGTTGCGGCAGGCCGAGTTTATGAGCGATCTGTTCCAGCAATGGCAATTCACTCTGATAGCAGCCGAACTTGTGTTTCTTGTAACCCAGCGAGTCGGCGTGCTTGGCCGTCCAGGGGTATTTCAGATAGGTGCCCAGGGTGGCGTAGGTCAGTCGTGTGCCGCCATCGAACTGGTGGTATTCCAGCTGGGTGAGCACGCGGAAGCCTTGAGCATTGCCTTCGAAGTTGAGGAAGTCATCACGTTCGACTTCGCTCATTGCTTCCAGCCATCCGCGGCCGGCGGCTTGCTGGAACCAGTGGCGGATCGCGTCTTCACCGGAGTGACCGAAGGGTGGATTGCCAATGTCGTGGGCCAGGCAAGCCGATTGCACCACCATGCCAAGGTCGCTGGGTTCGCACCAGTCGGGCAGGGCGCTGCGAATGGTTTCGCCGACGCGCATGCCCAGCGAACGGCCGACGCAACTGACTTCCAGTGAGTGGGTCAGGCGCGTGTGGATGTGATCGTTGCTGGAGACCGGATGGACTTGGGTCTTGCGCCCGAGGCGGCGAAACGCGCCCGAGAAAATAATTCGGTCATGGTCTTTGTGAAAAGGGCTGCGGCCGAGTTCTTCCGGGCTGTGCAGAGGCTTTCCGAGGCGTTCGCGGGTGAGCAGGGTTTGCCAATCCAAGGCTGGTTCTCTCCGTCAGGTGACTGAGCCTTAAGCTTCAGGGTTCGCGCCATGGCCTGCAAGGGAAAAACACGCATGCACCTGTAGGCGCCGAGCTTGCTCGCGATGACGGTATGTCAGGCGCTGCGGTATCGAGTGAACTGGCTTCATCGTGAGCAAGCTCGGCGCCTATAGCCCGGCGGCGTCGATATCGATGAGTAGCAGTCGCTCGCCGTTGTTGAAAAACTGCCCGGCCGTGAGGCAATACTGGTTGCTGGTGGCATCGCGGTAAGTGTTGGAAAGCGTCAGCCGGCGCTCATCCCAACCCTCAGCCAGCAAGTGATAGAAGTACGGACGCCATGACCAGTTGTGTCCCAGGTAGCGATCGTCGGCTTCCCAGCCGTTGTTGCGCCATTCAAGGTTCGGCGTCAGTTGCGTGCCGTGGCGGTCACATTGATAGAAACGCAACAGCCAGGGAAAGGCGTCCAGCTGTGGCAAGGCGCTGAGTGGCGCGCACGTCTGGGCCCACGTTTGCAGGATCGCCATCAGTTCGCTGAGTTGCTGGCGCATGATCATCAGTCGGCCGCGTTCAGCCAGTTTCTGTTGGACATAGCGCTGACGCAGTTGGGCGAAACGCTCGACAAAAGCGTCGGTGGCAAAGAAGTCCACTTGCGCGCGGGCGAACAGAAAACCCTGCACGTAGCGCGAGCCGCACTCGAGGGCAAAATTCAGTTGCGCTTCGGTTTCCACCCCTTCGGCAATGATCCAGCAGCCGGTTTTTTCCGCCATTAGCGCGAGGGCCTTGACCACGTCACTGCTGGGCCCGCCCAACGCAGCGGCCTGGAACAGCCGCATATCCAGCTTGAGGATGTCCGGTTGCAGAGCGAGCACACGATCGAGCTGTGAGTAACCTGCACCGAAATCATCGATGGCGATCCGCGCACCGGCTTGCCGGTATCGCGCCACCACATCTGCCAGCCGCTGGATGTCGCCGCCCAGTTCAGTGATTTCGAAAACGATTCGCTGTGGGTCGACGCCATGCTGCTTCAATTGCTTGAGGCTGGGCAGCGCCTGGTCCGGGCGCAAGCGACTGATCCAGCGCGGCGAAATGTTCAGGCTGAGAAACCAGTCGGCGGGCGCTTCGTGCAGACGGCTCAGGGCGTTATCACGGATCTGGCGATCCAGACGGCGGAGCGCGATGGCCGGGGTTCGCGGGTCGGCAAACAGCGGTCCCACGGAGGTCAGTTGACCGTCGGCTTGACGCAGTCGGCCCAATGCCTCGACGCCGGCGATACGGCCGGTGGCGGTATCGATGAACGGTTGAAAGCAGGCAAGCGGTTGCCCGTCGATCACGAGGCCTCCTTAGTAGGTCTTGTTTTTGGATGAAACCTGATGGCCGGGTAGGCAGGCAGGTGTGAACCTCTCGATAAAGAGGTTCATCCCGGTGATATTGCAAGAATGCAGCCAGATAGCGGCTTCAGTGTTTGGGCGAGTTGCCTTGCATGATCAGTTTGATCAACGGCCCCAATGTGGTGCCCAGGCGTACCAATCGAGTCAGGCTGCTCACGCCGCCATTCCTGGTGCCCTTGCCAGTCAAAAAGCCCAGCAGGGTCACGGCCGCCACGCCCCAGAGCGGGGCATGCTTGATGCCGAAACCGTCTTGCAGGTTTTGCGTCATCCCGCGCACCCGCTGCAAGGGTTGCAGCAGTTGCGCGGATTCGTGACGAATTTCCTGGCGATGCATTTCCATGCGCAAGCGAATCAGCGCCTTGCGCATTTCCGTGCGCGAGCTGTTGTGAGGCAGTTCAGGCAGGTTCATGGCAGCAGGCGCTCCCGATCATTGGCCAATTCTTCCAGGGTGCCATGGAAGGGCGAGGATTCATCGAAGATCGCCGCCCTCAGACGCATCCCGCAGAAGATGCAGGCAAGGGTGTAGAACACGCAGAGCCCGATGATGGCCGTCAGGCGATAAGTGTCCCAAAAGAGGATCAACACCAGCGTCGACAATCCCACCAGCAACAGCAAGGCAAACACCAATGCCAGGCCTGCGAACAGCAATAGGCTGACGGTACGGGCCTTTTGTTCCTGCAATTCGATGCCGAACAGCTCGACATGGCTGTGCAGCAATCCAAGGAATGCGGCACCCAGGCGCCGCGGTGAAGAGCTTGGGCCCGTCGCGGACGAGCCGGATTCGCCGATCGCCATAATCAGCGCCGGGTTGCCAGCAGACCAATCAGGAAACCCACACCGGCTGCGATCCCGACCGATTGCCATGGGTTGGCCTGTACATAGTCTTCGGTGGCGGTAACGGCGGCCTTGCCGCGTTCGCGCAGGGAGTCTTCGGTCAGTTTCAAGGTTTCGCGTGCACGCAGCAGACTTTCGTGGATTTGCTCACGCAACTCATCAGCCTGATCGCCAGCCAAGGTTGCGGTGTGTTCCAGCAACCGTTCAGTGTCGCTGACCAGTGTCTGAAAATCATTCATCAGGATTTCTTGAGCAGTCTTTGCCTTGATGCTGGCCATTGGTGATCTCCGTAAGTGGCTTCTGTTGCGTTCGAGTATGAGCCTTGCGTGAAGGTTCAGTGCAAATCACTGGTACAACTTTTGCTTTGTCGTGGTGCGCCGGCCAGCGTGATTGCGCTGTTGCCGGGCAGGATTCGAGCAAAACCTTATCTCAAATAATGAAAACCCGCGCAAAGGTTCCCGCCTTGTGCGCCAAAGCGGCACATCAGGATCAATGTGTAGATCCTGAAAGGTTGCAACTTGGTGCACGAATTGTCTGCGCGAACTGCTTTGGTGCTTTTTTAGCCTTCAGGTCTGCCAACACCATGGAAAATCTGCAAAGCGCTGTGGACAGTCTGGTCCATAGCTCCAACACGTTGTTCATCTTGATTGGTGCTGTCATGGTTTTGGCCATGCATGCCGGTTTTGCCTTTCTCGAAGTCGGTACGGTTCGACAGAAGAATCAGGTCAACGCCTTGTCGAAGATCCTCAGCGACTTCGCCATTTCGACCCTGGCCTATTTCTTTATAGGCTATTGGATTTCCTACGGAGTGACCTTCCTGCAACCGGCGGCGGTGATCAATGCCGATCATGGTTATGGCCTGGTGAAGTTTTTCTTTCTGCTGACGTTCGCGGCGGCGATACCCGCGATCATTTCCGGCGGCATCGCCGAGCGTGCGCGGTTCGTACCACAGTTGTGTGCGACGGCGCTGATCGTGGCGTTCATCTATCCGTTTTTCGAGGGCATGATCTGGAACGGTAACTTTGGCCTGCAAGCCTGGTTGCTGGAGCGCTTTGGCGCCAGTTTCCATGATTTCGCCGGCTCCGTGGTGGTTCACGCCATGGGCGGGTGGCTGGCGCTGGCGGCGGTGGTGTTGCTCGGTCCAAGACAAGGTCGCTATCGCGACGGAAGACTGGTGGCGTTTGCACCCTCGAGCATCCCGTTTCTGGCGTTGGGGTCGTGGATCCTGATCGTTGGCTGGTTCGGTTTCAACGTGATGAGCGCGCAAACCTTGCAAGGGGTCAGCGGGCTGGTGGCGGTGAACTCGCTGATGGCCATGGTCGGCGGCACTGTGGCGGCGCTGATCGTCGGGCGCAATGACCCGGGCTTTCTGCATAACGGCCCGCTGGCCGGGCTGGTGGCAATCTGCGCCGGTTCCGATCTGATGCACCCGGTAGGAGCGCTGGCGACAGGCGCCATCGCCGGGGCGCTGTTTGTCTGGTGCTTTACTGCGGCCCAAGGCAAATGGCACATCGATGACGTATTGGGTGTCTGGCCATTGCATGGCCTGTGCGGTGTCTGGGGCGGAGTCGCTTGCGGCATCTTTGGCCAAAGTGCCTTGGGTGGTCTGGGCGGTGTAAGCCTGATCAGCCAGTTGATCGGCACCACGCTGGGAGTGGTCGTAGCGCTGGCCGGTGGTTTCGCGGTGTATGGCGTGATCAAGGCGCTTCATGGCCTGCGCCTGAGCCAGGAAGAAGAGTATTACGGCGCAGACCTGTCGGTGCACAAGATCGGCGCCGTGAGCCAGGATTGAGTCAGTTCTCTTCATCGTTGGCGCCGGGATAAAAGCCGTGTAGCAGGCGATAGCGGTCACGCCGTATCTGGTTAGCCCGCTCCTGGACCTGATGTGCGGGTAGACCCAGCATGATCAACGCGTGGGAGGCGAGCATCAGGCTCGACTCCAGTAACTCGGGCACGACTTCGCTGGCGCCGGCTGCTTTCAACTCGGCCAGTTGGCTGTCGTCCCGAGTGCGTACCAGGATTGGAACGGTCGAATTCAATAGGCGCGCCTCCTTGAGAATCAGTAACGCGATATCGGCCTGGTCCACGGCAATCACCAGTAGCCTGGCGCGTGCCAGCCCTACCGCCAGCAGCAGCTCACCGCGCCGTGAATCGCCATAGTGCACACAGGTTTCACCCACGGCGGCTTCCTGGACACGCACCGGATCGGTGTCCAGCGCGATATAGGGCTGCAGCGCATTGCGCAGCGCTCGCCCGATCGACTGACCCACGCGACCGTAGCCACAGATCACCACGTGGCTGTGCAAACCGGCGTTTAGCGTGCTTATTTTCTCGAGTTTGGCTTCTTCGTTGGGCTTGCGGTGCAGGCGTGTCGCGATGCGGGGCGCCGCGCGCAGCAATAGCGGCGTCAGTAGCATCGAGCAGAAGGTCGCGGCCAGCAGCAACCCGCCGAGGTCGGCGGGCATCATTCTGTTCTGTTGCATCAGGGCCATCAACGCGAAGCAGAACTCGCCGCCCTGGGCCAGTGCCAGTCCGCTGCGCCAGGCAGTTTCAACATCACTGCCGCGCCATTTGACCAGCAGCGCGACCACGCACCCCTTGATCAGCAGCAACCCAGCGGTCAGACCGAGGATCAGCAAGCCGTGATTGAGGAACAGCTGCAAATCGATGAGCATGCCAATGCTGACGAAGAACACCCCGAGCAGAATGTCGCGAAACGGGCGGATGTCGGCTTCGATCTGATGGCGGTAGTGGCTTTCTCCCAGCAACATGCCGGCGAGAAAGGCACCCAGGGCAGGGGAGAGTCCGAGCAGGTGAGTGAGCCAGGCCGTCAGCAAAACAATCACCAGTGCCAACAGTACAAACAATTCTGCAGAGCGGGCGGCCGCCACTTCATGAAATAGCCGTGGCAGAAACCAGCGACTGGCCATCAGCAGGCCGACGAAGAGCACGACGGTCTTGCCGAGCGTCAGTGGTAACGCCCAGTACCAGACCTGATCGCTGTTGCCGGCGAACACCGGCACCAGCGTCAACAGCAACACTGCCACGATGTCCTGGAACAGCAATACGGCGATGGCGTTCTGGCCGTGGCTGCTGAAAATCTCGCCGAGACTCCCGAGTTCCTTGCTGACAATGGCTGTAGAAGATAACGATAGACCGGCTCCGAGCAGCAGCGCGGGCGTCGCCGACATGCCGAACAGCATCAGCAAACTCCCCAGCAGTATCGCGGTGATCACCACTTGCTGGCTGCCGAGCCTGAACACCACTTTGCGCAATTCGAGCATTTTCGACAGGGAAAACTCGAGCCCGAGGGTGAACAGCAGGAACACCACCCCGAGTTCGGCGAGGTCGGGCAACTCTTCGCTTTCATTGATCCAGTTGAATGCCGTGGGGCCGATCATCAGCCCCACGCACAGGTAACCCAGCACCGGCGGCAGGCGCAGGCGCTGGAACAGTGCAATCACCACCAGGGAGGAGGCGAGAATGATCAACAGGTTGGCGAACACGAAAACTCCAATGACAGGCGCTGGCTACTCTAGCGTAGAGGCAAAAAAGCCGAGAGCATCACGTAAAAGACATTTCGGGCGATTGATGTGCATCAGGGTTTTACCGCAGCCGCTCCGATCATGCCCCAGCCGACGATTCAATGGCTCGACGGTTTTTCGGGGCAAGCCTAGAATAATCACTTAATTTTTCGGTTGAGCGCTCATGCTTCCTGAATGTCAGCTGTTCGGCACCCTTGGGTGCCACCTCTGTGAAGTGGCGGAAGCCATGCTGATGGAGTTCGTCGAACGCGGCCTGCTGGTGGAGTTGGTAGATATCGCTGACGACGAAACATGGTTCGAAGCCTACAGCCTGCGTATTCCGGTATTACGCCGAATCGATACCGGTGCTGAGCTGGGCTGGCCGTTCAGTGCCGATCAGGTGGTGAGCTTCCTGCGCTGATCGGGTTTTACAACAATCTTCCCGGCGGTCGAGCTTTACGATTGATCCCTTGGCTTAAGTCTTCGTGTTCGGGTACTGTATGCGCATACAGTTATTCAGAAGCCTGCCCTTGCAGTTTCCGTTAATCGGATAGGGGCAAGCCGGGCGTGAGAGGGGTGAGTCGTGGTCAATGTAGAACAATTGAAGAACAGCGTTAACCGGATGTCGGTGGACGTGGTGCGTGAAGCCGTCCTCGAGTTGCAACTGGATGGTCTGGTCACGGAAGGGAAAACCCCGTTCAACAAGCTGCATTTCAATACCTGTTTCGCCGAAATCGAGGCACTTTTCCAGCGTGCGGGCTATCACCGGCAGCTGGATGTCGTGGGTTATCAGGGGTTGTTGTACGCACTTTATGATCCGGGGCGCTGGGAAGCGGTCGATGTGTTGCGCTGGCTCAAGGAGTTCACCGAAGCGGCGGCGCGCTCGCAGTCGATTCCGGCCTGAGGATTCTCCTCTAGGTTCGTTCCGGCCACTGCTGGATAATGCCGCCCTGTGTCGAGAGTCAGAGCTTCGTATGTCCACTTCATCTTTTTCTGCTGCGCACAACCAGGCCAGCACACTCTACTTGCCGCCAGGGCCGTGGCAGACCGTGCTCGATTGCCTGTGTGAACACTTTGGCGCCATCGGTCGTGAACAATGGCTGGACAGAATTGCTCGTGGCCGTGTGCTGGACGGGCATGGCGTGCCAATCGCCCTTGATCTTGCCTACAAGGAAGGTCTGCGGATTCACTATTTTCGGGAAGTGCCGGACGAAAAGCCGATCCCTGTGATCGAGTCGATTCTGTATGCGGATGAGCATCTGGTGGTGGCAGACAAGCCGCACTTTCTGCCAGTGACGCCGGCGGGCGAATATGTAGAGCAGACATTGCTGCGGCGGTTGATTCGCCGACTCGATAACCCGCATCTGGTGCCTTTGCATCGCATCGACCGGCATACGGCGGGGCTGGTGCTGTTCTCTGCCAACCCTCAGAGCCGTTCCGCGTACCAGTCGTTGTTTCCCACGCGGCAGATCGATAAACGCTACGAAGCCATTGCCAAGGCATTGCCTGAAAGGGTCTTTCCCTTGGTTCACAAGAGTCGGCTCATCGATGGCGAGCCTTTCTTCCGCATGCAGGAAGGACCGGGTGTCAGCAATACCGAGACGGCTGTCGAAGTCAGGGAGAAGAACGGTGATCTCTGGCGCTACGGGCTTTACCCGGTGACGGGCAAGAAGCATCAGTTGCGGGTACACATGACGGCGCTTGGCGCCAGCATTTGCAATGACCCGTTCTATCCGCACGTGCTCAAGGATGTCGAAGACGACTATGCCAACCCGTTGAAGCTTCTGGCACAGGGGCTGCGATTTGTGGACCCGGTTACCGGTGAGCAAAGAGACTTCGAAAGCACCATCACCCTGCAATGGTGATGGTCGTTTTTCAGCCATGAAAAAGCCCGCGTAAAGCGGGCTTTTCTGTATCCGGTATCACCGCAAGGATTACAGCTCTTTGACGGTACGAACCTGATCCTTGTTGACGCGGGTTTTCTTGCCGTCCAATTGCTCGAACTCGTAGAAACCAGCGTCGTCGTCGTATTTTGGCGTGTCGACGGCCTGGATTTCGCGACCGTCATTCAATGTGATCACAGCAGGCGATGAGCAACCTGCAAGGGTCGCGAGGCCCAGTGCGAGCATGAAAGTGGCGAGGGTCCGTTGTGTCATGGGTGTGTCTCCGAATTGGAATTCTTTGGTTACTGAGCGTGAGACGTATACAACGCGTGCAAGTTCCGTGGCTAGTGTCAATCTGACACGTTGTTGTGGGCACTCAGCAACTCCGGGGTATTGAGGTTGGCCAGGCGGGGATCGTTGTCAGGGCATTGCAGGGCAATTGCGCCCAGTTTTCGCATGAGGCGGCCCGGGCTGCGTTCGCCTTCCTGCCAGGCCTTTTCGAACGCTTGGCTCAAGGCTACGGGGATGATGCAGAGCAAAGGTTCCCAGTGCTCCCCATGACGCAACATCGTGGGTTTGTCCGGGTGCTGGCTGGCCGAGTCGCGCATGCTGTTGAGCAGCGCAGCATCGATGCGTGGTACATCGCACGGCAATACCATCAGATGCTCATGGCGAGCGGCCTTCAGGCCTGCACGAATACCGGCCAAGGGCCCCGGGAAGTCACCTTCATCGTCATGGACCAACTGGTCGGCGTAGGGCGCGTACTTTTCCAGGTTTCTGTTGCAGGAGATGATCAGGTCGTCGCTCAGCGGTCGGGTTTTGCGATGGAGATGCGCAATCAGTGGCTCACCCTGCCACTCGATCAATCCTTTGTCCTGACCACCCATACGTTGGCCGCGACCACCTGCCAGTAGCAGAATGGAGCAGGGCGACAACTGTGTATTCAAGGTCATGGCTGGTCTCCATGGGGGCGGCAAAAAAAAGGGGCGCTGTGATATAACACCGGGCTGTTTCTCCTACAACTGGACGAGCCTATGAAAGCCAAGGCTGATGTACCTTTCGCGCCGCTCAACATCGCGGTGCTGACGGTCAGCGATACCCGTACCCTGGAAACCGACACATCAGGCCAGCTCTTTGTTGACCGCTTGAGTGCTGCGGGCCATAACCTGGCCTTCCGGGTTCTGCTTAAAGATGACCTCTACAAAATTCGCGCGCAAGTTGCCAACTGGATTGCCGACGATGTCGTGCAGGTGGTCTTGATCACCGGTGGCACCGGTTTCACGGGGCGCGACAGCACCCCTGAAGCGGTGAGCTGCCTGCTGGACAAGCAGGTCGACGGCTTTGGTGAGCTGTTCCGCCAGATTTCGGTGGCGGATATTGGCACCTCCACTGTGCAATCCCGTGCGCTGGCCGGTCTCGCCAACGGCACGCTGGTGTGCTGTTTGCCGGGCTCCACCAACGCCGTGCGCACCGGGTGGGATGGCATTCTTGCCGAACAACTGGATTCCCGGCACCGCCCGTGCAATTTCGTCGCTCATCTGAAACAGGCGGCACCCTGTGAATCCCGCGGGTAAGCCAGGCAAGACAGGCAGCCTGATGGCCGTCGAGGTGGCACTGGCGCGCTTGCTGGACATGGCCGAAGCCACGCCGATTGCCGAGCGTGAACGCCTGCCGTTGGCGCAGGCTCAAGGTCGTGTGTTGGCTGCTGACCTGGTCTCGACCCTTGATTTGCCGCCGTGGCCCAACAGTGCGATGGACGGATACGCTCTGCGCATGGCCGACTGGACGGGGGAGCCGTTGTCCGTCAGCCAGAAGATTTTTGCAGGTGCCGCTCCGGAGCCTCTAAAGCCAGGCACCTGCGCGCGAATCTTCACTGGTGCGCCGGTGCCTGCGGGTGCCGACTGCGTCGAGATGCAGGAAAACGCCGAGGTCCTGACGGATGAGCGAGTGCGTTTTCTCGAGGTCCTCACTTCAGGGCAGAACATCCGTCCACAAGGTCAGGAAACCACCGTCGGTGAGTTGATTCTGCCTGCGGGCACACGCCTTGGCCCGATCGAGCAGGGGCTCGCTGCATCACTGGGATGCGCCGAGCTGGAGGTGATTCGCAAGGTGCGCGTTGCGGTAATCTCCACCGGCGATGAACTGGTTGAACCGGGTCAGGCACTGGGGCCAGGCCAGATCTACAACAGCAACCGAGTGTTGCTCTGCAGCTGGTTGCAGCGCTTGGGCTGTGAAGTGATCGACGCCGGTATTCTTCCGGATAACCTTGAGACGACTCGTGCTCGCCTCGGCGAGTTGAAGGATGTCGACTTGATACTGTCGACCGGTGGCGTATCGGTAGGTGAAGCCGATTTTCTGGGCATTGCCCTGCGGGAAGAGGGTGAGCTCACGTTGTGGAAACTCGCGATCAAACCGGGCAAGCCGCTGACGTTCGGGCATTTTCGCGGGGTTCCGGTGATCGGGTTACCCGGTAACCCGGCGTCGACCCTGGTGACCTTTGCCTTGTTGGCGAGACCTTATCTCTTGCGCCGTCAGGGGGTAAAAGATGTCGAACCCTTGAAGGTGCAGGTGCCTGCAGGGTTTGTCTGGCCCAAGGCCGGCAATCGACGCGAGTATTTGCGAGGACGTCTGGAGAACGGCCGGGCAATCATTTACAAGAATCAGAGTTCGGGTGTGCTGCGTAGCGCCGCGTGGGCCGATGGTCTGGTCGAAGTGCGGGAAGATCGCACATTGGTGGAAGGTGACAGCGTCGGCTTCATCCCGCTGAGTGAAGTCCTGGGCTGACCCCTGCCGCACACCTGTCACACAAACCCGGTTCATTGAACCGGGTTTTGCATTCCTGGCGTCTTCCTATCGAGCGAGAAGTGCCACCAACTGGTCGAAACGGCTGTTGGCGATCCACCCCAGAAGCCCCAGAACCACAGCTGTTCCGCCGGCGGAGTAGGCGAGCCTGTGTTTGATGGACTTGACGTCACCCCGGACTTCTTCGATGTCTCTGCGGATATATTTGAGGTGTGTTTCCAGTTCAGCGACACGAGGTTCCATTTCAACTTCTCCATTGGGTTTTGCGCATTTGAATTCGGCTTGATAGCTGGCCCGCCTGTCTGCGAGCGGAGTGACCGAAGTCACCGGCAACCTGATGTCAAGGTTTTGCATGATACGTCCCTGTAGTTCCTGCTGATGACGGATAAACGTACCGCCAAGTTGTACCAATCGGCGTTGGGGGTCAATTGAGCCGATTCCTCACGTTTTGTAAGAAAAAATCCCGCCTTGTAGGACCTCAATACCGCTCGGCTTGAAATAATTCATTTTTTTGCGACTTTTATGGGGTGCAACGGGGTCACATTTCCCATACGAGATTCAATCATGGGAGTGACCACAATGGGCGAACGCAAGGCACTGTTGATTCTGCACGGCAAGCAGGCGCTCAACGAGGAAGTCCGGGCTGCCGTCGAAGAACGGCGCGCACAAGGGTGGGAGTTGGCTGTCCGACTGACCTGGGAGGCCGGCGACGCACAGCGGTTGGTAGACGAAGCGTTGGCGGCAGGCCACACGCAGATCATCGCTGGCGGTGGTGACGGGACGTTGCGCGATATTGCCGAGGCCATGGCCGCGCATTCGACGCAGGCCAGTCTGGTGCTGATGCCATTGGGAACCGCCAACGATTTCGCCCGCGCCGCGGGTGTACCTCTGGAACCCGCTCAGGCCTTGAATCTTCTGGACGCTGAACCGCATGCCATCGATTTGGGCGAGGTCGGTGGACAGGTGTTCCTGAACATGGCCACGGGCGGCTTCGGTAGCCAGGTGACGGCGAACACCTCGGAAGACTTGAAAAAAGTACTGGGCGGCGCGGCTTATCTGTTCACCGGTTTATCACGCTTCAGTGAATTGCATGCGGCTTATGGTGAGCTGCATGGCCCGGACTTTCAGTGGAGTGGCGAGCTTCTGGCATTAGGCATCGGCAATGGACGCCAGGCGGGCGGTGGTCATGTGCTGTGCCCGCACGCACTGGCAGACGACGGTCTGCTGGATATCAGCATTCTGCCTGCGCCGCAGGAAGTGGTGGGTACGTTGAAAAGCTTGCTTACCGATGGTTTCGGCATCGACAACATGTTTGTGCGCGCTCGCTTGCCATGGGTCGAGATCAAGGTCTCGGAAGGCCTCTACATCAACCTTGATGGCGAACCGCTTGAAGGTGAAAGCCTGCGCTTCTCGGCGCGCCCGGCGGCACTGCGGGTGCATTTGCCCGAGCATTCGCCGTTGCTGAGTATTCCTGCAGCGATCAATCGTCCAGGCTGATGATTTGCTCACGCACTGCGAACAGGACCAGGCCTGCCACATCGTAGATCTGCAAGCGCTTCATGATTTGCGAGCGATGGGTTTCAACCGTCTTGATGCTCAGGCCCAGGCCGTTGGCGATCTCCCGGGTGGATTTTCCGCGAACGATCAGTCGCAGGATTTCCAGCTGGCGCGCCGTCAGGTTGTGCGAGTCGGCGGGTTCCGGCTGGTGCTTCTGGTTTCGGGTCAGCGCCTGGTTGATGACGGTATGGGCAATGGCCGGGCTCAGGTAGCGCTCGTTGTTACGCAGGGCATCCAGCGCATGTTCGAGTTCGGTGGCCGTTGTGTCTTTGAGCAGGTAGCCGTGGGCACCGGATTCCAGTGCCTGCATGATGAGCGCCGGGTCGGTGTGCATCGACAGGATCAACACTTTGCTTTGCGGGCGTACTCGCTTGAGTCGCTGCAAGGCTTCAAGGCCTCCGGTTTCCTTCATGGAAATATCCAGCAGCACGATGTCCGGGGACAGTCTCTCGACCATCTCGAGCAGCTGCGAACCGTCATTGGCCTCACCGATTACCGCGTAGCCGGGAATATCCAGTACCAGAGCACGCACGCCAGCTCTGATCAGCGAGTGGTCATCCACCAAAAGTAAGTTACAAGTCAATGCATAACCTTATTCGTACTGGCCCGTTCCAGCGCACGTGGCGCCCACGGGAAGAGAGCTTCGATTTGAGTACCTTTGCCCGGCTCGCTGGTCACGCTCAGGGTGCCGCCCAACTGGTCGATCCGTTCCGACATCCCGGCCATTCCACGTTGTCCCTCACGGCCGGGATCCGTCGCCGGCGCGAAACCCTGGCCGTCATCGCTGATCAACAGCGTCAGGCCTTGAGGCTGGCGTTGCAGGCGAACCAACAGATTTTTCGCTTCGGCATGACGCAATATATTGGTCACCGCTTCCTGGGTGATTCGAAAGGCGGCGACGGCCATTTCTTCCGGTATGCCGGTCAATCGTGAGTGGCACTCCAGGCTCCAGTGCACCTGCGTATTAGCCAGCGTCTTGAGCAAATGCGCACGCAGACTGGCTTCCAGCCCAAGGCTGGTCAGCTGCCTGGGATTGAGAATGGCCGATACATCACGAACTTTTGTCAGGGTTTCTTCCAGCGTGTCACAGAGCGTCGCGCATTGATCTTGCAGCTCTTCGGGCATTCGGCGTTTGAGCCATTCACTTTGAAGTTTCGCCGCAGTCAGTAACTGGCCGATATCGTCATGCAGTTCCCGACTGAGCCGGTGACGTTCGTTTTCCTGAACCTTCAATAATCGGTCGGCCAGCTCTTGTGGTTCGAACTTTATAGATTTACGCGAGAGGCAATACTGCACCAGGACGCAAGCCAGCGCCGCAATATTGAGCAGCAGCAGACTGAGTGGCAGGCGTATGGACAGACTATAGATCGCCAGACTGCCGAGCGCCGAGCAGGTACACAGCAACAGCGTGAACCGGCGCGCGTTTTCTCGGGAGGGTGGCCACGTGGTGATTGACTTGAGGCTGGCGTACATAGCGGATGGAGCCAATGGATGTTCGCTGCGGGCAGACCGGTCATGTTGACTGACGGGTCTCTGTCTGAGTCACTCTGCCATTAATTGACGTCAACTAATGGGCGGCATAATACCACTTAAGAAACCGTTGGTCGCGTTTGGTATATATGTCCGTACAGTCAGGAAATTATGGATTTGGACGTTAGTTCCACAATGGAAAATGTTTGGCGGCAGGAGAGGGGTATTTGTATTGAGCTGTCGTTGACAGATATGAAGTATTCAATTGCGACATGAGCGTGCTCAAGTTAAAGAGTGGCTTCATGGCAATAACAATACGAGCTATCGCGTAGTTATCAGAAAATTAAGCCTGTTGTTCCGAAAAAGAAACGAGCCTGAACGGTTTTGAGTGGGCGGGTGGCTGAAACTGGCTTTGTCCGACCTGAAAGGCAAAGGCCTCGATCAGCGATGTCTGTTCGCTGTCATCCAGGCTGAGCTGGCCGGTGTTTTGATCGATCAGTTCGAGCTGCCACGCCATCAATGTGAAACAGTCTTTCAGCGCGCTCAATGCCTGATCATGCAGGTCTACGTGATTCTGGGCATGATTCAGCAGGCCATGAATGTGCAGCGAAAACTCCGAAACCGCGACCAAAGCCAGGGCGTCAGCCTTGTTGGCCAGTTTGAGGAGGGTGCTCATCATGCAGTCGATGGCGTCCTTGTCATTGCTGATCAGTTGCAGATGGCTCAGGCATTCCTCGGATTTGGCCAGGAGCGTTTCAGCCTCGACCAGAAACACCGGGAGTCGCTGGGCCCACTCTTTATGGTTCGGCATGCTTATCTCCACAACGTCATGTCAAATGAGGGAATGTCGTGTGTGTCGGCCAGGACCATCAGGGCCCCGACGTTGCAGTGCCGTTGTGAGATCGCGCTCCGGCCGGCGCGGATGCAGGCAGGGGAATTCGAGAGGGTGGATGGCCACTGACCTGCGATCACACACAAAAGCCTGACTCCGTTCATGCAATGAGAATGGCGTCACATTAATGGCTATTGGATATTGCGAATATCAGGTTGGGCCTGATTGTTACTAGGGGAATCCCTTACACAGGGGAACCTAACGTGCGAACTGTTGTCGCGCCGCAGGGAGTGAAGCAGATGAATTGAGGTGTCCAGTAAAGCATGATGTTAATGTGACATCAATGCCTGCGCGTGGCATTTTGTATGGGGGTCAAGGTCCGGCAAAAACAGCCGATAACCTTCTTTAGTGAATTCATCCGAACAAGCTCAGGAGTCATTGATGGCCGGCATTCTCGACACGGTAGACCAACGCACGCAACTGGTGGGTGAGAATCGCCTGGAAATTCTCATGTTCCGCTTGGCTGGGCGGCAATTGTTCGCGATCAACGTTTTCAAGGTGCAAGAAGTGTTGCAGCTGCCGAAGCTGACCCTGATGCCCCAGCGCCATCCGTTTGTCTGCGGTGTAGTCAACCTGCGTGGTCAGACGCTCCCGGTGATTGACCTGTCTCAGGCCATCGGCATGCGTCCGCTGGTGCCAAGCCCGACCAGTACGATCATCGTCACCGAATACAACCGCTCGGTGCAGGCGTTCCTGGTGGGTGGCGTGGACCGCATCGTCAACATGAACTGGGAAGCTATTCTGCCGCCCCCGACCAGCGCCGGCCGCCAGCATTACCTGACTGCCATCAGCAAGGTCGATGATCAGCTGGTGGAAATCATTGACGTCGAAAAAGTCCTCGCCGAAATCGTCCCGTACAACGCCAAGGTGTCCCGCGACAAGCTCGACGATCCGGTCCTGGAGCGCGCCCGTGGCCGCGAAGTGCTGTTGGTGGACGACTCCAACGTGGCGCTCTCGCAATTGCGCGACACCCTCGGCCAGTTGGGCGTGAAGATGCACATCGCCAGCGACGGCTTGAAAGCGCTGAACATGCTCAAGGGCTGGGCCGATACCGGCGTGAACATGACCGACAAGCTGCTGATGGTCTTCACCGACGCAGAAATGCCGGAAATGGACGGCTATCGCCTGACCACCGAGATCCGTAACGATCCGCGTCTGCGTGGTCTTTACGTTGTGCTGCACACGTCGCTGTCCGGCAGCTTCAACGACTCGATGGTGAAGAAGGTCGGTTGCGACAACTTCCTCTCCAAATTCCAGCCGGACAAACTGGTCGACGTGGTGCGCCAGCGCCTGATGCTCGACGAAGTGCCTGCCTGATAACGATTCAAAGGCTAGCCACGGTCAAACTGTGGGTGCGGGCTTGCTCACGAAGGCGGTTTACAGTCAACATTTATGTCGACTGTTCCACCGCTTTCGCGAGCAAGTTCGCTCCCACTAGGTGTGCATTATTCAATTCTCAATCTTTGATTCGGCGATCAAGCTCATATAGGGTGGCGTTTTTTGCCCACCAGGGAGCTGGACATGCTGCGTCTGAGCGCGCTTTATCGTTTTCCGTTGAAATCCGGCATGGGCGAGTCCCTGCAACAGGTTGGCCTCGACAAACTGGGGCTGGATGGGGATCGACGCTGGATGCTGGTGGACGAGGCCAGCGGGCGCTTCCTGACCCAGCGTGCGGTGGCGCAGATGAGTCAGTTGTCGGCATTGCGGAATTCCGACGGTGGCTTGACCCTCAGCGCTCCGGGCCGTTCGCCGATCGATATCGCCTTGCCCGACAGTGACGCTGAGCTGCGTGGCGTGACCATCTGGCGCGACACCTTGCGCGTCCCCGATGCCGGCGACGAGGCGGGTGCCTGGGTCAGCGAATTCATCGGCAAGCCGACTCGCCTGGTGCAAGTACCGCTGGATCGCGCGCGTACCACTCAGGCGGGCTATGGCAAGGATGATGACCAGGTCGCGTTCGCCGATGGCTTCCCGTTGTTGCTGATCGGGCAGGCATCTCTGGAAGATCTTTCGCAACGCGTCGGGCGCCCGTTGGAAATGCTGCGCTTTCGGCCGAATCTGGTCATCGAGGGCAGTGAGGCGTACGCCGAGGATGGCTGGAAGCGTATCCGCATCGGCGATGTCGAGTTCCGCGTGGTCAAGCCGTGTTCACGTTGCATTCTGACTACCATCGATCCGCAAACCGGTTTGCGCAGCGATGACCGTGAACCGCTCGCAACCTTGCAGAAGTACCGTGCTCAGGAAGACGGCGCGATGTTCGGCCAGAATCTGGTCAACGATGGCAATGGCCAACTCGAAGTCGGCATGCCGGTCACGGTGCTGGAATAAACGACCCTGAATGAAAAATGCCCGTGTCCAAGAACACGGGCATTTTTTTTACGCTGTGAAAACCCGGGGTTTTAGCCGCGGTATTCGCACAGGTAAGCGGTATCGACAGCCACTTTCAGCTGGAACTTGCTGTTGGCTGGCACGTTGAACTGGCTGCCGGCTTCGAAGGTTTCCCAGTCGGAGCTGTCCGGCAGTTTGACGGTCAGGGCGCCGGTTACCACGTGCATGATTTCACGCTGGCTGGTGCCGAATTCGTACTCGCCCGGAGCCATGACGCCGATGGTCGCCGGACCTTCAGCGGTGCCAAAGGCGATCGACTTGACGGTGCCGTCGAAGTACTCGTTGACTTTAAACATGGGCGATTCCTCGAAAAGGGCTAAAAAGGGCCGGCCAGTATGCACAAGGCCTTTGGCGGCGTCACCTCTCTAGAGGGGCAGAATCAGCGGTAACAGACGCGCTGTATTGCGCGCATCCTCCAGCGCCCGGTGCTGCTGGCCGGTGAACTGCATGCCCGCCAGTTGCAGCGCACCTTTGAGCCCCAGCGGGCGTTCCAGGCGTCGGGCCTTGGCAAAGCGCTGTTTGAGGTTCATGTGCGGCACGCGGCTCAGTTCGCTGTCGAGTTGCAGCTTCTGCCATTCCTGCAGCAGTTGCTTGCGATCGTAATCGCCCCAGCTGGCCCAGCCTTCAAGGCGTGAATGATGTTGGCCGAGCCAGCGTTCGAAGGCTGGCCAGACCTCGGTCAGCGGCTGTGCGCTGTCGATATTGGCCTGGGTGATGCGGGTCAGCTCGCGGCAAAACGGCGTGAGCAGGGGCCGGCGCAACGGGCGCACGAAACGCTGGAAATGATCCAGCTCCCGACCCTGGCGGTCCACCAGCGTGGCACCGATTTCGATGATTTCCATTTCTGTAACCGGCCAACCCCCTTCATCGGTGGTGGCTTCCAGATCAATGACCAGCCAGTGAGGCATTGCAGGGTTCCTGGTATCCGCGTCCTGATAGGGCTTGAGCGTAGCCAAACCCGGCGGATCCGCCTAGCGGCTTATTCGACCTCCAACAAAATCTGACGATTTTTCACCTGGTCGCCGACCCTGACCTGCAAACGTTTGAGCACGCCGTCGATGCCTGATTTCAACGGATGTTCCATTTTCATGGCTTCCAGCACCACCAGCAGCTGGCCTTTGCTGACCGTGCTGCCTTCAGTGACTAGCACATCGACGATGGCGCCGTCCATTGGCGCCTTGAGTGTGCCGGAGCTGGCGCTGGCAGCGCTGCTGACCAGCGCCTGTGTGCAATCCATCAGCCGCAGACTTCCGGGACGGGTGAAGAGCCAGAGTTGCCCGGCGTCGAGACGGTAGGCATGACGCCGGCGGATACCATCGATTTCCAGGCTGGCCCAGCGTCCGTCGCACTGGATGATGCTCAGTTCGAACGCCTGTCCGGCGGCTTCAACCCGGTACGGTTCGCCCGGCACCGCGTTCAATTGCACCGGCCAGTCCTGATCCTCCAGGCCGATGCGATAGTGCAGTGGCACACTGGCGTTATTGCGCCAACCGGCCAGCACGGCGGGATGAGCCTGGGCAGAAGCCTGATAGAACAGCGCAGCAGCAATCGCCAGTTCTTCGGCGTCGGGTACATAAGGGTGCAGGCAGGGATGGTCGGCAAAATACGTCGGAATGAACCCGGTGCTGAACTCGCCACTGATGAATCGCGGATGTTCGAGCAGGCTGGCAAGCAGACGCTGATTACTGGCGAGGCCCAGCAAGACGCTGTCCTGCACCGCCCGCAGCAACTTGCGCCGGGCTTCTTCACGGGTGGCACCATGGGCGATGATCTTGCCCAGCAACGGGTCGTAGAACGGGCTGACCTGCTGCCCCTCGATCAGGCCATGATCGATCCGTGCGCCGCCCTGAGATGCCGGTTCCCAAGCCGCGATCCGCCCGGTTTGAGGCAGAAACGTTTGGGTCGGGTCTTCGGCATACAAGCGCACTTCCATGGCATGGCCGCTGAGTTGCACCTGCTCCTGGCGCAACGGCAACGGCAGACCTTCGGCGACGTGCAGTTGCCAGGCCACCAGATCGAGGCCTGTGATCAGTTCTGTTACCGGGTGTTCCACTTGCAGCCGGGTGTTCATTTCCAGAAAGTAAAACTGTCCGCGTGCATCCAGCAGGAATTCCACGGTGCCAGCGCCGACGTAGTTCACCGCGCGACCGGCCTTTAATGCTGCTTCGCCCATGGCCTGACGCAATTCGGCGGTCATGACGGGGCAGGGCGCTTCCTCGATGACTTTCTGGTGGCGACGCTGGATCGAGCAGTCGCGTTCGCCGAGGTAGATCAAGTTGCCCTGTTGGTCGCCGAACAGTTGAACCTCAACGTGGCGCGGGTCGATCAACGCTTGTTCGAGGATCAGCTCATCGCTGCCAAACCCATGCAATGCCTCGGAGCGTGCGGTGCGGATCTGCGCCAGCAACTCACTGGCCTCGTGCACCAGACGCATGCCCCGTCCGCCACCGCCGGCACTGGCCTTGATCATCAGCGGAAAACCGATGCGTTCGGCTTCGCGGCTCAGGGTCGCATCGTCCTGCTCGGCGCCTTGATAGCCTTTGATGCACGGCACGCCGGCGTCGAGCATGGCGAGTTTCGACAGGCGCTTGCTGCCCATCAGTTCGATGGCTTCAGGGCTGGGGCCGATAAAGGTCAAGCCGGCGTCTCGGCAGGCGCGGGCGAACCCGGCGTTTTCCGAGAGGAAACCATAGCCGGGGTGGATCGCGTCGGCGCCGGTGCGGCGGGCGGCATCGAGGATGGCCGGGATGTTCAGATAGGATTGCTGCACCGGGGCCGGGCCGATGTTGATGGCTTCGTCGGCGATCTGTACGTGCAGCGCGTCGGCATCTGCGTCGCTGAACACGGCGACGGTGCGGTAGCCAAGGGCCTGGGCGGTGCGCTGGATGCGGCAGGCGATTTCACCGCGGTTGGCGATAAGGATTTTTTTTAGGGCGGGCATCAGGGTCTTCGCTCAAGTTGTTCGGTGAAAGTGATGGCCTCATCGCGGGCAAGCCCGCTCCCACAATGGATCTCGGGTGTGTCCAGAAATGAATGACCGCTGGAGATCCCTGTGGGAGCGGGCTTGCCCGCGATGCTTTTAGGAGGCCCACCCCGGTTTGCGCTTCTGCACGAAAGCCATGGTCCCTTCGAGCCCTTCAGCCCCGGTCACCGCCTCACTGAACCAATCAGCCGCTTCATCCAGCAACGCGTCCGAAGGCTGCCCGGCACTCGCCAGCAACAGTTTTTTGGTCGTCGCATTCGCCCCCGGCGCGCAGCACAACACATGGGCCAGGACTTCATCGAGACGCTCGGCCAGCGCTTGCGCGTCATGCTCGACAAAGTGCACCAGCCCCATGCGTCGGGCGTGGGTGCCATCAAATCGCGCTGCAGTCAGTGCCAACCGTCGAGCCTGGGTCAAGCCGATGCGCTGAACCACAAACGGCGCGATCTGCGCGGGCAGCAAGCCGAGGCTGGTTTCCGGCAGACCGAATTGCGCCTGGTGGTCCGCCAGGGCGACATCGCTGACGCACGCAAGCCCCAATCCACCGCCGAGCACCGCGCCCTGTAGCACCGTGATCACCACTTGCGGCGCGTGCTGTACTTCCTGCAGCAGTGCGCCAAACGCCCGATTCAAATCACGGTACGACGACGGTCCCTGGGCTCGGGCATTGGCCATGTCCTTGATGTCACCCCCGGCGCAGAAGTGCCCGCCGGCACCGCCGATCACCAGGGCCCGAATCTCACGGTCATCGCGCACTGCAGACAGCACCGAACGCAACTCGGCGACCATCTGCAAGCTCATGGCATTGCGGCTTTCCGGTCGGTTGAGGGTGATGTGCAGCACGCCGTTATGCGGTTCGAGCAACAACGTCTGGCAAACCGGGAGGGTGCTCATTTCCTTTTCCCCGGCAGGATGCCCATGAGTTTGCAGATGATCCCCAGCATGATTTCGTCGGCGCCGCCGCCAATCGATACCAGCCGCACGTCGCGGTAGGCGCGGGCTACCGGGTTGTCCCACATGAAGCCCATGCCGCCCCAGTATTGCAGGCAGCTGTCGCTGACTTCGCGGCCCAGTCGCCCGGCCTTGAGTTTGGCCATCGACGCCAGGCGGGTGACGTCCTGACCTTTGATGTATTGCTCGGTAGCCTGATAGACCAGCGCCCGCAGGCATTCGACTTCGGTCTGCAGCTCGGCGAGGCGGAAGTGGATAACCTGATTGTCGATCAGTGCATTGCCGAAGGTTTTGCGTTCCTTGCAGTACTCGATGGTGCTGTCGATGCAGTATTCCAGGCCCTTGATCATGTTCGCGGCACCGAACAGGCGTTCCTCCTGGAATTGCAGCATCTGCATCATGAACCCCGCACCTTCATGACCGATACGATTGCGCTGAGGTACGCGCACGTTGTCGAAAAACACCTGGGCGGTTTCCGAACTGCGCATGCCGAGTTTGTCGAGGTGCGAACTGAGGCTGATACCGGGGGTGTTCATCGGCACCATGATCAGCGACTTGTTGATGTGCGGCTTGTCGTCCGAGGTGTTGGCCAGCAGGCAGATGAAATCGGCGCTCGGCGAGTTGGTGATCCACATCTTGCTGCCGTTGATCACGTAGTCGTCGCCGTCCTTGCGGGCGGTGGTTTTCAAGCCGGCCACGTCGGAACCGGCACCGACTTCCGACACGCCGATGCAACCGACCTGTTCGCCGGTAATCGCCGGCCGCAGGAATTCTTCACGCAGTTCATCGGAGCCGAAGCGTGCCAGCGCCGGCGTGCACATGTCGGTTTGCACGCCGATGGACATCGGGATCCCGCCGCAATGAATGGTGCCGAACTCTTCGGCGGCGACGATCGAATAGCTGTAGTCGAGCCCCATGCCGCCGAATTTTTCCGGTTTGGAAATCCCCAGCAAGCCGAGCTCACCCGCCTTGCGAAAGAGATCGTGGATTGGAAAACGCCCGGCCTTTTCCCACTCCTCGACGTGCGGGTTGATCTCGTGCTCGACGAATTGGCGAACGGTGCGGCGCAGTGCTTCGTGTTCCTGGGTGAAGATCATTTTTATTGTTCTCCTCTGGCCGGTTCAGAACCGGGCCACGCCAAAACTGTTGGTTTGCAGCGGCCGCATGTCCGCCTCATGACAGATGTCCAGCACGTAACCGAGCAACGTCCGGGTATCCCGGGGATCAATCAAACCGTCGTCCCATAGATTGGCGCTGCCATACAGCGCGGTGGACTGGCTGTCGAGTTTCTGCGCGGTGACCTGCTCCAGCATGTCGAGCATTTTCGGGTCAGGTACCAGACCGTCCTTGAGCTGTTTGGCTTCGGTGACGATCCGCAGGACCTTGCCGGCCTGGGCACCGCCCATCACCGCCGTGCGGCTGTTGGGCCAGGCGAAGATGAAGCGCGGGTCGAGGCCGCGGCCGCACATTGCATAGTTGCCGGCGCCATAGGAGCCACCGACGACGATCGTCAGTTTCGGCACCCGGGCGTTGGCCACCGCCTGGATCATTTTGGCGCCGTGCTTGATCACGCCTTGTTGTTCGGATTCGGTGCCGACCATGAACCCGGTGGTGTTGTGGAAGAACAGCAGCGGCGTCCGGCTCTGATCGCACAGCTGAATGAACTGCGCAGCCTTGCTCGCGCCTTTGGGCGTGATCGGGCCGTTGTTGCCGATGAACCCGCAGGCGCGACCCTGAATCTGCAGATGACCGCAGACGGTCTGTTGATCGAACTCACCCTTGAACTCGAGGAAGTTCGAACCGTCGGCGATTCGCGCGATGATTTCGCGCACGTCATAGGGTTTTTTCGGGTCATCGGGAATCAGCCCGAGCAGTTCGTCGATGGGGTAGAGCGGTTCCTGATAGTGACGTTCGGGGGCCCACTGCAACTGATCATTCCACGACAACAAGCTGACAATCTCCCGCACCTGACGCACGCCATCGGCATCGTTCTCGGCCAGGTATTCAGCGGTGCCGGCGGTTTGCGCGTGCATCTCGGCACCGCCCAGTTCCTCATCGGTGGCGACCTCGCCGGTGGCCGCCTTGAGAAGGGGCGGGCCGGCGAGAAACAGCTTGGCTTTGCCGCGCACCACCACCACGTAATCCGACAACCCCGGCTGATACGCGCCGCCTGCCGTGGCCGAGCCGTGAACCACAGTGATCTGTGGCAACCCCATGGCTGACATCCGCGCCTGATTGGCAAAGCTGCGCGCGCCTTCGACGAAAATCTCTGCTGCGTAATTGAGGTTGGCGCCACCGCTTTCAGCGAGGGTGATCACCGGCAGTTTGTTTTCCATGGCGATCTGTTGCAGGCGCAGGGATTTCTTCAAACCGCTGGGGGAGATGGTTCCGCCCTTGATCGCGCTGTTGTTCGCCACCACCAAGGCACGAACGCCGGATACGTAGCCGATCCCGGCGATCAAGCCGCCGCCCGCCGAGCTGCCGTCCTTGTCGTCATGCAATTTGTAACCGGCCAGGCTTGCCAGTTCGAGGAACGGCGCACCGGGGTCGAGCAACAGGTTGAGGCGTTCACGGGGCAGCAATTGCCCGCGCTTGTCGAACTTGGGCTTGGCTTCGGCCGCTTTGTCCAGCAGGTTTTGTTCGAGCTGACGGACCTGCTCGATACCGGCCAGCATCGCTGCGCGGTTCCGGGCGAACTGTTCGCTGAACGGGTCGACTTGCGACTCAATGACCGGCATGAGTTATTCCTTGTCCTTGAGCACGTCCGGTAAGTACGCGCGGTGGAAACCGTTGTACGACTCACTGTTGGTCGCCTTGTGGATCGGCCACGCTCGGCCGCCAAGGCTGGCGGCGCCGTCGATGCGCAAGGTGCTGCCACTGATGAACGCCGCTGCCGGGCTGAGCAGGAACACGATCGCGGCACTGACTTCCGATTCGGTGCCGATGCGTTTCAGCGGCACGTGTTCGCGCAAGGTCGGAATCACCGCCTTGAACGCGCCTTCATAAGTGTCCATGCCGCTTGAGGCGATCCAGCCCGGCGCCACCGCGTTGACCCGCACACCGGCGTAACCCCATTCGAACGCAGCGGTCTTGGTCAGGTTGTCCATGCCCGAACGCGCTGCGCCCGAATGGCCCATGCCGGGCATGCCGCCCCACATGTCGGCGAGCATGTTGACGATGGCGCCGCCGTGTTGGCTCATGGATTGATTGAACACTTCCCGGGCCATCAGGAAACCGCCCACCAGATTGGTGCGCACCACGGTTTCGAAACCCTTCTGATTGATCGAAGCCAGCGGCGAAGGGAATTGGCCGCCGGCATTGTTGACCAGTCCATGAATCGGACCGTGCTTGCGGATCAGTTCGCTGACCAGATGCTTGACCGCTTCTTCGTCGCGAATATCGCAGGTCTGCCAATCGGCCTTGCCGCCATCCTCGACAATTTCGGCGGTCACGGATTTGAGTTTGTCGGCATTGCGCCCGATCAACAGCACATGGGCACCGAGCGCCGCCAGTTCATGTGCGGTGCAGCGGCCGATGCCACTGCCGCCACCGGTGACGATGATGTTTTGGCCGGCAAACAGATCAGCTTTGAAAATCGAATCGTAGGCCACGGCGGCAGTCCTCTAGTTGACCTGGTCGGCGATGCGCTGAGGCACCGGAATCTGGATGTCCAGCAGTTGTTGGGCGAAGGCTTTGCCTTGCGGGTCGATCCGCAGGCTGGCCACGCCGCCCCCGCCCAGGGCGTTCTCCAGCAGAAAATTAAGGCTGTGGGTCGCGGGCAGATACCAGCGCTCGACGCGCCCGTGAACCGGGTCGAGTACGTGGCTCATCCAGTCGACGACCACTGCCGGGGTCAAGGCTTCGGCAATCCACGGCAGGTACTCTGGCTCGCGCGCCATGACGCCGATGTTGCTGTGATTGCCCTTGTCACCCGAGCGAGCGACCGCAAGCTTGATCAGCGCCACGCTGGCATCGGCGCGACCGGTGGGTTTCGGTGGTTCGAACGGCACCGGCAGGTCCGCGGTGGCGAGCGCGTCGAGGGCGGGCGGGGGGCACGGGTGACGCTGACCGTTGATATCAATGTCCAGCGTGCAGGCCGTTTTGTCGATGAGGAACGAAAACAGCCGGATCAGCGGATACACCGTCGGCCGGCCGCCGACGATCCCGGTCAGCCCCGGCGCCATGCCGGTGGCGGCCTGGGCAATTTCCCGGGAGAACACGATCAAGGCCTGTTTACTGGGGTGGCGCACGGCGAGTTTGATCACCACTTCGCGACTGTCCTGTCGCTGGCCATGGGGGCCGTAGGTCGCCTCGCTGCCAAGGAGTTCGATGTTCACTTCGCTGTAGGGTGCCCAGCCGCGCTGACTGAAGATTTCCGAGGTCTTGTTGATGATCGCTTCGCTGACTCGTCGCGCCTTGTCCACGGCATCGATTCCGGCGATCAGGCAACTGGCGGTGCAGCGGAAACCGTCCGGATACGTCGCGCTGACTTTGTACTGATCGGTCGGCGGCAAGCCTTTTGCGCCGTGCACCTGAACCGCGTTCCTGCCTTGTTGCTGAAGTTTGACCTGAGAGAAATCGCAAACCACGTCGGGCAAGAGATAAGCCTGCGGGTTGCCGATTTCATAGAGCATTTGTTCGCCGACGGTGAGGGGCGTAACGAGGCCACCGGAGCCTTCGGGTTTGCTGACGATAAACTGGCTGTCGGCGCTGACTTCGACGATGGGGAAACCGATGTGTTCGTAATCGGGCACGTCGCGCCAATCGGTGAAGTTGCCGCCGGTGCACTGGGCGCCGCATTCGATGATGTGCCCGGCAAGGGCGGCCTGAGCGAGTTTGTCGTAGTCGTGCCAGGACCAGCCGAATTCATGCACCAGCGCAGCGCTGACCACGGCGCTGTCGACCACGCGTCCGGTAATGACGATGTCCGCGCCCAGGCGCAAGGCTTCGACAATGCCCGGCGCGCCGAGGTAGGCGTTGGTGGAAACGCACATCGGCGGCAAGGGTGCGCCGCTGAACATTTCGTGGAGGCCGCGGCTGCTCAGCTGTTTGAACTGCGGTTGCAGGTCATCACCCAGCAGCACCGCGATCTTCAGCGACACGCCAGCCTTGTCGCAGGCCGCTTGCAGCGCAGCGGCGCAGGCGTGTGGATTGACACCCCCGGCGTTGCTGATGACGCGGATTTTCTGTTCGGCAAGTGACGCCAGCAGAGGGCTGAGGACTTCGATGAAGTCACTGGCGTACCCGGCCTGTGGATCTTTCATCCGCGCACCGGCCATGATCGACATCGTGATCTCGGCCAGATAATCGAACACCAGATAGTCCAGGCGCCCGCCTTCCACCAGTTGCGCGGCGGCGGTCGAGGTGTCGCCCCAGAAGGCACTGGCGCAACCGATGCGAATGGTTTCAGGCACAACGCTCTCCATAGCCACCTCCAACAGAAGTACAACGAGACTACCAAGCAAGCGCTTGGTTTGTAAACGGCTGAAATATCTTCTACCCGAGCGCTTGCTTGGTTGCCATTGTCAGCTTAAATTGCCCGCGCAACCCCGCAGTTTCAGCGGTGAATACGACTGTAGGAGAGAACGGGTGGACGAGCAAAAAGCCCTGAGGGTCATGCGCGAACTGGTCGACAGCGGCCAGTTGACCGACCCGGACAGCGCCCGCGGCAAACTGCTGCAAGTCGCGGCCCACCTGTTCCGCAATAAAGGTTTTGAACGCACCACAGTGCGCGATCTGGCCGGTGCCGTGGGCATTCAGTCGGGGAGTATTTTTCATCACTTCAAAAGCAAGGACGAGATCCTGCGGGCGGTGATGGAGGAAACCATTCGCTACAACACCGCGTTGATGCGTGCCGCGATCGCTGAAGCCGATAACGTGCGCGAGCGGGTGCTGGCGCTGATTCGCTGCGAATTGCAGTCGATCATGGGCGGCAGCGGCGAGGCCATGGCGGTGCTGGTGTATGAATGGCGTTCGCTGTCCGAAGACGGCCAGGCGAAGGTCCTGGCACTGCGCGACATCTATGAGGACCTCTGGCTGCAGGTGCTGGGAGAGGCCAAGGACGCGGGATTCATTCGTGGGGACGTGTTCATCACCCGCCGTTTTCTGACCGGTGCGCTGTCCTGGACCACGACGTGGTATCGCGCGGATGGCAGCATGAACCTCGATCAATTGGCCGATGAGGCGTTGATTCTGGTATTGGAAGAAAAACAATAATTTCGCACAGGGCGGCAATAAACTGGCTAAGTGGCGGAAACCGCCTAGCTTGAATTGATTGATGCGTATTTTTTTGGGGAGTGGGAAGTTTTGATGTCTTCGCCAATTCGGACGGCCTCGCGGCTTTTGCTGGCGGCGCTTGCGGCGTTGTGGGTATTGCCGTCCCCCGCTGCACAGCTGGTGCGGGTCGGTGCCGCACATTTCCCGCCTTATACCGTGCGCCCGGAATCCGGTGCCGACACCGGTCTGTTGCCACAGTTGGTCGAAGCGCTCAATGCGTTACAAAGCGACTATCAGTTCGAGCTGGTGCCGACTTCCATTCCGCGACGCTTCGGTGACTTCAAGCAGGGCCGGGTGGACATGGCGATTTTCGAGAACCCGGGCTGGGGCTGGAAGGACATCCCTCACGTCAGCGTCGACATGGGGCTGGAGGACGCGGAAATCTTTGTCGCGCAACGAGTCCCGAATCGTCAGCAGAACTACTTTTCCGACCTCACCGGCAAGCGTCTGGCGCTGTTCAGCGGTTATCACTACGAATTCGCCAACTTCAATGCCGACCCGAAAGTCCTCGCGCAAAACTACAACGCCACACTGACCTATTCCCATGACAGCAACCTGCTGATGGTGCTGCGCGGGCGCGCCGACATTGCCCTGGTGACGCGCTCCTACCTGAGCGATTACCTGCTGCGCAACGAGAAGGTTGCTGATCAGTTGCTGGTGTCCGAGCGCATCGATCAGGTCTATCACCACTACGCCATTCTCCGTCCCACGGCGCCCATCAGCGGCGAGGCATTCGGCAAGTTGCTGCAAGGATTGCGTAACAACGGCCAGATGCTGAAGATTTTCGATCCGTACAAGATTGCCGTGGTGCCGGTTCCGGGCAGTTGAACACGCGTCAAAGATTGCGTGTTTGCCTGTGCCGCTTAAATTTTCCGCGCTGGCTGACGTCACATCGTTGAACTGTCGACGATTACCGTGAGCCCGACCCATGCCCGATCTGAATGACCTGACTGCCCTGGCCTTGCCGACAGGGCGTCGCCTTGTCGCTGAAGAAAGCGAAAACCGGCTGACACTGAGCCTGGACGCGCAACCCCTGATTACCCTGCGCCTGGCGGGCGAGCCCGAGTTGCAGGTGCAGGTCGAGGCACGCCCCGATACTCAGGCGTTGTGGGCTGCCTGTTATTGGTTGTTTACCCGTGACCCTGCGTGTCAGCACCTGGCGTGGCACCTCGATGAAGCTCCCGTTGAAGCCTTGCTCAGTGGATTACTGATCGCGAGCGAAACTGCTGGCCAGTATCGCTGCGAGCGCGCGTTGTTCTGGCAGTTGCCGCAGCCCTGGTTGGGGGCGTCGATGACCGGCAGCTATCCACAACAGATGGTGATCAGCGGCGGCAAGCGTCATCCGTTGCGACCAGTGAAGCCTCGCGGTGAGGTCTATCGGCGTTTTGATGCGCGACTGGGCGCGTGGATTTCCCTGCGGACGGTGGACATCGGCCTCGACCTTGAGCGATTCAACCGCTGGCAGAACAGTGCGCGGGTGGCGAGTTTCTGGCAGGAAGAGGGCAGCCTCGAACAGCATCGCGAATACCTGGGCAAACTCGAAGCCGATCCACACACTGTGACGCTGATCGGCTGTTTCGATGATCAGCCGTTTGCCTATTTCGAAGCCTACTGGGCCAAGGAAGACCGCATCGCGCCGTTCTACGAGGCGGGCGATTACGACCGTGGCATTCACATGCTGGTCGGCGAAGAAAATCATCGCGGTCCGCACAAGGTGGCGAGCTGGTTATCGGCGTTGACGCATTACCTGTTTCTCGACGATCCACGCACCCAGCGGGTGGTCGCCGAACCGCGCGCCGATAACGCGAAGATGATCGCGTATATGCAGGGGCAGCGTTTTCACTGCGAGAAAGAGTTCGACTTCCCGCACAAGCGTGCAGCGTTGATGGTGTTGGGGCGGGAGCGGTTTTTTGAGCGGTGTGTGTTGGCTTGATTGACAAGGCTCAAGACCTGCACCGTTCTTGAGTCCGTCATCGCGGGCAAGCCCGCTCCCACAGGGTTAGCGCTGAACCTGTGGGAGCGGGCTTGCCCGCGATGGGGGTGATGCAAATGTCGGCTCTTACCGACGGGCGAAGGTATCCGCGCGACTGCCCGACACCTTGCGGCAATGCACCAACGCATCACGAATCATGAAGTTCACCAGGGTTGGCGAAACGCCCAGCTCCTTGGCGATGTCCTTTTGCGGCACACCGTGCAGGCGGTACATCTCGAAGGCGTAGCGGGTGCGGCTCGGCAGCTCCGTCAACGCGTCGGCGATGTTTTCCAGGGTCGAGAAATTGATGTGCGAGGTTTCCGGCGAAGCGCCTTGAATCACCACATTCAACCCTTCCTCTTCAGGCCCCGAATACTTTTGTTCCAGCGCCTGCTTGCGGTAGTGATCGATCGCCAGGTTGCGCACGATCTGGAACAGGTAACTGAGCTGAGCCTTGATCGAGGATGTGATCTGCGGCGCCGATTGCAGGCGGAAGAACGCATCCTGAACCACATCTTCGGCACGTGACCGGCAGCCGGTGATACGGGCAGCAATCTTGACCAGAATCAGTCGATTGTCGACGAATGCCTGAAGTAGCGGTGAATCGCACCTGCTTGTGGATACTTGTTCCGTCATGGAAATCACCTTGCTGCAAATAGGGTCGTGGGACGACTGGAAGAATCGGAGCCGTCCTACACATCGAGCGACAAATTATTATGAATGATAATTATTGTCAATTGAGAAATAGAAGTAATACTCTTCAAAGGTGCGCAGTGAGAACTGCGACACACTGACGCAGCCGCGCCCCCGTTGACGATCACGCCTGCCGACTAATTATTTCAAGACGCCATCCGTTCTCATTGGTGAATGGCTCCGGGCGCCAGCCCCGGCCAAAACAGCATTCCCAATGCCTTGCGCGGTCGGCGAAGACCGCGTCCTGCATGCCCCCCGAAGGGGCGTGACGTCAGAAAACCGATTCCATTTACAAGCCGAATTCAGGCAGGAAACCTCATGACCGACGCGTTCAAAATACCTGGCACACTGGTCCAAGCCCTTCAGCGCCACGCGGCCCTGACGCCGGACCGGGTGGCCTTGCGTTTTCTCGCCGAAACACCGGATCAGGCAGTGGTGCTCAGTTATCGCGAGCTGGATCAACGGGCGCGCACCATTGCCGGTGCGTTGCAGGCCCAGGCGGATTTCGGTGATCGTGCGGTGCTGTTGTTTCCAAGCGGTCCGGACTACGTCGCGGCGTTTTTTGGTTGTTTGTATGCGGGCGTGATTGCGGTGCCGGCTTATCCGCCGGAGTCGGCCAAGCGTCATCATCAGGAGCGCCTGCTGTCAATCATCAGCGACGCCGAACCGCGTCTGCTATTGACCAGCGCCGGCCTGCGCGACGCCTTGCTGCAAATCGAAGGCGCGCCGCCGCTGCTGTGCGTCGACACCCTTGATACCGCGCTGTCGGAGCGTTGGGGCAAGCCGAACCTTGAAGGCGATCACATCGCGTTCCTGCAATACACTTCCGGCTCCACGGCGCTGCCTAAAGGTGTGCAAGTCAGCCACGGCAATCTGGTGGCCAATGAACTGCTGATTCGCCACGGTTTCGGCATCGACCTGAACCCGGATGACGTGATCGTCAGTTGGCTGCCGCTGTACCACGACATGGGTTTGATCGGTGGTCTGTTGCAACCGATTTTCAGCGGCGTGCCGTGCGTGTTGATGTCGCCGGCGTACTTCCTCGGCCGGCCGCTGCGCTGGCTGGAAGCGATCAGCGAATACGGCGGCACCATCAGCGGCGGGCCGGATTTTGCCTATCGACTGTGCAGCGAACGGGTCAGCGAATCAGCGCTGGAGCGCCTCGACCTGAGCGGCTGGCGCGTGGCGTATTCCGGTTCCGAACCGATTCGACTCGACACTCTGGAACGTTTCGCCGAGAAGTTCGCGAGCTGCGGTTTCACCCCGGACAGTTTCATGGCGTCCTACGGCTTGGCGGAAGCCACGTTGTTCGTCGCAGGCACACCGCGTGGTGAAGGCATCGGCAATCTGCGGGTGGACGATCAGGCGCTGGCACAAAACCGTGCCGAAGCGGGCGAGGGCAGCGCGATCATGAGTTGTGGCATCAGTCAGCCCAATCACGCGGTGCTGATTGTCGATCCATTGGCGCTCAACGAAATGGCCGACAACGCGATCGGCGAAGTCTGGGCCGCCGGGCCGAGCATCGCCCACGGCTATTGGCGCAACCCCGAGGCCAGTGCCAAGACCTTCGTCCAGCACGCCGGAAAAACCTGGCTGCGCACCGGTGACCTGGGTTTCAAGCGCGACGGTGAACTGTTCATCACCGGGCGCCTGAAAGACATGCTGATCGTTCGCGGCCACAACCTGTACCCGCAAGACATCGAACAGACCATCGAGCGTGAAGTGGAAGTGGTGCGCAAAGGTCGCGTCGCGGCCTTCGCGGTGAACATCGACGGTCAGGAAGGCATCGGCATCGCCGCGGAAATCAGCCGTAGCGTGCAGAAAATCCTGCCGCCCGAGGCGCTGATCAAGGCCATTCGCCAAGCCGTGGCCGAGGCGTATCAGGAAGCGCCGAGCGTGGTGGTGTTGCTCAATCCGGGCGCATTGCCCAAGACCTCCAGCGGCAAACTGCAACGTTCGGCGTGCCGCAATCGCCTGGCGGATGGCAGCCTCGACAGCTACGCAGTGTTCCCGTCGGCGACCACTGAAAACGAGGCGAAAACCGAATCGGGTTCCGAACTGCAAACCCTGATCGGCCAGATATGGTCCGAGCAATTGCAGGTCAAACAGGTCAATGCCGATGACCACTTCTTCCTGCTCGGCGGTAACTCCATCGCTGCCACTCAAGTGGTTGCGCGCCTGCGCGAAGAGCTCGGTCTGGAGCTGAACCTGCGCCTGCTGTTCGAAGCCCCGACCCTCGGCGCATTTACCGCCGCGGTCGCGCAGCAACAACAGGACGGCGGCCTGGCCCAAGGTGCGATCAGCGCGCTGTCGCGCAACGAAGCGCTGCCGCAATCCCTGGCGCAAAACCGTCTGTGGATCACTTGGCAGCTCGAGCCGCAAAGCAGCGCCTACAACATTCCTGGCGCCTTGCGCCTGCGTGGCGAGCTGGACGAAGACGCCTTGCGCGCCTGCTTCCAGCAACTGATCGAACGCCACGAATCCCTGCGCACACGTTTTTTCGAGCGTGACGGTGTAGCGCTGCAACAGGTCGACGCCGCCGGCGAATTCAACCTGCAATTTATCGACATCAGCGATTTGCCCGTCGCCGAGCGTGAAGCCCGCGCGCAACAAATCCGCGAGGACGAAGCGCACACCCAGTTCGATCTGGAAAAAGGCCCGCTGCTGTGGGTGACCCTGGTGCGCCTCGATGATGAGGATCACCAACTGCTGGTGACGCTGCACCACATCATCGCCGATGGCTGGTCGCTGAACGTGCTGATCGACGAGTTCTCGCGCCTGTACGCCGCTGCGTCCCAAGGGCAAACGGCAACACTCGCGCCACTGCCGACTCAATACGCCGACTACGGCAGCTGGCAGCGTCAATGGCTGGCGCAAGGCGAGGGCGAGCGGCAACTGGCCTACTGGAAAGCGCAGTTGGGCGACGAGCATCCGACCCTGAGCCTGGCCACCGATCACCCGCGTTCGGCGCAACACTGTCACAGCGCCGCGCGTCACACCGTGCGTTTGGCTGCACACCTCAGCGAGGCGATTCGCCAGACTGCCCAGGCCCACGACGCCACGTCCTTCATGCTGCTGCTCGCAGCGTTCCAGAGTCTGTTGCATCGCTACAGCGGCCAACGCGACATTCGCATCGGCGTGCCGAACGCCAACCGTCCGCGCCTGGAAACCCAGGGCCTGATCGGCTTCTTCATCAACACCCAGGTGCTGCGGGCCGAGGTGGATTCGCGGTTGCCGTTTGTTGAGTTGCTGGCGCAAACCCGTCAAAACGCGTTGGGCGCACAGGCGCATCAGGACCTGCCGTTCGAACAACTGCTGGAAGTCTTCCCGCAAGCCCGTGAACAGGGTTTGTTCCAGGTCATGTTCAACCATCAAGAACGGGACCTGAGCGCATTGCGTCGCTTGCCTGGCCTGCTCGCTGAAGAACTGCCGTGGCACAGCCGCGAAGCCAAGTTCGACTTGCAACTGCACAGCGAAGAAGACCGTAACGGTCGCCTGAGCCTGTCCTTCGACTACGCCAGCGAACTGTTCGACGCCACCACCATCGAGCGACTGGCCGAGCATTTCAGCAATCTGCTGCGCGCCATCTGCGAGCAGCCGAATACGGCCGTCGGCGACCTGCAACTGTTGGCGCCGAATGAGCACGATCAGCAGGGAAACTGGAGCGCCGCACCCTGCACGCCAGCCAGCCAATGGCTGCCGGAACGGCTCAACGATCAGGCCCGCCTGACGCCTGAACGCACCGCGCTGCTGTGGGACGGCGGCAGCCTGGACTTCGCCGAATTGCACGCCCAGGCCAATCGTCTCGCCCATTACCTGCGCGACAAAGGCGTCGGCCCGGATGTGTGCGTGGCCATCGCAGCCGAGCGTTCGCCGCAGTTGCTGATCGGTCTGCTGGCAATCATCAAGGCCGGTGGCGCCTACGTGCCGCTGGACCCGGATTACCCGGCCGAGCGCCTGGCCTACATGCTCAGCGACAGCGGCGTGGAATTGTTGCTGACCCAAACCCGATTGCTCGACCGACTGCCGGCCACCCACGGCGTCAGTGTGATCGCGATGGATGCGCTGCACCTGGAGAACTGGCCGAGCCAGGCGCCGGGTCTGCATCTGCACGGCGACAACCTCGCTTACGTGATTTACACCTCCGGTTCCACCGGCCAGCCGAAGGGTGTCGGCAACACCCACGCGGCGCTCGCCGAGCGTCTGCAATGGATGCAGAACACCTATCGCCTGAACGACACCGACGTGCTGATGCAAAAGGCGCCGATCAGTTTCGACGTGTCGGTGTGGGAATGCTTCTGGCCGCTGATCACAGGGGCGCGTTTGCTGATTGCCGGGCCTGGCGAGCACCGCGATCCGCACCGCATCGCGCAACTTGTTCAGCAATTCGGCGTGACCACGCTGCACTTTGTGCCGCCACTGCTTTCGTTGTTCATCGACGAACCGCTCACCGCCGAGTGCACCAGCCTGCGCCGCGTATTTTCCGGCGGTGAAGCCTTGCCTGCCGAGCTGCGCAACCGCGTGCTGGAGCGACTGCCGGCCGTGCAACTGCACAACCGCTATGGCCCGACCGAAACCGCGATCAACGTCACCCATTGGCATTGCCGCACGGCCGATGGCGAGCGCTCACCGATTGGCCGCCCGTTGGGCAACGTTATCTGCCGAGTGCTCGACAGCGAGCTCAACCCGGTCCCGGCCGGCGTGCCCGGTGAACTGTGCATCAGCGGCATCGGTCTGGCCCGAGGTTATCTGGGGCGTCCGGGCCTGACCGCCGAACGCTTTGTGGTCGATCCATTGAGCGAGCAGGGCGCACGTTTGTACCGCACGGGCGACCGTGCACGCTGGACTGCCGACGGCGTGATCGAATACCTCGGCCGTCTCGATCAGCAGGTCAAGCTGCGCGGCTTTCGCGTCGAACCGGAAGAAATCGAAGCACGTCTGCTGGCGCAGGACGGTGTCGCGCAAGCCGTGGTGCTGGTGCGCGAAACCGCCGCTGGCGGGCAATTGATCGGTTACTACACCGCCACTGAACACAACGAAACCGAAGACGCACAAACCGCACGCCTGAAAGCCGCACTGACGGCCGAGCTGCCGGAATACATGGTCCCGGCGCAACTGATGCGCCTGGACGAAATGCCCCTCAGCCCCAGCGGAAAACTCGACCGCCGCGCCTTGCCGGAACCGCAGTGGCAAGTGCGCGAACACGTTGAGCCGGTCACTGAACTTGAACAGCAAATCGCCGCGATCTGGCGTGAAGTGCTGGGCTTGAAGCAGATCGGTCTGCGCGACGACTTCTTCGCCCTCGGCGGACACTCGCTGCTGGCCACGCAAATCATCTCTCGCACCCGGCAGGCTTGCGACGTCGAGTTGCCGCTGCGAGCCTTGTTCGAAAACAGCGAACTGGGTGCATTTGCCGAGCAGGTGCAACGGATTCAGGCCAGCGGCAATACCAACAAACAACCGCCGATCGAGAAAGTCGACCGCAGCCAGCCGGTGCCGCTGTCCTATTCCCAGCAGCGCATGTGGTTCCTGTGGCAGATGGAGCCGGACAGCCCGGCCTACAACGTCGGCGGCATGGCGCGGTTGCGTGGGGTGCTGGATGTCGGACGTTTCGAGACGGCGTTGCAAGCGCTGATCATGCGTCACGAAACCTTGCGCACCACATTCCCGAGCGTTGATGGCGTGGCGCAGCAGCGAGTGCACCCGGAAACCGGGATGCGCATGGACTGGAAGGATTTCTCGGCGCTGGAGGCTGACCTGCGCGAACAGCGGGTGCAGGCACTGGCCGACAGCGAAGCGCACAAGCCCTTCGATCTGGAAACCGGACCCTTGCTGCGCGCCTGCCTGGTCAAGACCGCCGAGCAGGAGCATTACCTGGTACTGACCCTGCACCACATCGTCACCGAAGGCTGGGCGATGGACATTTTCGCCCGGGAGCTCAGCGCGCTCTACGAGGCGTTCGTCGATGACCGCGAATCGCCGCTGGCGCCGCTGCCGGTGCACTATCTGGATTACAGCGTCTGGCAGCGTCAGTGGCTGGAGTCCGGCGAGCGTCAGCGTCAGCTCGACTACTGGACCGCGCAACTGGGTCGCGAACATCCGCTGCTGGAATTGCCTGCCGATCGTCCGCGTCCGCCGGTGCAAAGCCATCAAGGCGAGCTGTTCCGTTTCGACCTGAGCGACGACCTCGCCGCACGGGTTCGCGCCTTCAATGCGCAAAACGGTTTGACTCTGTTCATGACCATGACCGCCGCGCTCGCTGTGCTGCTTTATCGCTACAGCGGCCAGACCGACCTGCGCATCGGCGCGCCGGTGGCCAACCGTATTCGCCCGGAAAGCGAAGGGTTGATCGGTGCGTTCCTCAACACTCAGGTGCTGCGTTGCCAGCTCGATGGGCAGATGTCGGTCGGTGAGTTGTTCGAGCAGGTGCGTCACACCGTGATCGAAGGACAGTCCCATCAGGACCTGCCATTCGATCATCTGGTGGAGGCTTTGCAACCACCGCGCAGCGCTGCGTACAACCCGCTGTTCCAGGTGATGTGCAACGTGCAGCGCTGGGAGTTCCAGCAAAGCCGCACGCTCGCCGGCATGACTGTCGAGTACCTGGCCAACGATGCGCGCGCGACCAAGTTCGATCTCAATCTGGAAGTCACCGACCTCGACCATCGGCTCGGTTGCTGCCTGACTTACAGCACCGATCTGTTCGACGAACCGCGCATTGCACGCATGGCCGGGCACTGGCGCAATCTGCTGGAGGCGTTGCTGGCCGATCCGCAACAGCGCTTGAGCGAGCTCCCGTTGCTGGAAACTGCCGAGCAGCAAAACCTGCTCGACAGCCTCGGCGTCGAGCCGGGCGAACATCGACTGGACCAGTGCATCCATCACCTGTTCAGCGAGCAGGCCCTGGCGCGCAAGGATGCGCCGGCGCTGACGTTCGCCGGTGAAACCCTGAGTTACGCCGAACTCGACAGCCGCGCCAATCGTCTGGCCTGGATGCTCCGCGAGCGGGGTGTCGGGCCGCAGGTTCGCGTCGGTCTGGCGCTTGAGCGGTCGCTGGAAATGGTCATCGGCCTGCTGGCGATCCTCAAGGCCGGTGGTGCTTATGTGCCGCTCGATCCGGAATACCCGCTCGATCGCCTGCATTACATGATCGAAGACAGCGGCGTCGGTTTGCTGCTCAGCGATGCGGCGATGTTCAAGGCCCTCGGTGATCTGCCAGCCACCGTCGCCCGTTGGTGCCTGGAGGACGACGCTGCGGAACTGGCTGATTACCCGGCCACTGAGCTGCCGTTCATCAGCCTGCCGCAACACCAGGCGTACCTGATTTACACCTCGGGCTCCACCGGCAAGCCGAAAGGCGTGGTGGTGTCCCACGGTGAAATCGCCATGCACTGCCAAGCAGTGATCGAGCGCTTTGGCATGCGCCCGGACGACTGCGAGCTGCATTTCTATTCGATCAACTTCGACGCCGCGACCGAGCGTTTGCTGGTGCCGTTGTTGAGCGGTGCGCAAGTGGTCTTGCGTGCTCAAGGGCAGTGGGACGCGGAAGAAATCTGCGGACTGATCCGTCGCCACCACATCAACATCCTTGGCTTCACCCCAAGCTATGGCAGCCAACTGGCGCAGTGGCTGGCGACTCAGGGCGAAACCTTGCCGGTGCGCATGTGCATCACCGGCGGCGAAGCCCTGACCGGCGAGCACTTGCAGCGCATTCGTGCGGCGTTCAAACCGAGCCTGTTCTTCAATGCCTACGGTCCGACGGAAACGGTGGTCATGCCGTTGGCCAGTCTTGCACCGCAGCAGCTTGAAGAGGGGCTGGGCAGTGTGCCGATTGGCAGCGTCATTGGCGCTCGTGTGGCGTACATCCTCGATGCCGAACTGGCGTTGGTGCCGCAAGGCGCAACCGGTGAGCTGTACGTCGGCGGTGCCGGCCTGGCGCAGGGTTATCACGACCGTCCGGGCATCACGGCGGAGCGATTCGTGGCCAACCCGTTTGCAGCGGATGGCGGGCGGATTTATCGCACCGGCGACCTGGTGCGTCAGCGCGCCGACGGTTTGGTGGAATACCTCGGGCGCATCGACCATCAAGTGAAAATTCGCGGTTTTCGCATCGAGCTGGGCGAGATCGAAACCCGTCTTCTGGAACATGAATCGATCCGTGAAGCTGTGGTTTTGGCACTGGACGCACCGAGCGGCAAACAGTTGGTTGGCTATCTGGTGACCGAGGTCGCTGAGCAGGACGAAGCCCAACAAACCGAGTTGCGCGAAGCCCTCAAGGCTCACCTGAAATCGCAACTGCCGGATTACATGGTGCCCACGCACCTGATCCTGCTGGCCAGCATGCCGCTGACGGCCAACGGCAAACTCGACCGTCGTGCGTTACCGGCACCGGACCCTGAGCTGAATCGTCAGGACTATGTGGCCCCGAGCAACGAGCTGGAAATGACGCTGGCGCAGATCTGGTGTGAAGTGTTGAACGTTGCGCAGGTCGGGCTCAACGATAACTTCTTCGAACTGGGCGGCGACTCGATCCTGTCGATCCAGGTGGTCAGCCGTGCGCGGCAGCAGGGCATTCACTTCAGCCCGCGTGACCTGTTCCAGCACCAGACCGTACAGGCACTCGCCGCTGTGGCCAGTCGCACTGAACAGGTCAAGGCCGAGCAAGGCTTGCTCACCGGCGAATCGCGTCTGACGCCGATCCAGCACTGGTTCTTCGACACCGACATGCCCGAGCGTCAGCACTGGAACCAGGCGTTGTTGCTGGAGCCGACCGTTGCGCTGGAGCCTCATCGTCTGGAGCAAGCGCTGCTGGCGGTGATCGAACAGCACGACGCCTTGCGCCTGCGTTTCACTGAAACGGCGGATGAATGGACGGCGGCTCACCAGAAGGTAGGGGGCGCGCCGGTGCTGTGGCAGGTGCGGGTGTCGGCGATGGGTAAGTGCGCGGCACTGTTCGCCGATGCCCAACGCAGCCTCGACCTCGAACAAGGGCCCTTGATGCGCGTGCTGCTGGTCGATGGTCCCGAAGGCCAGCAACGGCTGTTCTTCGCGATCCATCACTTGGTGGTGGACGGCGTTTCCTGGCGCGTATTGCTCGACGATCTGCAAACGGTGTATCGCCAACTGGCGGCTGAACAGTCCGTCAAACTGCCGGCGAAAACCAGCGCCTTCAAGGACTGGGCCGCACGTTTGCAGGCGTATGCCGGCAGCGAGTCCCTGCGTGAAGAGCTGAGTTGGTGGCAGGCGCAACTGGCCGGGCCGAGCGCCGGATTGCCGTGCGAGGGGCCCGAGGGCGGCCGGCAGAATCGTCACGCCGAAACCGTCAGCGTGCGCCTCGATGCCGAGTACACCCGGCAACTGTTGCAACAGGCACCGAGCGCCTATCGCACCCAGGTCAACGATCTGTTGCTGACGGCACTGGCCCGCGTGCTGTGCCGCTGGAGCGGTCATGAGTCGGCGTTGATTCAACTCGAAGGCCACGGTCGCGAGACGCTGTTCGACGAGATCGACCTGACCCGCACCGTTGGCTGGTTCACCAGCGCTTATCCGTTGCGCCTGACGCCGCTGAACATCGAAGAGGCCGCGGGGCAGGGCCCGTCGATCAAGGCGATCAAGGAACAACTGCGTGGCGTGCCGCACAAGGGCCTGGGTTATGGCGTGCTGCGTTACCTCGCCGATGAGCCGTGCCGTGAAGTCATGGCCGCGTTGCCGTTGGCACCGATCACCTTCAACTACCTCGGCCAGTTCGACCAGAGCTTCGGCGCGGACGCGTTGTTCCGTCCGCTGGATGAAGCCGTCGGCGCCGCCCACGATCCGCGTGCGCCGCTGCCCAACGAGCTGAGCGTTGACAGTCAGGTCTACGGCGGCGAACTGGTGCTGCGCTGGACCTTCAGCGCCGAACGCCACGACGCGCAAACCATCAGAGAACTGGCGGACGCCTACCTCGGCGAATTGCAGAGCCTGATCGAGCATTGCCTGCGTGACGAGGCAGGCGGCCTGACGCCGTCGGACTTCCCGCTGGCGAAGCTGACCCAGCCGCAACTCGACGCACTGCCGATTCCGGCCGCCGCCATCGAAGACGTCTACCCGCTGACGCCGATGCAGGAAGGCATGTTGCTGCACACCTTGCTGGAACCGGGCACCGGCCTCTACTACATGCAGGATCGTTATCGCATCAACAGCGAACTCGATCCGCAGCGTTTCGCCGAGGCCTGGCAAGCGGTGATCGCCCGTCACGAAGCCTTGCGTGCGTCGTTCTGCTGGAACATCGGCGAAGACATGCTGCAAGTTATCCACAAGCCGGGCAGCACGCCGATCGAGTACCTCGACTGGACCGACCTCGCCGAGCCCGAGCAAGAACCGACACTGCAAGCATTGCTGAAAAGCGAGCGCGAATCCGGGTTCGATCTGCTCAACCTGGCACCGTTCCACCTGCGTTTGATCAAGGTGGGCGAAGCGCGCTACTGGTTCATGATGAGCAACCACCACATCCTCATCGATGCCTGGTGTCGGTCGCTGTTGATGGCGGATTTCTTTGAGATTTACACCGCGCTGGGCGACGGTCGCGAGGCCCGATTGACCGTGCCCCCGCGCTATCGCGACTACATCGGCTGGCTGCAACGCCAGAGCCTGGACGAAGCGCGGCAGTGGTGGAAAACCAACCTGCAGGGCTTCGAACGCACCACGCCGATTCCGAGCGACCGACCGTTCCTGCGCGAACATGCGGGCGACAGCGGCGGCATGATCGTCGGCGACCGCTACACCCGTCTCGATGCCCGCGACGGCGCGCGGTTGCGTGAACTGGCGCAGGCCCATCAGTTGACCATCAACACCTTCGCGCAAGCGGCGTGGGCCCTGGTGCTGCGGCGTCTGAGCGGTGATCGCGACGTGCTGTTCGGTGTCACGGTGGCCGGACGTCCGGTGGAGATGCCGGACATGCAACGCACTGTCGGGCTGTTCATCAACAGCATCGCGCTGCGGGTGAAAATGCCCGAGGACGATCAGCGTTGCAGTGTTCGTCAGTGGCTGAGTGACTTGCTCGACAGCAACATGCAATTGCGCGAGTACGAATACCTGCCGCTGGTGAGCATTCAGGAAAACAGCGAATTGCCGAAAGGCCAGCCGCTGTTCGACAGCCTGTTCGTGTTTGAAAACGCGCCGGTGGAAGTCTCGGTGCTGGACCGTGCGCAGAGCCTCAACGCGACCTCGGATTCGGGCCGTACCCACACCAACTTCCCGCTGACGGCGGTGTGCTATCGGGGCGATGACCTGGGCTTGCACCTGTCTTACGACCAGCGTTATTTCGACGAATCGACCGTCGAGCGCATGCTCGGTGAGTTCAAGCGCTTGTTGTTGGCGCTGGTCGAAGGTTTCCACGGCGACATGGCTGACTTGCCGTTGCTCGGTGGCGAGGAGCAGGACTTCCTGATTAATGGCTGCAACCAGAGCGAACACGATTACCCGCTGGAGCAAAGCTACGTTGCGTTGTTCGAAGCGCAGGTCGCGTTGCATCCACAACGGATCGCCGCCAGTTGCCTCGATCAGCAATACAGTTACATTGAGCTGAACCAGCGCAGCAACCGCCTCGGCCATGGGTTGATCGCGGCGGGTGTCGGGCTGGATCAACCGGTGGCGTTGCTGGCTGAACGTAACCTCGACCTACTCGGGATGATCATCGGCAGCTTCAAGGCTGGCGCCGGTTACCTACCGCTGGACCCGGGGCTGCCGAGTCAGCGTCTGAGCCGGATCATCGACCTGAGCCGTACGCCGTTGCTGGTGTGCACGCAGGCCTGTCGCGAACAGGCTGTGGCGCTGCTGGAGGAATTCGGTTGCGCCAATCGGCCACGGTTGCTGGTGTGGGAAGAGGTGCAGGCGAGCCATGTGTCGGTGGCCAATCCGGGCATCTACAGCGGCCCGGACAACCTCGCCTACGTGATCTACACCTCGGGTTCGACGGGGCTGCCCAAAGGTGTGATGGTCGAACAACGCGGAATGCTCAATAACCAGTTGAGCAAGGTCCCGTACCTGAACCTCAGCGACGCCGATGTGATCGCCCAGACCGCTTCGCAAAGCTTCGATATTTCGGTCTGGCAGTTTCTCGCTGCACCGTTATTTGGTGCGCGGGTGGACATCGTGCCGAACACCATCGCCCACGATCCACAGGGTTTGCTGGCGCATGTCTCGGCCCAGGGCATCACCGTGCTGGAAAGCGTGCCTTCGCTGATTCAGGGCATGCTCGCCCAGGAACGCATGAGCCTCGAAGGCCTGCGCTGGATGCTGCCGACGGGTGAAGCGATGCCGCCGGAACTCGCGCACCAATGGTTGCTGCGCTACCCGGATATCGGGCTGGTGAATGCTTACGGGCCGGCGGAGTGCTCGGACGATGTGGCGTTTTTCCGTGTCGACATGGCATCGACTCGCGGCAGTTACTTGCCGATTGGCACGCCGACCGACAACAACCGTTTGTACCTGCTCGATGGCGCGCTGGACCTGGTGCCGTTGGGTGCGGTGGGCGAGTTGTGCGTGGCCGGCACCGGTGTCGGGCGCGGTTATGTCAGCGATCCGCTGCGCACGGCGCAGGTGTTTGTGCCGAACCCGTTTGGCGAGCCCGGGGACCGTCTGTATCGCACTGGCGACCTGGCCCGTCGGCGCAGTGACGGCGTGCTGGAATACGTCGGTCGCATCGACTATCAAGTGAAGATTCGCGGTTACCGCATCGAACTGGGTGAAATCGAAGCGCGTCTGCACGAGCAACCGGAGGTGCGCGAAGCGGCGGTCGGTGTGCAGGACGGCGTGAACGGCAAACACTTGGTGGGCTATCTGGTCGCAACGGATTCGGCACTGAGTCCGACCGAACGTCTGGAGCGCATCAAGCAACGCCTGCGCGCTGAACTGCCGGAATACATGGTGCCGCTGCACTGGTTGTGGCTGGAGCGGATGCCGCTCAACGCCAACGGCAAACTGGATCGCAAGGCGTTGCCGACGCTGGAGATCGGCCAGTTGCAGAGCCAGGATTACCAGGCGCCACGCAATGAGCTGGAGCAGACGTTGGCGAACATCTGGGCCGAGGTGTTGAAGGTCGAGAAGGTCGGTGTGCGCGACAACTTCTTCGAGCTGGGCGGGCATTCGCTGCTGGCGACGCAGATTGCCTCGCGGGTGCAGAAATCGCTGCAACGGGATGTACCCCTGCGGGCGATGTTCGAGTGCAGCACGGTGGAGGAACTGGCGGAGTACATCGACGGGTTGGCCGCGAGTGACATCACCGAGGAGAAGGTGGACCGGTTGAATGACTTGATGGCGGAGTTGGAGGGGCTTTGATTCTCCAGCGTCTGTGAGGGCCCCATCGCGAGCAAGCCCACACACATTTGGCCTGCGAACACAGTTCGAATGTGGGAACGGGCTTGCTCGCGATGGCGTCGGTGAAATTTGCGCAGATTTGCGCGTTGACTGTCGCTTCGGACCCGCTCAGTCTTCCTCCTGCTTTTTTTGCTGAATCCCATTTCACAAAGGAACCAGTCAATGCCCTTCGTTACGATTGACGGACAACCCCTTCACTACATCGATCAAGGCACCGGCCCCGCGGTGCTGCTCGCCGGCAGCTACCTCTGGGACCAAACCATGTGGGCGCCGCAGATCGCCGCGCTGTCGCAGCAATACCGGGTCATCGCCCTGGACCTGTGGGGGCATGGTGAATCAGGCCCGCTACCCGAAGGCACGCAATCGCTGGATGACATCGCCCGTCAGGCATTGGTGTTGCTCGATCATCTGGACATCGACCGGGTCACGCTGGTCGGTCTGTCGGTAGGCGGCATGTGGGGCGTGCGTCTGGCCTTGTCGGCGCCGCAGCGAGTCAATGGCCTGGTGCTGATGGACACCTACGTCGGTGTCGAGCCGGAACCGACCCGCCAGTACTATTTCTCGCTGTTCAAACAGATCGAAGACAGCGGGGTGATTGCGCCGCAATTGCTCGATATCGTCGTGCCGATCTTCTTTCGTCCGGGCATCGATCCGCAGTCGGCGCTGTATCAGGATTTTCGCGCGAAGCTGGTCGCGCTGCCGCCGGAGCGCTTGCGTCAAAGCATCGTGCCGATGGGCCGGATTACGTTTGGTCGGGATGATCTGTTGCCGCGTCTGGGCGAGTTGAATGCTGACGCCACGCTGGTGATGTGTGGCGATCAGGACAAGCCGCGGCCGCCGTCGGAGGCGCAGGAAATGGCCGGGTTGATCGGTTGTCCGTGTGTGCTGGTGCCGGAGGCGGGGCATATCTCCAATCTGGAGAACCCGTTGTTTGTGACTGAGGTTTTGCTGAAGTTTCTGGCTGAGAGAAATTAGTTGATTCTGCTGATGCCTTCGTGGGCAAGCCTCGCTCCTACAGGATTATGTCGATTGCAAACATTGTGATCGACATAAACCCCGTAGGAGCGAGGCTTGCCCGCGAAGAGGCCGGCAAAAACACTAAAGAGTCGGGAAAAATCACTTCGGCCCGAGAATCTTCACCAGCTTGTCCGGCGAAGGCGCGCCTTGCTGCTGTTGCAACTCACCCTTGTCGTCCATGTAGAAAATCGCCGGTGTCGCCTGCAACTCCAGGTCTTCCATCAGCTGCATGTTCGCCGCCAGTTTCGCCTGAATCGCCGGCGGCACATCTTTCAAGGCCTTGAGCGAACTGGCCTTGCCGGCTGCTTCGTGGTCTTGCAGGGCTTTTTGCGGATCCTTGGCGGCCAGCAACGCCGCGGATTTGCCCGGACTGTCCTCACGAATGATACCGACCATGATGTGCCGCAATTGCACCTTGCCGGCCTTCACCCACGGCCGCGCCTGTTCCCAGAACATGTTGCAGTAAGGGCAGTTCGGATCGCTGAACAGGTACACCACGCGCGGTGCGTCCTTGTTGCCGTCACCGATCCAGTTGCTGGCTTCCATCTTGCCCCAGATCTCCTTGGCCATCGGCGCGTAAACCAGTTTCTGCAAGGGCGCGCTGCTCAGGTCATTGCCCTCGGCGTCGTACAAACTGCCCAGCAACACATGTTTGCCATCGGGCGTCAGGTACAGCGCCATGCCGCGGTTCTGGTACTGCGCGGCATAACCACGCAGACCGTCGGGCGCGTCGAACTGGCCGACAATTTTGGCGCCCTTGGCTTCGATTTTCTTGATCGCTTCGGGCAGTTCTTCAGCGGCCTGTACCGACGGCAGATGCAGCAGGGCGGCACCCAGGGTCAGCGTCAGCAGGTGGCGGAGGCGGGGCATGGCAGTTTCCTTGAAGAGGTGGCCGGTACGGCAGGATTCGGGGTTTCGAAGTTTTCCAGGGCGCGAGCCAGGCTGGCTTCCGACAGCTCGCCCAAGTGGCTGCCCAACAGGCGACCGTCGGGGCTATAGAACAGCGTAGTCGGCAATGCCATCGAGCCGACGGCCTGGCCCAACCGGCCACTGCCGTCGAACAGCACGTTGGACAGGCTCAGGCCCTGTGTTTCCAGAAAGGTGCTGACGCTTTGCATGCTTTCGGCCTGATTGACGAACAGAAAAGTCAGGTCCGGGCGATGTTGCTGGGCGTTTTCCAGGACCGGCATTTCCCGACGGCACGGCGGGCACCAGGTCGCCCAGAGATTGATCACCAGCGGCCCACCCTTGTAGTCCGCCAGTTGCACGGTTTCACCGGCGGCATTGCGCAGGGTAATGTCCGGCAGGCGCGTGCCTTGTTCGTAGATCGTCAGCGAAAAGGTGGCCAGCACCCAGAACGCCAGGCCGCTGGCCACGCCGAAGCCCAACGGACGGCGCAAGCCCGGCCGACGCCAGCCGCGATACAACGCGGCGAGCAACAGCACGATCACCCCGGGCAATGCGAGGAAACCGCCGTCGCGCAAGTCGATGACTTGCCACGGATCATTGCGATAGTGCGTCCAGTAGAGCGCCACGAAGCTGGCCCGGGCGGCCAGCATGCCGATCAGAAACAGGCTGAACAGCGCCGACTCGGGATTCTCGCCACCGCGCTTGGCCGCCCGCCAGCCGACAAACGTCGCCAGCGCCAGGGCACTGATCAGCAGCAGGTGGTTAAGCGCGATGGCAAACGTGCCGAGGGTAAAAGTCAGCATTAACGGGCGTCTCGGGTGGTGGTCCAGCGTTGCAGGAAAGTGTCGGCATCGACCTCGCCGGTGATGCGCTGGCTGCGACGCTCGATGCCGTCGGCGCCGATCCACAGAAAACTCGGTGGCCCCGGCACTTTATAACGGCCGAGCAGTTCGCGGCTGGCGGCATTGTCGGCGGTCACGTCCAGCCGTAGCAAGCGCACTTCGCTGAGGGCTTCGAGCACTTTGGCTTTGCCGAACACCTGTTTTTCCATGACCTTGCACGACACGCACCAGTCGGCGTAGTAGTCCAGCAGCACCCACTGGCCCTGAGCCTGCGCCGCGTCGAGTTCCCGTTGCAGCGCGGTCGGGTCCTTGATCGTGGTGAAGGCGTCGTGGCCGACCGGGCGGGTGACATTGCTCGCATTGGCAGTGCTATAGACCTGCAGCGGTTTCAACAGGTCATCACTGCCGCCCGCCGCACCGATCATCAACAGACTGCCCCACACGCCAAGCAGCAATGAGCTGGCACCGAACAGATGCGCGATGCGTCCGAAACCTTCGGACTGTTTCCAGGCGCTGTAGGCAGCAATCAGCAACAACGCACCGCACAGACCGACCCACAACGACTCATCTAGCACCGGCCGCAGCATCAGCAACGCGGTGGCGAGGAACAGGAAGCCGAACACGCCTTTGAGCAGGTTCATCCAGGCACCGGGTTTGGGCAGGAAGCGATTGCCGACCGTCACCAGCAACAGCAGTGGCACACCAATGCCGATGCCCATGGCGAACAGAATCAACCCGCCGTGCAGCGCGTTGCCACTTTGCGCGATATAGAGCAGAGCACCCGCCAGCGGCGCGGTCATGCACGGACCGACCAACAGACCGGACAACGCGCCCAGCACACCCGCGCCGATCAGGCTGCCACCGCGTTGATTGCGCGACACGTTTTCCAGCCGGTCACGCAGCGCCACCGGCAGTTGCAACTCGAAAAAACTGAACATCGGCAGCGCCAGCAGCACAAACACCGCGGCGAAACTGCCCAGTAACCATGGGTTTTGCAGCAGCGCCTGCAAGTTCGCCCCAAGCAGCGCGGCGAGGACGCCCATCGCCGCATACACCAGCGCCATGCTCACGACATAGCTGGTGGCCAGCGCAAACCCGCGTTTTGGCGTGGCGCCGCTGCCCACGATCAAACCGGCGAGAATCGGCAGCATCGGCAGCGAGCAAGGGGTGAAGGCCAGCAACAGGCCCAGACCGAAGAACACCAGCAAACTCCAGCCCAGCGCCCGTTGTTGCAGGCTGCTGGCCAGGGCTTGATCCGGGGCTTCGGTCGTCGCGGAAGTGACAGCACTGCCGCCCAGATCCACCACCTGGGTTTGCGGTGGATAACACAGACCGGCATCGGCACAGCCCTGGACGCCAACCTTGATCGTGCCCGTCGCACCGGCCGGAATCTTCAGTTCCAGGCCCTGGCGATACACCGGCTGTTCGCCGAAGAATTCATCACTGTGAGGCTCGCCTTCGGGTAACACAGGATGCAGCTCGGCGGGCAACCCATCGAATTTCAGGCGTTTCTGATACAGGTAGTAACCGTCGGTGATCTGCCAATAGAGCTGCATTTCACCTGATTCGAGGCGCTCGGAGGTGAAGACAAACGCCTTTTCCACCGGCAGGAACTCAGGTTTGGTTTCGAACGGATTGGTCCCTGCCTGGGCCACACCCGAGATCAAGAGCACAAAAAACAAAAACAGTCGACGCATGGGTCAGCCTTATCCCTTTGCAAGTGAGGTGCACAATGGGAGGCGGCGATTAACCGATGATTAACCGCGATAACCTTGTGGACGTGGCGCTTGCGGCATAATGTCCGCTTAATCGGCCACCGGCCTAATCAGCTTTTTTCAACAGGGTTGACCATGCACGTACTGGTTTGCGAAGACGACGAGCTGATCGCCAGCGGCATTGTCGCCGGTCTCACCGCTCAAGGCCTGACGGTCGAACACGTAGCCACGGCTTCGGCTGCCCGCGCCATGCTCAAGGTCGCCGAGTTCGACGTTATGGTGCTCGATCTCGGCCTGCCCGACGAGGACGGCCTGAAGCTGTTGCAGCAGTTGCGCCACAACGGTCTGGAGATTCCGGTGCTGATTCTCACCGCGCGGGATTCGGTCACCGACCGCGTCGACGGGCTGCAAGCGGGTGCCGATGATTACCTGCTTAAACCGTTCGACTTGCGTGAACTCGCCGCGCGCCTGCACACGTTGTTGCGGCGGGTGGCGGGGCGCAGCGTCAACCTGATCGAGCACGGTGCCCTGACCTACGACCCGAGCAGCCGCGAAACCATGCTCGCCGGCCAACCGGTGGACCTTTCCCGTCGCGAACAGTCGCTGTTGCAAGCTCTGCTGCACAACCGTGGCCGGGTGCTGTCCACCGAGCAGTTGAAAGACAGCGTCTACGGTTTCAACGACGAGCTGGAAAGCAACGCCCTCAACGTGCATATCCATCACTTGCGGCGCAAACTCGGCAATGGGATTGTCGAGACGGTGCGCGGCCTGGGCTATCGCCTGGGGCCGGCCGATGGTGCAGAGGACGTGAAAAAGTGATGAGCCTGCGTTTGCGCCTGAGCCTGACACTCGGCGCCGCATTTGCGCTGATCTGGGCCCTGGCGGCAGCCTGGATGCTCAGCGACCTGCGCAACCAGATGATGTTTTCCCTCGACCAGCGGCTGGTGGCGTCGGCGCGCATGGTCGCCGGTCTGATGGAGCAATTGCCGGCCTTGCCGACCAAGGGCGAGGGCACCCATTTCAGCGCCGAACAACTGAATATTCCGGGGGGCATGGCGTGTCAGGTCAGCTCGCTGCGCGGTGAAATCCTCGCCCGCAGTCACACCGATCCGCAACAAACCCTGGAAGCCGAGAAAATGGGCTTCCACGATCAGATGATCGACGGCGCGCCGTGGCGCAGCTTCACCCTGGCCCGTGGCGACCTGCGCATCACCACCGCTGACCGGCAGATCGAGCGTGAAGCGCTGAACATGTCGATCCTGCTGGCCGCTTCGGTGCCGGTCGGCGTGGCATTGCTCGGTTGCCTGTGCCTGCTCTGGCTGGGCATCGGCCAGGGCCTGGCGCCGCTGAACCGCATGCGCGACGCCTTGATGCGCCGCAGCGCCGACTCGCTCGAACCTTTGCAGATCCAGCCGCTGCCCAGCGAATTGCAACCGTTGCTGGATACCCAGAACCAGTTGTTCCAGCGCATCGGCAAGACCATCGAGCGCGAACGCCGCCTGACCGGTGACGCGGCGCATGAATTGCGCAGCCCGCTGACGGCGATCAAGACACACCTGCAAGTGGCGCGCATGACCGACGGCGCGGCGCGGGATCAGTCGCTGGCTCGGGCGGAGGAGGGCGCCGACCGCCTGCACCGGACTCTTGAACAACTGTTGCTGCTGGCGCGGGTCGAGGGCAGCCTGTCGTTCGACGATGGTGTGCAATGCAGCGCCGAGCAAGTGGCGAAACTGGCGATTCAGGATGCCGCCAGTGGTGATCGTCAGCGGATCAAATTCAAGCTGCCGCCGGTACTCTCCCATGCCCCGGTGCAAATGCCCGCGGTGCTGTCGATTGCCGCGCTGCGCAATTTGCTGGACAACGCCCTGCGCCATACTCCGAACGACGGTCCGGTGGAACTGAGCCTGGAGACCACCGGCAGCCGTGTGCAGTTCGTGGTGCGCGACCATGGCCCGGGCATTGCCGAAGACGATCTGCAACACCTGACCCAACGCTTCTGGCGCAACGGCCAGAGCACCGGCTGCGGCTTGGGGCTGGCGATTGTCCAGGCGATCGTTCAGCGTTGTGGCTGCACGCTGCATTTCGACAGCCGCCCGGATGGCTTGCGGGTTGAGTTGAGCATGCCGTTGCAACCGGTCTGACCAACACCCCAATCCCCCTGTAGGAGCCGGCTTGCTGGCGATAGCGTCCTCAAAATCAACATAGATGTTGACCCTGCGGGCGCCATCGCCAGCAAGCCGGCTCCTACAAGGGGTTGTGTTGCACATCAAATGTAACCTCTCTCCATTGGCATTTCTGTCACCACCGACGCTATCGTCCCCGACAGCTTTTTCTCAATGGATTGAGGTCACAGCGCCATGGATGTACCCCTGCACATCTGCAAGGCAACCCCCGCCGACGCCGGCATCATCAGCCGGATCGTCGAGCGTTCGATCCGCGTCGGCTGTGCGCTCGACCATCGCAACGACCCGCGAACCGTCTCCTCCTGGACTCACAGCAAAACCACTGAACACATTCAAGCGTGGCTGACCGACCCACGGTTGTACCTGAACATCGCCCTGTTGCAGGACAAACCGGTGGGCGTTGCGATGGCGGCGATCAGCGGCAAGGTTGCGTTCTGTTACGTGCAGCCGGAATGGTTTCGACGCGGTGCCGGGCTGGCGCTGGTCCACGACCTCGAAAGCTGGCTGATTGAACGCGGTTTGGCGCAGGCCCGACTCAACAGCACCCGAACCAGCGAAGCCTTTTACCGTCACCTGGGTTATCAGCCCTGCGCCGAAACCTTCACCGTCGCCGGACTCCACGCCATCCCCATGCGCAAGGCACTGACGTCACCTTCATAAAAGCTGATCAAGGGTCTAAATCCTCGGCGCGCTGATGCGTTTCCAGAACAGGAAAACCTTATTGAGGGGTCGAGAGATGTCAGTCGCTACCAGCCTTATGGAAGATCAGTCGGCCCGGATCACCCCGGCGCCGACCGAGACGCTGTATCAGTTCAACGAATCGCCATTGCTGGCACGCCAGAGTCAGCAGGAATCGAATGCCCGCAGCTACCCGCGACGCATTCCCCTGGCCCTGAAGCGTGCCAAGGGCATTTATGTCGAAGACGTTGAAGGTCGCCGTTTCATTGACTGCCTGGCCGGCGCCGGGACGCTGGCCCTGGGGCATAACCATCCGGTGGTGATCGAAGCGATCCAGCAAGTGCTGACCGATGAACTGCCGCTGCACACTCTCGACCTGACTACGCCGGTCAAGGACCAGTTCGTCCAGGACCTGTTCGGTCTGCTGCCGCCTGAGCTCGCCGCTGAAGCAAAGATTCAGTTCTGTGGTCCGACCGGCACCGACGCCGTGGAAGCCGCGCTCAAACTGGTGCGCACCGCCACCGGACGCAGCACCGTGCTGTCTTTCCAGGGCGGTTATCACGGCATGAGCCAGGGCGCGTTGAGCCTGATGGGCAGCCTGGGGCCGAAAAAACCCTTGGGTGCGTTGCTCAGCAGCGGGGTGCAGTTCATGCCGTATCCCTACGATTACCGTTGCCCGTTCGGCCTGGGCGGCGCGCAGGGTGTGCAGGTCAATCTCAACTATCTCGATAATTTGCTGAACGATCCCGAGGCCGGCGTGCAATTGCCGGCCGCTGTGATTGTGGAGGTCGTCCAGGGCGAGGGCGGGGTGATCCCGGCTGACCTTGACTGGTTGCGCGGCGTGCGGCGCATCACCGAGAAGGCGGGCGTGGCGCTGATCGTCGACGAAATCCAGAGCGGTTTTGCCCGCACCGGCAAGATGTTCGCCTTCGAGCACGCCGGGATCATTCCGGACGTGGTGGTGATGTCCAAGGCCATCGGCGGCAGCCTGCCGCTGGCGGTGGTGGTGTATCGCGACTGGCTCGACACCTGGCTGCCGGGCGCCCACGCCGGAACGTTCCGCGGCAATCAAATGGCGATGGCCGCGGGCTCTGCGGTGATGCGTTATCTGGTCGAGCACAAGGTGTGCGAACACGCTGCCGCCATGGGTGACCGCTTGAGCGAACACTTGCGCATTCTGCAGCGGGACTTTGCGCAACTGGGCGATATTCGTGGTCGCGGCCTGATGCTGGGGGTCGAGCTGGTTGACCCGACGGGCGCGCCGGATGGTCAGGGTCACCCGCCGATTTTTGCGCGTCTGGCGCCGCTGGTGCAGCGTGAATGCCTCAAGCGTGGGCTGATTCTTGAGCTGGGCGGCCGTCATGGTGGTGTGGTGCGTTTTCTGCCGCCACTGGTGATCACCGCTGCGGAAATCGATCGGGTCGCGGAGATTTTCGGTCGGGCCATGGCTGCTGCTACCGACAGCCTTTAAATTTTCCGGGCTCCGGAACGTTCTTTCTACATAACGGCTGCGCACGCCGTGCAGCCTACCTAACAGCGATGGAGAGACAGCATGACGTCAGTTTTCGACCGCGAGGACATCCTCTTTCAGGTCGTGGTCAACCACGAAGAGCAGTACTCGATCTGGCCCGACTACAAAGCCGTGCCAGAAGGCTGGCGCACTGTGGGCAAAAGCGGGCTGAAGAAGGAGTGCCTGGCTTACATCGAAGAAACCTGGACGGACATGCGTCCGTTGAGCTTGCGCAAGAAGATGGAAGAGCAGGCGGCAGTGGCTCACTAAGATTTTCGCGCAAAGAGAAGCCCGCTGGACCGAGGAGGTCAGCGGGCTTTTTTTGCATTGGGCGTTGTGTTGTCTGGCAGGTGTGTTTTCTGAGCAAACCATGATCTCTGTGGGAGCGAGCCTGCTCGCGATGGCGGCCTGACAGCTGACCTTTGTTCTCACGGATGTACCCTGAACCCCTGTAGGAGCTGGCTTGCTAGCGATGGCTGAGCATCAGGCGACGCAGGTTTTGATGGTGTACATATCCGTTTCTGCGGTAACGGATATGTCCACCCAAAAGAAAATGCCCAGCTACGCCCCACTCAACCCCTTGATCACCAAATCCACATTCCCCTCCAGCTCACCCACCGGATCCTCCGCATCCACACTCAACACCACCAACCGACTACCCGCTTCGGCAATCACCGCTTTCACTGCCTCCGAAGGCTGCCGATGATGCAACACCACCGCCACGTCATTGTCCTTCAGCGTCGCACCCAATTGCTTCAGCGCTTCAGGTGTCCACTCGGCATCCGGCCGTGCATCGAGCCCAATCAGCTCCAGATTGAGCCCGCCAATCAGATAGCCAAAGTGATCGCTCAGGCTCATCACATTCAGATTGTCGGCTCTGGCCAGCCGCGCTTCGCTATCGGCGCTGAACTTGAGCAAACGCTGTTTCAGCGTCGCAAGGTTGGCCTCGATCACAGGCTTTGCAGCAGGCGCCAGGCGCACCAGATCCGCCGCCATCACATCCGCCATGCGCCCCATGTTGTTGCTGGAAAACCACGGCTGACTGTTCAAGCCATCTACCTTGTTGCCCGGCAGCACGGCGATGCCGGGCAGGGCGCCGTCCACCGGGCGCGCGGCGTCGACTTCGACGATACGAATGTTGCTGCGCCGGGAGATCGGGTACAGCGGATCATCCGCCCACAGCGAACGCAGACCAATCACCGCATCGGCGTCCGTCGCGAGTTTGGCCAGCGCCGGCGCGCCACGCCCGGTGAAATAAGCCGTCTGACGGCTGCCCGGCAAGTTCGCCGGCGCCGCACGTTCAAGGTTGACGTTAGTGCCCTTGAGCAACACTTCGCCCAGCCCGTAAGTGATCGGCAGCGACGCCAGCACGTGCAGCGGTTTGGCGCTGTCCGCCGCAAACGAGGTGTTAACCAGCCCGCAGAGGGCGAGGGCCAGGGTCAGTTGAGGCAGAGAAAATGACATTTATCCAAGGTTCCCTTTCAGACTGGGGACGACACCGCGCGCAATGGCGGCGAGGGCGAAGGCGATACCGGCCACCAGAATGATCGCGGCGCCGGACGGGATAGGCAGGTCGAAGACAATTGGCGCAAGAATCCCGCACAACGTGCTGATGGTGGCGATCAACACCGAACACCAGAAGAACCCCTTCAGTGACTGGCTGAGCAAGCGCGCCGCTGCTGCCGGAATCACCAGCAATGCACCGACCAGAATCGCCCCGATGACTTTCACCGCCGCTACGGTAATCAGCGTCACCAGAATCACGAACAGGTAATCCAGGGTCTTCACCGCCACGCCGCGCACCGCCGCCAGTTGCGGGTTGAAACTGGCGAGCATGATGCGGTTGTACAGCGGCAACGCCAGCGCCATGACCAGCGAACCGACGATGGCCAACACCAGCAAATCATTGCCATTGACCGTCAGCACCGAGCCGAACAGCACGTTTTCCAGAATGTGCACGTTGATCTTGCCCGCCAGAATCAGCAGCAGACTCGCGCCCAGCGCCAACGATACCGACAGGAACACGCCGATCAACGTATCCGGCGCCAGACCTGTGCGGTTGCGCAGGTAGTTGAGCAAAATGCCGAACAACAGGCAGTAACCGAACAGGCTGCCATACGGCCCGGTGTAGGGCTCACCGAGCAGAATGCCGATGGCCACGCCGGTCAGTGCGGCGTGACCCACGGCTTCGGAGAAAAACGCAAAGCGCTTGACCACCACCAGCGTGCCCAGACCGCCCAGTACCGGGCCGATCAGCAAACCGGCGAGCAGGGCGTTGACCACGAATCCATAGGCCAGCGCTTCAGGCAGATAACCCGAAGACGCCCAGCCTTGAACCATCAAACGAAAGGCTTCGTAACTCATCGGGCAGCGCTCCGTGGATGGGGTGAAAACAGCGTCAACACTCTTTCGGGCGTCAGTGCCTGCTTTGGCGTGGCATCGAACAGCACCCGGCGATTGAGCCCGGTGACGCGATCCGCCAGACGCCCGACCGCTTCCAGATCGTGCTCGATCCACAGCACAGTGATGCCGCTCTGGCGCCAGTCACCCAGCAACCGTTCAAACACCTGAATGCCCGCCTCATCGAGGGCCGACATCGGTTCATCGAGCACCAGCAACTGCGGCGCCGGAATCAGCCCCTGTGCCAGCAACACGCGCTGACGCTCGCCACCGGATAACGCGCCCATGCGCCGTTTGCGTTTGTCCTGCATGCCGACCCGCTCCAGCGCCTCACCGATCGCCGCGGCGTAATGCTTGCTCAACCCGAGAAACGCCGGGCGCCGCTGACACATCGCGGCCATGAAATCGTCGACGGTCATCGGCAATCCGCGATCGAATTCCAGCGCTTGCGGCACATAGCCGATGGTGCCGGGTTCGCCGGTCCATTGCAGGCTGAGGCGACCCTGATGCGGCATCTGCCCGAGCAGGGTCTTGATCAATGAACTCTTGCCGCCACCGTTGGGGCCGACCAGCGCATGCACGCTGCCAGGCCGGACCTGGAAGGCCACCTTGTCGAGGATCGTCGTGCGCCCCAGCGTCAGGCTGACCTCCGCAAAATCCAGTGTCGGGCCGCAGACCTGTGGGAGCGGGCTTGCTCGCGATTGCGTCGTGTCAGTCGACATTGATAGTGTCTGACCCACCGCATTCGCGAGCAAGCCCGCTCCCACAGTGGATTCGGAGTCGATGAGAGTTTCTTTAGCCGTCATGCGCCCGACTCCTGAATCGCCCGGACCACGGTGTTGAGGTTGCCGGTCATTTCCTTTTCGTATTTGTCGGCGGTGTATTCGCCATAGGAAATGTGCGACAGCGGGTACAGCTTCACCCCGGATTCCCGCTGGATGGTGTCGACGTAGGTGGACGGGAAATCCATCTCCGAGAAGATCACTTTCACGTCCAGTTCGCGCAGTTGATCGATGGTCTTTTTCAACTGGCTCGGGCTCGGCTCGATGCCGTGCGCCGGTTCGACCACGGCGGTCACTTCCAGGCCGAATTCACGCAGCAGGTAGTCGTAGGCCGCGTGAACCGTGGCCACCCGCAACTCGGCATTCGGCGCCTGGGTCAATTTCGCCAGGGCGTCGGCGCGCATCTGCCGCAGGCGTTTGCCGTAGGCGCGAGCGTTCTGGGTGTAGGTCTTGGCGTTGGCCGGGTCGAGCTTGCCGAGTTCCCGGGCGATGTTGTTGACCTGGGCGATCGAGGCGCTGATCGACAGGAACGTGTGCGGGTTCACCACTTTGCCGGCTCCGCGCGCGGCCGTGCCGGTGGCGGCCAATAACGGCACATTTTCGTTGGCTTCGATCACCGGCACGTTCGGCGTTTCGCTGGCAGCGATCATGCGGTCGGCGAAGTCGTCATGACCGACGCCGTTGAGCACGATCACGTCCAGTCCGCTGATGCGCTTGATGTCTTCGGCGCGGGGCTCGTAGGCATGCGGGTTGAAACCGGCGGGAATCAGCGGCACCACTTCGGCCTTGTCGCCGACGATGTTGGCCACGTAACTGTAATAAGGGTGCAGGGTGATGCCGATGCGCAGGCGCTTGGCTTCGTCGGCGCTGGCCAGTGGCATCAGCAGCAAGGCAAGCAGGCCGACCAGCAGCGGGCGCAGGAATGAACGTTGAGATGAAATAGGCATGGGAAAGCGGTCTTCTCTCGGGTGAAGGCGAGGGTTCAGTGGCGGTGCTGGCGGGTCACGCCGGTATCGAATTGCGCGACGATCTGCTGCCAGCCGGCGCTTTCCAGCGCGGCGTCAGTGACATCGGTCGGGGCCTTGAGGTCGGCGGCGCGGTTGAGCCAGATGTCCGGCGCGTCATCCTCAGCCGTCAGGCGCATCAGAAACGAACCCGCTACTGCGGGCGTCTGGCTCTGGCCGAAGTAAGCCTTGGCGTCGAGCAATTGCCAGGCATGAGCGCCACGGCTGACGGAACTGGCATCCTGGGCGAACGGCGCAAAACCCTCGTCGGCGAGGGCACCGGGTGTCGGCAGGGTTTGCTGTTCCTGGCGCAGCAGGTGGATCTCGTCCAGCGTCACCCGTAAATCGGCGTAGATGCCTTGCTCCGAAGCGCTCAGGTCGCGGCGCGCATCCAGTTGATGGCTGCTGACGTTACTGGTTTCCTGAGACTCATGGCGCCAGGCGACTACCGAACCGGCGACCGCCAGGATCATCAGGCACAGCAGCAACACATACAGGGTTTCATGGCCGGCACCGGCCGGGCGGACGACGTGTGTAGTTGGCGTACTCATGGAGCTTGGATGTCCGCTTGGTCGATCTCGACGACGTGGCCGGGGCCGGCATCGAACAGCACATAAAATTCGGCATTGGGCTTCTTGAAGGTCAATTTGGAATCGGCACCGAGCTTGCCTGGCACCAGGATGGTTTCGTCGTAGCCGATCACATCGAGGGTCACGCCCGGTGCCCCGCTGCCGTCAGAGAAACCGCCGGTGCACTGGATCTGCTCGGCGTCGATGGCCTTGCACTCGCACATCGGGTTGTGGGCCAGGGCGCTGGCGCTGAAGCCGGCGCACAGCATCAGCAAAACAGCGGGGAGAGGGCGAAAGGCGTTGCTCATGGTTTGCCTCCTTGTTTGTTCAGCCACTCCAGGGTGGCGGGGGATGCCTGGCTCAGGGGAATGGACGCTTGATGCATCGCGCCGTCCCAGCCTTCCATGGTGATCCACAGCTCGGCGTCGGCCTGGGTCTTTTCCGGAATCGGCAACATGGCGCCCATGCGGTAAGGCGTACCAAAGAAAATCACCCCGGCGGCGCGCAGGCTGCGGGGTTTGCCAATGCGCAGGTAAGTGGCCTTGACCTGCTCGCGGCAGCTGTCGCACAACGCCGCATTGAAGTTCTTCATGTAACCGGCCGGGCCATCGAGGCGCGGTGCTTCGTTGCGCAATTCCGCCAGGCGCAGGCTCCACGGCCCGACCTGAACTTCCCCGATTTCCCGCTCACCCAGGCCGGTGTCCCCGCGAAACAGCGCGGCATCGGCGAAGTATTTAGGCATGAAGCCCAGCGGTACCAGCAACAGCAGAACGTTGATGTGGAAGCGCCATTTGTGCCAGAAGCGGCTCAGTCTGGAGCCCGGTTTTTCGGCGGTGAACAGGCTCATTGGCTGACCTCCGTGGTGTCGCGGCGGGTGGCTTGAGCGGCGTCGGCAGTGCGCGGGCGTTTGTGGCTGCGCTTGAGGGCGTTGGCGGTGGCCAGGGCGGTGCGCTTGGTCCAGATCAGCAGGCCGCTGAGGACCATCATGCTCAGGAGCAGGCCGAAGAAGAACCAGATCAGCTTGATCCAGAGCCCGCCGAAATCGCCGGTGTGCAGCGGGCGTATCGATTCGGTCACCAGCTCCAGCCCCGAACGGTCCGAGAGCAGGCGGGTGACAGCGACATCGCCGGTGTATGGGTTGATTTCGGCGGTCTGGAACATCAGCGGATACCAGCTGCGGCCGCCGACCGAGAGGTAACTGTAGGCATTGGCGGGCAGGCTGACGAAGCTGTCTTCGAGGCCGGGAATGCGTTGCTTCGCTTCGCGGATCGCGGTTTCAAGGCTGATCATCGGTGCCGGCGAGCCATCGGCAGTGAGGGGCACGCTTTCGCGCGGAACCACGGGCGCCACCGGGGCGGTGGAAATCGTGATCTGGTTATCGAACATGAACGCTTCGATCAGGAACCAGGTGCTGGTCACGGAAATCACCGCGATGAACCAGATCGACCAGATGCCGCTGAGGCGGTGAAAGTCGCCCCAGAAAATCCGCGCGCCGTGACGCAGGCGCAGGGTCGGTCGCAGAAAGCCTTTCCAGAAGCGCTTGTAGACCACCAGCCCGGTAATCAGCGAAGCCAGCAGCGGCAGGCTGAGAAACGACACCAGGTACCAGCCCCAGCTGTAGCCATTGGTGAACGGCACCAGCCACCAGCCGTGCAAGGCGCGGGTGAAGGCCCTGAAGTTGAATTGCGGAGCCGTGCCCTGGATCACGCCGCTGTACGGGTTGACGTACACCACCACCGAACGGCCATCGGGGTAGGTGACTTCCACGTCCAGGGCGAAATGCGATTCGTCGGGGCGGCTGATGCTCTCGACCAGGATCTGCGGCTCAGCTTGCTTGATCGCCGCGATGATCTGGTCGTAGCTCAGCAGCGGCGCATCGCCTTCGGGTTGGCTGGCGCGCATCTGCGGGTTGGCCAGCCAGACGATTTCCTGGCTGATCACCGCCAACGTGCCGGTCACACAGACGATCAGCACAAAAAACCAGATGGGGAGCGCCAGCCAGCTATGGACCAGAAACCAGAGTTTTGAACGGGATTTCTTTGACATGATCAAGGTCTTGTATGGATGAGAGGGCCTTGGCTGCGGGCTTCCCAGCATGGGGTCCATGAAAAGTACGGTCGTGGCTTTTGCCTACGCGAACCGCCTGCATCTCTATAAGACGAATGAGAATCAGAAATCCCGAACCGGGATATGAAAGTAAATGTTTCCTATTGCTGAAAACGCATAACCCCCTGTGGGAGCGGGCTTGCTCGCGAAGTCGGTGTGGCAGTAACAGATAGGGTGCCTGACATACCGCCTTCGCGAGCAAGCCCGCTCCCACAGGGGACCTGCATTCATTTCAGATTGCTGTGCTGCCTTGATCCAACACGAAACATGGTTCACGGGATCACTCTGCGGCCATTGATGGGGCCGGGCGACTGCCTAAGATGGGGCGCAGACGCCTGAAACCCGCGAGCCTGAGCGAATATCCCATGACTTCAGCAAGAACCCTTTATGACAAACACATCGATTCCCACACGGTGTGTCGTCTCGATGACCAGGGCCACGTCCTGTTGTACATCGACCGCCAGGTCATCAATGAATACACCAGTCCCCAGGCATTCAGCGGTCTGCGCGAGGCCAGACGCGGAGTCTGGCGCGCCAGCACCGCGCTGGCGGTGGTCGATCACGTCAACCCCACAGCACCGAATCGCGTGGCCGCCATGCCGGACACCGGCGGGGCGCGGCAGGTGTCGTACCTGGCGGAAAATTGCCGGGACTTCGGCATCGAATTGCTCGACATCCTCGATAAGCGCCAAGGCATCGAACACGTCATTGCCCCGGAGCAAGGCTTCATCCTGCCCGGCATGGTGATTGCCGCGGGCGACAGCCACACCACCACGTACGGCGCTCTCGGCGCGTTCGGTTTTGGTATCGGCACTTCGGAGATCGAACACCTGCTGGCGTCTCAGACCCTGGTCTACAAACGCCTGAAAAGCCTGCGTGTAACGGTGGACGGTGCACTGGCGCCGGGGCTGACGTCCAAGGACGTGATCATGGCGCTGATCGGCCGGATCGGCGCGTCCGGGGCCACGGGCTATGCCATTGAGTTCTGCGGTTCGACCATCGATGCGCTCAGCGTCGAAGCGCGCATGACCATCTGCAACATGGCGGTGGAGGCCGGGGCGCGTGGCGCGTTCATGGCGCCGGACGAAAAAGTCTTCGCTTACCTCAAGGACAAGCCCCGTGCACCCAAAGGCGCATTGTGGGAGCAGGCCGTCGAGCAATGGCGCGCCTTGCACAGCGACGCCGATGCGCAGTTCGACCGTGAAGTGTCGCTGGACGCCAGCTCACTGGAGCCGATGGTCACCTGGGGCACCAGCCCGGACCAGGCATCACCGATCGGCGCCCGTGTACCGGACCCGCAAGACGTCAGCGACCTGATCCTGCGTCAAGACATGCGCCGCGCCCTGAATTACATGGGCCTGGAAGCCGGGATGGCGCTGAGCGACATCGTCATCAGTCACGCCTTCATCGGCTCCTGCACCAACGCGCGCATCGAAGACTTGCGCGATGCTGCCAGCGTGGTGCGAGGCAAACGCGTTGCCGGGCACGTGCGGGCGATGATCGTGCCGGGCTCCACCGAGGTGCGCAATCAGGCGGAAGCGGAAGGCCTGGCGGCGATCTTTATCGACGCCGGGTTCGAGTGGCGGCAGTCCGGTTGCTCGATGTGCCTGGCCATGAACGACGACGTGCTGGCGCCGGGCGATCGCTGCGCTTCCAGCACCAACCGCAATTTCGAAGGCCGCCAGGGCGCCGGCGCTCGCACGCATTTGATGAGCCCTGCAATGGTCGCCGCTGCCGCGATCACCGGCCGCCTGACCGACATTCGCCACTTTGGAGATCGCCCATGAGCCTGCAACCGTTCACCCGCGTCAGCGGCAAGGCTGCGCCGATGCTGGCGGCCAATATCGACACCGATGTGATCATGCCCAAGCAGTTTCTCAAGGGCATCGACCGCGCCGGCCTGGATCGAGGGTTGTTTTTCGATTTGCGGTTTTTGACTGACGGCCAGCCCAACCCTGAGTTCGTGCTCAATCAACCGGCATGGCAGGGCGCGAGTTTCATGGTGGTCGGGCCGAATTTTGGCTGTGGGTCGAGCCGGGAACATGCGGTCTGGGGCTTGAAGCAGATGGGCATCCGCGCGCTGATCGGCAGCAGTTTTGCCGGGATCTTTTATGACAACTGCCAGCGCAACGGCGTGTTGCTGATTACCCTCGATGAACCGCTGTTGCAGCGGCTCGGCCGGGTCGTCAGCCAGCCTGAGGGGGCGCAGATCAGCGTTGATCTGCAGGCTCAGGAGATTCGCCTCCACGACGGCGAGCTCATCCCGTTCGAAATCGACACCTTGCGCAAAACCGCGCTGTTGCTCGGCCTCGACGCCATCGGCAGCACCTTGCAGCGCAGCGACCAGATCAAAGCCTTCGAACGCCAACACCTGGCCGCCAACCCCTGGCTGAGCTGACACCACCCTCTGTAGGAGCCGGCTTGCTGGCGATAGCGTCCGTCCAGTCAACAATCTCATCGCCTGATACACCGCTATCGCCAGCAAGCCGGCTCCTACAGGGAATGCGTTATACCGATAGATCCTCGAAATGCGCTTGCAAAAACTCCACGCACGCCCGCAACTTCCCCGAGTACGCCAGCCGTGTCGGGTACACCGCCCAGACGTTGGCGCTCTGACTGTACTCGGGCAGCAACTGCACCAACCGCCCCTGATCCAGCAGCGGTTTTACATCCCACAATGACCGCAGCACCACACCGCGTCCGTCCAGTGCCCACTGCAAGACAATCTCGCCGTTATTCGACGACAGCGGTCCGCTGACCCGCACGCTTTCTTGAACCCCGTCGCGCTCCAGGTTCCAGATGCCGAACGCGTTGTCACGCTCCTTGATCACCAGGCAATGATGTTGCTCCAGCTCGCTTAACGTCTGCGGCACACCCTGGCGTTGCAGGTAACCAGGCGCCGCGCACACCACTCGCCGATTGCTCACCAGGCGCCGACCGATGTGCTGACCGGGAATATCGTCGCCGACGCGGATCTCCAGATCGAAGCCTTCACTGACGATGTCCACCACCCGGTCGAACAGGTCGAGGCGAATCTCCAGGTCCGGGTAGCGCTCAGCCAGCAACGACACGGCCGGCGCCACGTGGTGACGGCCGAAACCGAAACTGCTGCACAGATGCAGACGCCCGCGAGGGCGGTCATGGGCGTCGGAGAGTTCATCGTGCAGTTGCTGAAAGTCATCGAGAATGCGCAACGCCCAGCGCTGCACGCGCTCGCCATCCTCGGTCAGGGCGATGCGGCGACTGGTGCGGTGCAACAGGCGCGTGCCGAGGGTGGTTTCGAGAATCTGGATGCGCTTGCTGACGTAGGCGGGCGACAGGCCCAGTTCATCGGCGGCCGCGGCGAAACCGCTTTTGCGCACGACGGTGAGGAATACACGCAAGTCTTCGGGAAGGGGCACGGTGTCTTTCTTGGTGGTCATGACAGAACGGGCACTGGCGGCATGAGCCGCCAGCATAGCAGCGCGGTGCAGGTGTCAGCGCAGGAAACCCAGCACTTCGGCAAGCAACAGTCCGGGGGCTTCTTCGGCGATGTAATGACCGGCGGGCAGCGCTTTGCCGCGCACGTCGGTGGCAACGAGTTGCCATTCCCTGAGCGGTTCGAAACAGCGTCCGACCGTGCCTTCGGCGCCCCACAGCACCAGCAACGGCAGGTTTATATGATGCTCGGCGTCGAGGTCGGCACGGTCGTGCTCCAGGTCGATGCTGGCACTGGCGCGGTAATCCTCGCAGATTGCCCGCGCAGTGCCCGGCAGCTTCAGGCAGCGCAGGTATTCGCCAAAGGCTTCGGCGGTGAAGGGTTTCAGACCGGCGCTGCGACTGCCCATCACATTGCGCAAGTAGGCTTCGGGGTCGGCTTCGAGCAAGGTTTCCGGTAACGGCGCCGGGCGGATCAGGAAGAACCAGTGCCAATAGGCGCGGGCAAAGGCTTCATTGGTTTGCGCGTACATCGCCAGCGTGGGGGCGATGTCGAGCAGCACCATGCGTTGCACGGCGTCCGGATGATCCAGCGCCAGGCGATGGGCGACGCGGGCGCCACGGTCGTGGGCCAGCACCGAGAACCGCTCGAAGCCCAAGGCGCTCATCAGCGCCACGGCATCCTTGGCCATCTCGCGTTTGGAGTAATTTGTATGGTGATCGTTGGCCAACGGTTTGCCACTGTCACCGTAACCGCGCAGGTCGGCGGCGATCACGGTGAAGTGCTCGGCCAGTTGTTCGGCGACCTTGTGCCAGATGACATGGGTCTGCGGGTGTCCGTGCAGCAACAGCAGGCCCGGCCCGCTGCCGCCCATGCGATAGGCAATGTCGACACCGTTGACGTGGCGCTGGTCTTTCAGGAATCCGGCGAACATGGAGGCCTCCTTGTTGTAGTTGCCTGCATCCTGAAAGTGTTGCGCGGTGAGGGCAAGGCGCAAAGCGTGGTGCGGTTGTTCATGAAGTGTGTTTGAGGGGGATGTGTGGTATTTGTCAGGCCCTCTTTGCGAGCAAGCCCGCTCCCACAGGGGAATGCATTCCAATGTGGGAGCGGGCTTGCTCGCGAAGAGGCCGGGTCAGGCACCGATGATCTCAACCCTGCTGAAACATCTCCTTCGCCCGCTGCTCAATCTGATCCTGGGTCAGATCCTCCTTGCGCGTGGCCAGAAACCACAAATGCCCATAGGGATCCTTCAACGTCCCCGATCGGTCGCCATAAAACTGATCCTTGACCTCGGACACCACCGTGCCGCCGGCCGCAATCGCCTGTTTGTATGACTTGTCCACATCGTTCACATACAGATGCAAGCCCACGGACGGTGACGTGTCCGGATTGCTCAACGGCCCCTGGTCGCACGGCGTGCCGAGCATGATCGGGCAATCGCCGATGCGCAGTTCGGCGTGACCGATGCCGCCGTCGGGCATGGACAGGCGCATGACTTCAGTGGCACCGAAGGCTTTCTTGTAGAACTCGATGGCTTCTGCCGCTTTCTGGATGCCCAGGTACGGGGTGATGCTGTGATAACCCTCTGGAATGGGTTTGACGCTCATGACGGTTCTCCCTGTTTTTGTTATGGGATAAAAATGTCGCGAGCATACAAATATAGTAGGAGCTGCCGAAGGCGACGATCTTTTGATCTTGATCATGATTCAGGCGTCGGGGCGACGAACATCAAGGTCAAAAGATCGCCGCCTTCGGCAGCTCCTACGGGGGGTGGGCATGACGACGCTGCTGTTGAGCCATCAACAGCGATACAGCAGATTGCTCGGGTTTCTTACTCGAAACTGCTTGAGAACGCCCTGAACTGCCCGAAAAAACGGGCTCGGGCGGTCAGGCACAGAAGCTGCAATGTCCTCTGGTAAACACTGGTGCCGAGAGACATGCATGCCTGAATCTGCCGTTTACCCGATCAACCCGCCGGCCGCCCATCGGATCGCCGACGACGCCGAAGCCTTGCGCGTGGGCGAGCGCGTCGCCGCGGTTTTGCTGGAACAGGACGCCGAACGCGACCGCACGCGCCAGGTGCCTGCCGAGATCGTCGACCTGTATTCCAACAGTGGCTTATGGGGCATCAGCGTGCCGAAGGAATTCGGTGGCGCGCAGGTGTCCTACGCGGTGCTGGCGCAGGTCATCGCCATCATCTCGGCGGCCGATCCGTCCCTGGGGCAGATCCCGCAAAACCACTATTGCCTGCTGGAAGACATCCGCCTGCAAGGCACGCCCGAGCAGCAGGCGCATTTCTTTGGCCTGGCGTTGCAAGGGCATCGGTTTGCCAACGCCCTGTCGGAAACCGGCGGCAAGAACGTGCAGGACATTCAGGCGACCATTCGCCGCTATGGCGACGGCCATGTGATCAACGGCCGCAAGGGTTACTGCACCGGCTCGCTCTACGCCCACTGGCTGGCGGTGCTGGCGCTGGATGAAGAGCAGAAGGGCCAGCTGTCTTTCGTCGAGCGCGGCACCCAAGGGCTGGTGATCGTCGACGACTGGGACAGCATCGGTCAGCGCAACACGTCCAGCGGGACCGTGCTGGCGGAGGATTTGCACGTTGCGGCGTTCAATGTGTTCCCGACTTATCGCTCCTATGAGAGCCCGACCCTGGCCGGCCCGTTCGCGCAGTTGACCACCGCCGCCATCGACGCCGGCATCGCCCGCGCAGCCCTGCGCGACACCATCGCCTTCGTTCAGCAATTCGCTCGGCCATGGATCGATGCGGGCGTGGAAAAGGCCAGCGAAGATCCGTTGACCATCATTCAGGTCGGCGGTCTGGAGATTCGCCTGGAGGCCGCCGAAGCGTTGCTGGAACGCGCCGGTTGGGCGCTGGATGCGGCGCGTTCGGCACCCGATGAAGACAACGTCGCCCAAGCGTCCCTTGCGGTTGCGAAGGCCAAAGTGCTGTCCACTGAAATCGCCATCGAAGCCAGTAACAAACTGTTCGAACTCGGCGGCACCCGCTCGACCTTGAAGAAGCACAACTTCGACCGGCACTGGCGTAACGCCCGGGTGCACACCTTGCATGACCCGGTGCGCTGGAAGTACCACGTGGTCGGCAACTGGTTGCTCAATGGCGTGAAACCGCCGCGCCACGACTGGTCCTGATCATGGCCGAATTGTTCAAAAATATTTACTGGGCCGATATCGGCCAGGCCTGCCTCGATACGTTGAGCATGCTCGGTGCCGCCCTCGGTTTTACCGTGCTGCCGGGGTTGCCGTTGGGTGTACTGCTGTTCCTCACCGGCAAGCGCCAGTTGCACGAAGCCATCGGCGTTTATCGGGTGCTGTCAGTCATCGTGAACATGCTGCGTTCGCTACCGTTCATCATTTTGCTGATCGTGTTGATTCCGCTGACCACGCTGCTGGTCGGCACCTCACTCGGCGTGCCGGGGACCATTCCGCCGCTGGTGGTCGGCTGCACGCCGTTCTTCGCACGGCTGGTGGAAACCGCCTTGCGCGAAGTCGATCGCGGGGTGGTGGAAGCGACCCAGGCCCTGGGTGGCACCACCTGGCAAATCATCCGCCACACCTTGTTGCCCGAAGCAAGGGGCGGGTTGCTGGCGGCGGTCACGGTGACCGCGATTGTGCTGGTGGATTACACGGCAATGGCCGGTGTGATTGGCGGCGGCGGTCTCGGCGACCTGGCGATCCGCTACGGCTACCAGCGATTTCAGACGGACGTGATGGTGGTTACCGTGGTGCTTTTGCTGATTCTGGTCCAGGCCCTGCAAATGACCGGCGACCGATTAGTGGCGCGTTACAGCCGACGCTAAATATTCGATTCAAGAAAAACACTCAGGCCCACGTCCACCCCACGACGGCCACTCAATCTGCCTAGGAGCACAACATGAAAAAGACCCTGGCCATTCTGGCTGCACTCGTCTCGTTGAGCGTTCACGCCAACGAAAAACTCACCGTCGGTGCCACGCCGGTGCCGCACGCGGAGATCCTCGAGTTCGTCAAACCGACCCTGGCCAAGGAAGGCGTGGATCTGGACATCAAGGTCTTCACCGACTTCATCCAGCCCAACCAGCAATTGGCCCTGAAGAATCTCGACGCCAACTATTACCAGTACCGGCCGTTTCTCGATGACTACAATAAAACCCGCCACACCGACCTGGTGCCGGTGGTCGGCGTGCACATCGAACCGTTCGGGGCCTATTCGACCAAGATCAAAAACATCGCCGAACTGAAGGATGGCGCCACCGTGTCCATCCCCAACGACCCGGTGAACACCGGTCGCGCGCTGGTGCTGTTACACGAGGCCGGGCTGATCAAGCTAAAGGACCCGAGCAATACATTGGCGACTCAGCGGGACATCATCGAAAACCCGAAACACCTGAAAATCCGTGAACTGGAAGGTGCGTTGCTGGCGCGTTCGGTGAGCCAGGTGGACCTGGCGTTTGTCTTCGCCAACTACGCCCTGGAAGCCGGGATCGACACTAACAGCGCGTTGATCGTCGAGAAGGGCAAGAGCCTGTACATCGAGTTTCTGGTGGCCCGGCCGGACAACATCAATGACCCGGGTTTGCAGAAACTGGCCAAGGCGTTGAATTCCGATGAGGTTCGGCAGTTCATTCTGACCCGCTACAAAGGACAGATTGCGCCGGGGTTCTAAATTTTTGTTGATAGACAGGACGCCATCGCGGGCAAGCCACGCTCCCACAGGTTTTGTGTCGTTTGAATAATGGTGAACAACATAAACCCTGTGGGAGCGTGGCTTGCCCGCGATGGACGCGCCGCTATTTAGGATCTGTCCCCGATTCAAGAAGCTGCGCCCCCGGCCCTTGCTCTCCCAGCACATCCCCAAAATTACGCAACGGACACGCCTCCATCGACAAACACCCACAACCGATACAGCCATTGAGCTTGTCCCGCAGCAAGGTCAGCTGTTTGATCCGCTCATCCAGCTCCCGGCTCCACTGCGCCGACAACACCTTCCAATCCGCCGCCGTCGGCGCCCGGTTATCCGGCAGGGTTTTCAACGCCTCACCAATCTCCGCCAACGGAATCCCCAGGCGCTGCGCCACCTTGATCAGCGCCACCCGCCGCAACACTTCCCGTGGATAGCGCCGCTGGTTGCCCTGATTGCGATTGCTTGTGATCAGCCCCTTGGACTCATAAAAATGCAGCGCCGTGACCGCCACGCCGCTGCGGGCGGCCAATTGGCCGACAGTGAGTTCTTTATGCAGATTTTCCGAGGTGATCATTTAACAAATGCCCCTTGACCTCTAGTTAACTTGAGGTTTTACCCTGCAAGCCTTCGGATCGCAAGATCCGCCTTACACGTCAGCGGGGACTCTTCATGCAAGCGCCAGAGAAAAATCGCAGCTTCACCCAGTTGATCGAATTCGAGATCGAGCCCCATCAACAACCTGCGTTGGTGTCGGCGTTATCGAGGCAGACCGAACGTCTGGCCCAGGGCTACAGCGGATTTCTGAGTGCCAGTATCCAGGCCAGCGACGACGGCCGGCGGGTGCTCAATTACCTGCAATGGCAATCTCGCGAGGCGGGGGAAGCCGCGTTCCGCAGTTTTGAAAGCGGCGAGCAGGATTTCTGGCAGCTGATTCGCGCCTATCAGGCGAAAACCGTGACCTTCGGCTCGTTCCAGGTGCTGCACAGTCTGGAACGTAGCCATGACGACGCGTTGCACTGCAATCTGGTGGGTTAAATCGACAATTGCATCAGGCGCTCGCCTTGCACGTTTTCCGTGGGCCGGCGCTTGTTCACCGCCAGTTCGCCGATCTTGATCAGTCGCGTGCGCGTTACGTTGCGGCTCAAGCCCAGCAGGGCAGCGGTGTGCACCTGGTTGTAATGACTGAAACGATAAGCCGCTCGCAACAGCGCGTCTTCGACCTTCTCGTGCAGCGCGCCGGCCTGTTCCTCGAAGAGCTTCTGAAACGCCCGGTCAAGCAAGGCTTCCGGTGAGTCGTCGACGCCCGCATGGTGATCGTCCTGACGCTCGATGCGCATGTTCGACAGGCGCAAGTCATCGCGTTCGATCACCCCGTTACGGCAGATCAGCAGGGTGTGGTGAATGACGTTTTCCAGTTCGCGAATGTTGCCCGGCCAACTGTAGCTGCGCAGTTTCAGTTCGGCCTCTTTGCTGATGGTGACGGTGCCGTAGCCCAGGCGCTGGCTGTAGGCTTCGACGAAGTGTCGGGTCAGCGGCAGGATGTCGTCGGGGCGATCACGCAGCGGGCTCAGTTCCAGGCTGACCACATCGAGGCGGTAATACAGATCCTCGCGAAAATGCCCGGCGTTGATAGCTTTTTCCAGCTGCACGTTGGTCGCCGCCAGCACGCGCACGTTGATCGGAATGCTTTTGCGCGAACCCAGTCGCACCACTTCGCGCTCCTGCAACACCCGCAGCAACTTGACCTGAATCGCCATCGGCAGATCACCGATTTCATCGAGGAACAACGTCCCGCCATCGGCTTCTTCGAACCAGCCGGCCTTGGCGCTCAAGGCCCCAGTGAACGCGCCTTTTTCGTGGCCGAACAGCTCGGCCTCGACCAGCGATTCGGAAAACGCACCGCAGTTCACCGCCACGAACGGGCGGTTACGCCGGGCGCTGAGGTTGTGGATATGTCGCGCCACCAACTCCTTGCCGGTGCCGGTTTCGCCAATGATCAGCACGCTGGCTTCGCTGGGCGCGACTTGTTGGATGTGGGCGAGCAGGGCCTGGGATTTCGGGTCTTCGAACACCTGGGCGGTGGCGCGGATGGAGGTGGCCAGGGCAGGCGAGGGCGGTAGGGTCAGCAGTTGCATGGGGCAGGCTCCATGAGAAGGCTATGAATAGAAAGTCGGAATCGGCAGGGACTGGTTCAGTGCCCAATCGCCCAGTTCATGGAGTTTGTAATCCACCGGGTCGTGTAGGGTTTGCGTGCGCAGGTTGCGCCAATGGCGGTCCAGTCGCAGGGAGGCGTGAGTCGAACGCGCGCCGGTCACCTCGAACAGCCGGCTACAGAGTTCGAGGCCGTTGCGGGTGGCGGCGACTTTGGCCGTGGCAATGGCCGTGGCCAGATGTCCGCGTTCTTCGGCGCTGAGGTTCGGGCCTTTCGCCCAGGCCTTGTCGAGCAGATCGGCCGCGCGTTCCACCAGCAATCGAACCCCTTCAAGCGCCACCCAGAATTCGCCGTAATGGCCGAGCACGTAGGGGTCCTGACGCACATCTTGAACGTTGGATTTGTGCCATGGACGGGTTTCGGTGAGGGTGTATTGCCGCGCCTCTTCGAAGGCGCCTTCGGCGATGCCGAGGAACATGTGCGTGAAGGTGAGCTGCGCGATCAAGGGGCGCAGGCAGGCGAACGGTGTGCTCAGCGGGCCAGGATCGAGCAGCAGTTCCGATTCTTCGACCCGCACCCGTTCGAACGTGGCGCTGCCGCTGTCGGTCTGGCGCTGGCCCATGTTGTTCCAGTCGTTGTGCAGGGTGATGCCGCTGCGACCACTGGGAATGGCGGCGATCAACAACTTGCCGCCGGCACTTTCGTCGACCGCCGAGGCAATCAGCATTTCCGAATCGCTCGCGCCGGAGCAGAAACTTTTCTTGCCGGAAAACTCGCGCCAGCCACTGAGTTTCTTCACCACGGTGCGCGTGTCCAGCGGGTTGAGGGCATTGCCCCAGAACCAGTTCTTGCGTGCCGTTTGTTCGAACCACGGCTGCCATTGCTCGGGCCGGGCGAACAGGCGCACGGTGGCAAGCATCAAGTGATGAAAACCGAAGACGTGGGCAATCGAGCTGTCGACCTTGGCGAACTCGCGCACGATGGTCAGGGTTTCACTCCAGCTGGCGCCGAGGCCGCCGTACTGGACCGGAATGCTCAAGGCGAGCAGGCCGCTGTGGCGCAACGCGTCACGCTCGGCTTTAGGCGTACCACCGCGCTCGTCGCGCTCGACAGCGGTCAACGCAAATTCGGCGGCCAAACGGCGGGCGGTGTGCAGGGGGGATAACAGGGCGCTTTGCGGCTTGGCAGTCACGCGGGGTTCCTCATGGAAGTCGGCGCATTCCCCTGTGGGAGCGGGCTTGCCCGCGATGGCGTCGTCACCTTCAAAACAAATGTCGAATGTACGGACGCTTTCGCGAGCAAGCCCGCTCCCACAGGGATTGCTTGTCAGGCCGTGGCTTTGGCGGGCAGCACATCATTGGCGATCATTTCGCCAAACGGCCCGGTGAGGTTGGTGACACCGCGGCCGGCCAGGCTGGCGTACGGTTCAGGCAACAAGGGGAACACCAGCTCGGCAAAGCGATACGCCTCTTCAAGGTGCGGGTAACCGGAGAAGATGAAACTCTCGATCCCCAAGTCCGCGTACTCCTTGATTCGCGCCGCCACTTGCTGCGGATCCCCCACCAGCGCCGTCCCCGCGCCACCGCGCACCAGGCCGACACCGGCCCAGAGGTTGGGGGCAATTTCCAGGTTGTCGCGACGTCCGTCATGCAACGCGGCCATACGCCGCTGGCCTTCGGAATCGAAACGCGAGAACGACTTCTGCGCGGCGGCGATGGTCTCGTCGCTGATGTGCTCGATCAGTTTGTCGGCGGCTTTCCAGGCCTCTTCGGCGGTCTCGCGCACGATCACGTGCAGGCGAATCCCGAACTTCACGGTGCGCCCGTTGCGTGCCGCGCGCTCGCGTACATCGGCGAGTTTTTCGGCCACCGCGGCCGGCGGTTCGCCCCAGGTCAGGTAGACATCGACCTGTTCAGCCGCCAGTTCATGGGCCGCTTCCGACGAACCACCGAAGTACAGCGGCGGATAGGGTTTCTGTACCGGCGGATACAACGCCTTGGCGTTCTGCACTTGCAGGTGTTTGCCTTCGAAGTCCACCGCTTCGCCTTGCAGCACCCGGCGCCAGATCTTCAGGAATTCGTCGGTGACTTCGTAGCGTTCGCTGTGATCGAGGAAAATGCCGTCGCCACGGTTTTCGTCCGGGTCGCCGCCGGTCACCACGTTGATCAGCAAACGGCCGTTGGACAGCCGGTCCAGCGTGGCCGCCATGCGCGCCGAGACCGTCGGCGAGATGATGCCTGGACGAATCGCCACCAGGTAGCGCAGGCGTTCGGTCAACGGCACCAACGCCGAAGCGATCACCCACGAATCCTCGCAGGAGCGCCCGGTGGGAATCAGCACGCCGTGGTAGCCGAGGCTGTCGGCGGCCTGTGCCACTTGTTTCAGGTAGTTGAGGGTCACAGGACGTGCGCCCTGAGTGGTGCCCAGATAATGGCCGTCGCCGTGGGTCGGCAGAAACCAGAAAACATCCATGAAGAGATCCTTAAGCGATTTTCAGCAGATTTTTGGGGTGCACGCCAAACAACGGCGCGGCGCGTTCTGCAGCAAGACGAATGCGGGCCTTCAAGGGCTCACTGGTTATTTGGTAATTGGCGAAATCGGCTTCGGTGGCGTAGACGCCGATCGGCAGGGTCAGCGCCTGGAAGAAACTGAACAGCGGCCGCAGCTGATGATCGAGGACCAGCGCATGCCGTTCACTGCCACCGGTGGCAGCGAGCAGCACCGGGGTGTCGATCAGCGCGTTCAGATCGATCAGGTCGAAGAGGTGTTTGAGCAGGCCCGGGTACGAACCGCGATAAACCGGCGCGGCGACGATCAGCAGGTCAGCGTTTTCGATGGCTTGCAGCTCGGCTTCGATGTCTGCGCTCAGTTCCTGGCGCGACAGTGCAGCGCCCAGTGGACGCGCAATGTCGCCCAGTTCGATCAGCTTGCTCTCGATCGGCAATTGCCCGGCCAGCTCGGCTAACAGCGCCTGGGTCAGCACTAAGGTGCGGGACGGCCGCCAGGTACCGCCGGACAGGGCAACGACTTTCAATGGACGCGACATGATCAGTTCCTTTTTTAAACAGTTGCTCAGCGAGCAGTGAGTAGTCACAGGGCTTGAGCAAGAGCTGTACCAATCCATCGAGCCCTTGTTTTCCGTGGCTTGCAGCGTATTGATGAACGCGCGCTGTTCGATTTGAAGGACTGTTTGTTGAATGACTGTTGCCTGGCAAACAGTTGCGCGGGCAACAGTTGTGAAAGGCGATGGGGTTGTTATAAAGGCTCTTTGTTATTCCTCAAAAGAACATTGTTTGATATTTATAGATCATTAAGAAATATGATCGTCCCTTGCAGGCGCCGGCTTGCTGGCGATGAGGCCCTTGAGTCATACGGTGTTCTTACGGCCGTCCTCGCCAGCAAGCCGGCGCCTGCAACGGGTCTCAATACCCACTATCGAAAGCGTTGATTTCTGCTCATCGAAAGGCGCGGGTAGCCTGTGTTCATTGCCCCGAACCCAGATGCCAGGACGCCACATCATGAAAACCCTACTCACCACTTTCTTGTTGCTCGCGGTCTCCGTTCTCGCCGGCTGTGCCAGCCATGTGTCTCCGGAGTTGCGGCCCTATACCGCTGAAGAAACCCGGGAACTGGCGCTGGAAGCGTTGAATCGTCGCGGCTTGTCTTTCGACGAATACCACGCCAAAAAAGCTGAATTGCTTGGCGAACCGCAGAAGTCCTTCAGTTTCGACAAACAAGGCGAGATGAACGCCGAGCGTGCTGTCCAGCTTCACGGCCGTCCAAGCTGAGCGACTGTACCGCTCGAAGTTTCATGCAACTGTCCATGGGTTTCCCCCGGGGTGTGCGATAGGGTCAGTACCTGACTGACCCTGATGGACTGCCACCGATGACGCTCTCGCTCGATCTGCTGCTGGGCTTTGCCCTGTTTGCCCTCGTCACCTCAATCACTCCCGGCCCTAACAACACAATGTTGCTGGCATCGGGTGTGAACTTCGGCTTTAACCGCACCATCCCCCATATGCTTGGCATTACCTGCGGCTTCTTTGTGCTCGTCGTGGCAGTCGGTTTCGGCCTGGGCGCGGTGTTTCAAACCTATCCGTTGCTCTACACCGTGCTGCGTTATGTCGGCGCGGCGTATTTGCTGTACCTGGCGTGGAAAATCGCCCATTCCGGGCCGGTATCCGACGGCGAACAGGGGGAGAGCAAACCGATCAGCTACCTCGGCGCGGCGGCGTTCCAGTGGGTCAATCCCAAGGCGTGGATCATGGCCATCGGTGCGATCAGCACCTACACACCGATGCAGGGCTATTTCACCAATGTGGTCGTGATTGCGGCGGTCTTCGCCCTGATCAACCTGCCGAGCGTCGGTGTCTGGGCGGCGTGCGGCACGCTGTTGCGCAACGTACTCAAGGATCGTCGCTGGTTACGCCTGTTCAACTGGGGCATGGCCGCGCTGCTGGTGGTTTCGTTGTATCCGTTGTTGCTCGAAAGCTTTAGCTGACGCATTGCTTCATCCGGTTGCCCGATGCCTGTTAAGCTCGACTTCAGGAGCGTTCCTACGCACTTTTCAATGAAGTCGTACTTCTATTACGCATCCGATCAGGTATTGCTGGTTGACTGGTTCCCAGCACCTGATCCCGGAACAAGCTCTGCGAGTCTTTTATGAATAAACGTCCGTTGTATTTCGATTACGCCGCCACCACGCCGGTGGATGAGCGGGTCATCCACGTCATGGTCGAGTGTCTGGGTTTCTCCGGCAACTTCGGCAACCCGGCGTCCAGCTCCCATGCGTTCGGCCAGCAGGCCCGGCAAACGGTCGAGCAGGCGCGGCAGCAGGTGGCCGAACTGGTCGGCGCGCAAGCAGACCAGATCGTCTGGACCTCCGGCGCCACCGAATCGAACAACCTCGCCCTCAAGGGCGTGGCCCAGGCCCGGGGCATGACCGGGGGCCATGTCATCACCAGCCAGATCGAACACAAGGCGATTCTCGACACGGCGAAGCAATTGCAGGACGCGGGTGTTGCGGTGACGTATCTGGTGCCGGACGAGGAAGGTTTGATCACCGCGCAAGCCGTCAGCGAGGCGATGCGCGAGGACACCTTTCTGGTGTCGCTGATGCTGGTCAACAACGAACTGGGTACGCTCAATGACATCGCGGCCATTGGCGAAGTGGTGCGCGCCCGCGATGCACTGTTCCATGTCGACGCCGCTCAGGGCGCGGGGAAAGTGGCGATCGACCTGACTCGGTTGCCGGTGGACCTGATGTCGTTTTCGGCGCACAAGATCTACGGCCCCAAAGGCATCGGTGCGTTGTATGTCGGGCCTCGCGCGCAGCAACGTTTGCAGGCGCAGATTCACGGCGGTGGCCACGAAGGCGGTTTGCGTTCCGGTACGTTGGCGACTCATCAGATTGCTGCCATGGGGGCAGCGTTCGCGTTGGCGGCACAAGTGTTCGATGAAGAGAAAACCAGGATCGTGCGTCTGCGTGAACGTTTGCTCGAACCTCTGCTGAGCATTTCAGGCGTTCGCCTCAATGGCAGCCCGACCCAGCGCATTCCTCATACCCTGAGCCTGACCTTCAACGAAGGCGAGTTCAATTCCGCGGCGTTGAGTGCCTCGATCGCGTTTTCCGCGACCTCGGCCTGCAACTCCGCCAGCAATGCTCCCTCCCACGTGCTGTTGGCCCTGGGGCATGACGCCCGCTCGGCGAGCCGCACTATCCGCTTGAGCCTGGGACGTTTCACCACCGATCAGGATATCGACCAGGCGGCACAACTGATCAAAGCGGCCTGCGCCAGTGCTCCGGCATTCTGGCAGTAGCGTCTTAAAGCGCCGACCGGGATCGGCACTCAACAATAATGATGAAGTGATTAGCAGGAGACATGATGAGTACGCAGCCTTCGATCAACGGATCGGTGCCCGAGCGCCTGGCGCACACCCGCGAGCTGATGAGTCGGGAGGGCATTCATGCCCTGCTGGTGCCGTCGGCCGACCCACACTTGTCGGAATACCTGCCGGGTTACTGGCAGGGGCGGCAATGGTTGTCGGGTTTCCACGGTTCGGTCGGCACGCTGATCGTGACACCGGATTTCGCCGGCGTCTGGGCGGACAGCCGTTATTGGGAGCAAGCGACCAAGGAACTCAAGGGCAGTGGCATCGAACTGGTCAAGCTGCAACCGGGTCAGCCCGGGCCGCTGGACTGGCTGGCCGAGCAAACCCCTGAAGGCGGCGTCGTCGCGGTGGACGGTGCGGTGATGGCCGTGGCCTCGGCGCGTACGCTGGGTGGCAAACTGGAGGAGCGCGGCGCCCGTCTGCGTACCGACATCGATCTGTTGAGCACAGTCTGGAGCGATCGCCCGACGCTGCCCAACGAACCGATCTATCAGCACTTGCCGCCTCAGGCGACGGTCAGCCGTGGTGAGAAACTCGCCAACCTGCGCGAGGTGTTGAAAGAGCGGGGGGCCGATTGGCATTTCATCGCCACCCTCGACGACATCGCCTGGCTGTTCAACCTGCGCGGCGGCGATGTGTCGTTCAACCCGGTGTTCGTTTCCTTTGCGCTGATCAGCCAGCAACAGGCCACCCTGTTCGTGGCCCTGAGCAAAGTCAGCGCCGAGCTGCGCGCGATCCTCGAACAGGACGGCGTAACCCTGCGCGACTACAGCGAAGTGGCCGACGCCTTGCGTGCGGTGCCGAGCGGCGCGAGCCTGCAAGTCGATCCGGCACGCGTCACCGCCGGTTTGCTGGAGAACCTGAACAGCGGCGTGAAACTGGTCGAAGGCCTGAACCCGACGACATTGGCCAAATCGCAGAAAAGCCTGGCCGATGCCGAGCACATCCGTAAGGCCATGGAGCAGGATGGCGCGGCGCTGTGCGAATTCTTCGCCTGGCTGGAGTCGGCGTGGGGCCGTGAACGCATCACCGAACTGACCATCGACGAACACCTGACCGCAGCGCGCACCCGTCGTCCGGATTACGTGTCGTTGAGTTTCAACACCATTGCCGCGTTCAATGCCAATGGTGCGATGCCGCATTACCACGCCACTGAAGAAGAGCACGCGGTGATCGAAGGCGACGGTCTGTTGCTGATCGACTCCGGTGGCCAATACCTGGGCGGCACCACCGACATCACGCGGATGGTGCCGGTCGGTACGCCAACCGATGAGCAGAAGCGCGATTGCACGCGAGTGCTCAAGGGCGTCATTGCGCTGTCCCGTGCGCAATTCCCTCGGGGCATTTTGTCGCCGTTGCTGGACTCCATCGCCCGTGCGCCGATCTGGGCGGAAAGCGTCGATTACGGTCACGGCACCGGGCACGGCGTCGGCTACTTCCTCAACGTTCACGAGGGGCCGCAAGTGATTGCCTACCAAGCCGCGGCGGCACCACAAACCGCGATGCAACCAGGCATGATCACCTCCATCGAGCCGGGTACTTACCGTCCGGGCCGCTGGGGCGTACGGATCGAGAACCTGGTGTTGAACCGTGAAGCGGGCAAGAGTGAATTCGGCGAGTTCCTGAAATTCGAAACCCTGACCCTGTGCCCGATTGATACCCGCTGCCTCGAGCCGTCGCTGCTGACGTCGGACGAAAAACAATGGTTCAACGCGTACCACGCCGAGGTGCGCGAACGCTTGAGTCCGTTGCTCGACGGCGCAGCGCTGGAGTGGTTGAACACTCGAACGGCCGCTATCTGATCGGCCTGAGTTCAGGCGCTGATTGCAGCGCCTGGCTCATGTAATCGACGAAGGCTTTGACCCTGGCGGATTGGCGACGATTCGCCGGGGACACGGCATGGATCGGCAACGACTGCGCAATGTAGTCCGGCAGGATCGCCATCACTCGCCCGGCTTTCAAATCCTCGCTGAACAGCCATACCGGCGACAGCGCAATCCCCAGTCCCCCTAACACCATCTCGCGGATCGCCTCCGAGTTGTTGCTTTGTGCGTTGCCCTTGATCCGCACTTCGTGGCGCTGGGCATCTTTGTCGTAACTCCACAGGTTCTGACTGTTCAGCAGGTTGAACTGCAGGCAGTTGTGCCCGCTCAGTTCTTCCGGTGATCGCGGTTGACCGTGTTGCTTGAGGTAGTCCGGCGCTGCGACGGTCACTCGATGAGTGGTGCCGATGTGGCGGGCGATCAGGCCGCTGTCGTGCAGCTCGCCGATTCTGATCGTGACGTCCAGCCCTTCGCGGACCAGGTCCTGGTTTTGATCACTCAGTTGCAGATCAATTTCGATGCCGGGATGGCGTGTCAGAAATTCCGTCAGGCGCGGGGCAATCTGCAAGCGCCCGAAACTCACCGACGAACCGATGCGCAGGTGACCGGCAATGCGCTCCCTGCCGGACTGGAAGCTGTGCTCAGCTGCATCGACGGCCGCGAGGATTTGTCGACATTCATCGTAGTAGCGCTGACCTTCATCGGTCAGGGAAAGCTGACGGGTGCTGCGGGCGATCAGTTTTCCACCCAGTTCGGTTTCCAGCGCCTTTAACACTTTGCTGATGGTTGGCTGGCTGGTCCGCATCTCTCGGGCAACGGCAGAAAAGCTGCCGCGTTCGACGACTCGGACGAAGATCGCCATTGCATTGAGTTTGTCCACGGGGTTTCTCATTGATGCCAAATAGGCATGCTTACTATAGCTATATGGCGTCTTATCGGTATGAGTGAACAGGAGGAAGATTTATCCCACAGACACCTCTGACGGGAATAGGCGAAATGACTGACTTGATTGAAATGCGCGCTCTGATTGTCGACTCGGCTAATGCACCGCTACGCTTGGCCTCCATTCAACGACCGGTGCCCGAAGCGGGGCAGGTGCTGGTCAGGATCAAGGCCAGCGGGGTGAACCCGCTGGACGGGAAAATCCGCGCCGGCCAGGCGGCTCATGCACGTCAGCCGTTGCCGGCGACAGTGGGCATCGATCTGGCGGGAATTGTTGAAGTTGTGGGGGAGGGTGTAACCGGATGGCTGCCGGGCGACGAGGTTTATGGCATGGCCACCGGAATTGGCGGTGCGCAGGGCTCATTGGCGGAATACGCAGCGGTCGATGCCCGGTTGCTGGCGCGCAAGCCAGGCAATTTAAGCCTGCGTGAAGCGGCGGGCTTGCCGCTGGTGCTGATTACTGCGTGGGAAGGATTGGTGGATCGGGCGCGGGTGCGGCCGGGCCAGAAGGTGCTGATTCACGGTGGGGCGGGTGGTGTAGGTCATGTAGCGATACAAATTGCCCGGGCCTTCGGTGCTCAGGTGTTTGCTACAGGTTCGGCAGGGAAGCAGGCAATCATTGAAGGTTTCGGCGCGACGTTTATCGATTATCGCCAGTCTTCGGTCGAGGAATATGTAGCGCAGCATACGGATGGGGAGGGCTTCGATATCGTCTATGACACGGTCGGTGGCGAAACCCTGGACGCATCATTCAAGGCGGCGCGGCTGTATCACGGCCATGTGTTGAGTTGCCTCGGTTGGGGGCAGCACAGTCTGGCGCCGCTTTCGTTTCGCGGGGCAACGTATTCGGGCGTGTTCACGTTGTTGCCGCTGCTCACCGGTGTCGGGCGCGAGCATCACGGGGAGATTCTTCGCGAGACGGCGCGGTTGATAGAGGCGGGCAAGCTGATGCCATTGATGGATCCTCGGACGTTCACACTGGAAACCGCCGAGGCCGCCCATGAGCTGCTCGCTTCGGGCGCGGCTCAGGGGCGGTTGGTCATCGAGATTTAAGCCAAGGCTTCACGGATGAAGTCCAGTCGATCCTGGCCGAAGTACAGCTGGTTATCGACAAACATGCTGGGTGCGCCGAACACGCCTCGTTGCACCGCTTTCTCGGTGTTGTTCTTGAGCGTGGCTTTGACGTCTTCATCAGCCGTCAGAGCCAGCACTTCAGTGGGATCAAAGCCGTTCTGCGTCAGCACGGCGGCGACGGTCGCCAGGTCAGCGAGGTTGCGACCCTCAACCCAAATCGCACGGAACAGGCAGTCGATAAAGGCCTGGAAGCGTTCTGGATGGCGCAGTTGCATGCCGGTGACCGCGCGCATCAGCATGAGTGTATTGATGGGAAAGTTGGGATTGAACTTCAGCGGCACGCCATAGCGTTTGGCGTAACGGTCCAGGTCCTGAAACATATAGAGGCCTTTGGCCGGGATGGTCGCTGGCGAAGCATTGCCGGTGGCTTTGAAGATGCCCCCCAGCAGGATTGGAATGTAGATCAGCTGACTGTCGGTCTGCGCGCAGATTTTCGGCAGTTGGGTGTAAGCCAGGTAGGTGGCGGGGCTGCCTAGGTCGAAGTAGAACTCCACGGCTTTGCTCATGGTCGATGCTCTCTGATTATTGTTGTAGGGAGGGCTTTACCAGCGTTCGCTCCAGGGGCGCAGATCCAGCTCGAAGGTCCAGGCATCGCGAGGCTGGCTGTGCAGGTACCAATAATTCTCGGCAATGTGCTCGGGATTGAGGATGCCGTCCTGATCCTTGGTCGCATACTTCTCAGGGAACGTATCCCGAATGAAATCGGTATCGATCGCGCCATCGACGACGACGTGAGCGACGTGAATATTCATCGGCCCCAGTTCGCGGGCCATGCTCTGGGCCAGCGCGCGAATACCATGCTTGGCGCCAGCGAACGCCGCGAAACCTGCCGCGCCACGCATACCGGCGGTAGCACCGGTAAACAGGATCGTGCCCCGTTGACGTTTGGCCATGCGCTTGGCCACTTCACGGGCATTGAGAAAGCCTGAGAAGCAGGCCATTTCCCAGATCTTGAAATATTTGCGAGCGGTTTCTTCGAGAATACTGCACGGCACGTTGGCGCCGATATTGAACACAAACGCTTCGATGGGGCCGATCTGGCTTTCAATCTGCTCGACCAGCGCAATCACGTCCTCTTCCTTGCGCGCGTCGCAGGCAAAGCCATGGGCTTCACCGCCAACAGCATTAATGGTGTCCACCAACGGCTGGAGTTTGTCGGCGCTGCGCCGGGTAACGCACGCGACGAAACCTTCTTGAGCAAAACGTTTGGCGATAGCGCCGCCCGTGGCATCACCTGCGCCAACAACCAGTACGACCTTCTTGTTATTCATGGGTAGATCCCTTTGATGAACGATCGTTAACTAAACGAACGTTATGCTACGATTCGGCAGGCGTCAAGACGATCAATCCTGAGGGAAAGGCAATGCGTTACTCGGCCAGTCACAAACTGGAAACCAGGGAAAAGCTGCTTGAAAGCAGTGCGGTGTCGGCGAAGAAGTCCGGTTTCTCTACGGTCGGTGTCGATGCCTTGATGAAGGCAATTGGCTTGAGTGGCGGAGCGTTCTACAGTCATTTTTCGTCGAAGGATGAACTGTTCGCTTCAATCGTCGAGCGAGAGCTGTGTGAAAGTCTGGAACGTCTCGGGGCGAAACAGGGTCGTGAAAAGCTCGAACGCTGCCTGAAGCACTACCTGAGCATGTCCCATGTCGAACATCCGGAATCCGGTTGTGCGTTGCCGGCATTGGGCGCGGAAATAGCTCGTTCAGACTTGGTGATTCGCCAGCAGGCAGAGAAATGGATTTGTCGGCTTCAGGAGCGTTGGGCGCAGATTCTGGAGAGTGACAGCCTGGCATGGGCCATTCTGTCGCAATGCATCGGTGCGTTGGTTGTAGCGCGGATGCTCGCTACCCCAGAGATTCAGCGCACGGTATTGAAGTCCAGCTACGACGAGATTGGCCGTCAGATTGCAGGCCCGCGAACCTGAAGAGACGGCATCAACCTATTTGCAGATGACGATCATGCTGCGGCTGGTATAGCCGGCGGGATTGAGACCAAACGGGTAATCGCCCGGTTCTTCCACGCCATCTCCGGACTTGGCGATGACTTTGTATCCCTTCGGCGCGCACGAATTGGCGGCGCTGGTGTAGCACTTGTCCCAGGATGACGAGAGCCCGGAACAGTTGACATGCAACCCTTTCTTGCCACGTTTGGTATGGGTTTCCGATGTCGCCGCGCAGCCCGCAACTGCAAGTACGGCGATCAGTATAAAAATTCGTTTCATTGCTGTCCTTAAAGCGTCCCCGGATCTTTGTGCCCGGGTCTGGCTGCACTCGCTTTCTCTCGAAGCGTCTCTGATATCCCTATCTTGAAAAGTCCATGTATGACATTGGGTTGCGGGCCTAAACATGGCCTAAATGCGCGGTAAATACCAGAGCTTCGTCAAATCCTGTATCAATCCGCCGCAACGGCGGGCTTGGCGGCGCTTCCCATGGTCATGGTCGCGCCGACGGAAGCCAGAATGATGCACAGGATAGCCATCCACTGTGACAGTGAAAGGAACTCATGGAGGAACAGTAAACCTGACAGCGCGCCGATCGCTGGTTCAATACTCATCAGTGTTCCGAACGTGCGGGCCGGCATTCGGGTCAGGGCGACCATCTCCAGCGTATACGGCAGGGCGGTGGACAGGATGGCAACGCCGATGGCCACAGGGATCAACGATGGCGTCAGCAGCGCGGCGCCCGCATGAACAATGCCGATAGGCGCGACGAACAGCGCGGCGATGATCACCCCCAGTGCGGCAGTCTGTACGCCGTTGTCGGCACCGGCCTTCTGGCCGAAAAGGATATATAGCGCCCAGCAGACACCGGCACCCAGGGCATAGCCCGCACCAAGCAGATCAAGACTGGCACTTGTTGCTCCTGTCGGTATTAACAGCATCAATCCGATGGCGGCCAAGGCGATCCACAAAAAGTCGATCGCTCGACGCGAGGCATAGATGGCGACCGCCAAGGGGCCGGTGAACTCCAGCGCTACCGCGATGCCCAGAGGAACGGTGCGCAAGGACATATAGAAGAGGAAGTTCATGCCGCCCAGCGCCATTCCGTAGACGATGACGGTACGCAGGGACTTTGTGGTGAGCTTCGCCCGCCACGGGCGCAGAAGCACGATCATGATCAGGCTGGCGAAGATCAATCGCAGGGTCGTCGTTCCTTGAGCGCCGATAACAGGGAACATGCTTTTGGCCAGGGAAGCTCCAGACTGTATCGACGCCATGGCTATTAAGAGCAGGCCCACCGAGAACAGGGTCGAGGCAAGGCTGCGAGGCTGGTCATTCATTGCGTGGCATCGTCCAAGGCAGGGAGCGAAAGAGTTGTTTCAAGTGTTGGGCAATATACTGCGCATTCAAGGCGGGCGCGTCTATATATAAGCGGTGATTTTGAACTTCCTGATAGAAAAGCTAAATCAGGGGTTGACGGCAGATTCTGGAAGTCTATAATTCGCCCCACTTCCGGCGCAGTCGAAACGGAAAACTCCTTGATAAACAAAGAGTTACGCAGTTTT